>JAOAIO010000022.1 GCA_026414665.1 Azovibrio sp.
CGCATTCTACAGCACACAAAAAACTTGTCAACCCATCTCCACAACAAACCTTCCACAACAAACCCTCTGCGCGTGCAGAAAAAAGAGCGATTGCAGCTGGTGTGCTGGCATGGCTGCTTTCAGCGCTCAGCTCGTGGTAAAAGAAGCACCATGCGCAACTTCGATTTTTCCCCCGAGCATCCCCTCGCTTTCGGCGACCCTTTCCTGCTAGAGGAGCTACCGCTCCCTCGCCCAGCCGATGGTTATGGCGTGCAGTATCTGGGCAAGGACGAGTTATTGGATCGGCGCAGCGCTGACTTTCTATCGATTCGCAATCCAGCGCTGCGCGGCATATTCCCGAGTTTTGCCGCCGCCCAAGCAGCGGCGCGCCGCTGGTGCGCCCGACAAGATCCAAGGGGGGCCATGCCGGCCTTGGCCATCGTGCCTGTCGCCTGGGATTCTGTCTTGACGCGCCACATCCTCATTTATGGGGTGCTCCAGCCCGAGCTACCGCCCTATGTCGAAGCGGTCTATCTGCCGCGGTAAACAACATCGCCATAATGCCAGGCGCCCTCGCGTGGCAGCGCCTTGAACCGACGGCCTAGCATGGTCATTCGATGCCGCTCACCCATTGGGTGTGCGCCCGTACCGGGCGCACACGACAAAGCCGCCAGGAAAACCTGACGGCTTGGCCAAAACATGCGTGGAACAGCGATTTACTGGCGCTGCTGGATGCCGGCGACCACCCAGCCACGGCTGCCGTCGACCGGCTTGGTCATGTGCCAAATCTCGTCGAAGGCTTCGGCGCTGGCTGCCGCGTCTTCGCGGATCAGGCCATGGAAGCGGACGCTGACGACATAACGCTGCGCTTCTTCCGCGACATCGATTACCTCAGCTTCAAGGGAGACCACGTCGGTCTGCTGCGGCACACCACCACGCTCGACGATGTTCATCTTGATTTCAGCGAACATTTCCGGCGTGGTGAATTCACGAATGTCTTCGAGATTGCCGGCATCGTTGGCGGCTTGTAGGCGGATGAAATTCACCTTGGCATGGCGGACGAAGCTCTCCACATCGAAATGCGCAGGGATGTTACCCGCATAGCCACTGGCTTGCCCGGCTGCGCCTGCGCTGCTTGCGCTGCCAGGCACATACTCAGGCATGGACGGCGCAGTCTGCCCGTAACCTGCGCCAGCCGCGGCGTATTGCATGCCTGCGGCGGCAGGCGGCGCGGTCCGCTTGCGCATGATGAAGCCGATCACCATCAAGACGGCCAGCGCCATCAGGCCGATCAGGAGCATGGTGGCCAGTTCCTCACCAAAGCCGAAATGCGCGGCAAGGGCCGCCAGACCCAAGCCCGCCGCCAGACCCGCCAAGGGCCCCATCCAGGAACGCTTGGGTTGCGCGGCTGGGGCCGCCGCAGCCGGCGCGGGTTTGGCAGCCATCGGCGCCGCAGCTGGCGGCGGCTGCACGGCTTCGCGCTGCATCCCCGTGGATTTGCCGCCACCGAAACGCTTGGCGGCTTCCGCATCGCTGACAGTGAGCGTCAAGCCGAACACCAGCGCTGCGGCGAAAAGGACGAAAGATTTCATATCAGCCTCCATTGGCAATGAGTTCGACGTTGCGAGAATAAGCTTTCTGCAAATACAAAAAAACAGAATGAAGCGACAATTCCCATCGAAAAAAACGAATTCATGAACTCCCCCATCCCGCTACGAAGCACCAACAGAGTCCTCGGCCCGGGCATTCGGAGCAAGCGGCATCAGTGATGCCGGCTGCCATGACGCTGCAAGCAGGGCACCGGTCGCCCCGCCATCCCGCCCGGTTCTGTCCGGCAAGCGCCCGCAGTCTGGGTGGAACGGCCTTGGCGTGGCGCGGCGCTGACCGGCTTGCGGCCTTGGCCCTGCCGGGCCTGGCCGGGCCTGGGCGGATTCGGTTTGGCGGGATGCTCAAGACTTAGCAACGGCTCGAAACCAGGCAATACCAGACGTTCGAGATCTTTTTTGATGAGCCGCTCGATGCCTTTGAGATAATCCTTCTCATCGTGGCAGACGAGGGAATAAGCCTCCCCTTCGGCCCCGGCGCGGCCGGTACGACCAATGCGGTGCACGTAGTCTTCGGCGACGTTGGGCAGCTCATAGTTGATCACATAGGGCAGCTGGTCGATATCGATGCCCCGAGCGGCAATGTCGGTGGCTACCAGAGCCGCGAGCTTGCCTTCCTTGAATTCGGTCAGTGCCCGCACCCGAGCGCCCTGGGTCTTGTTGCCGTGCAAGGCGGCCGAGCGAATGCCGTTTTTCTCCAAAAGACGCGCCAAGGCATCGGCGCCGTGCTTGGTACGGGCGAAGATCAAGACCTGGTGCCAGCCCTTAGTCTCGAACAGGTGGAGCAAGGCGTCTTTCTTGCGCTCTCGATCGAGGGGAATGACCTTTTGCCGTACGCTTTCCGCCGGGGCATTGCGCCGCGCCACTTCCACATAGGCGGGATCGTGCAGAAAGCCGGTGGCGAGCTGCTTGATCTCATCCGAAAAAGTAGCAGAGAACATCAAGTTCTGGCGGGCGCCCCTAGCGGGCAGCAGGGCCAGGATCTTGCGGATGTCGCGGATGAAGCCCATGTCCAGCATCCGGTCGGCCTCGTCCAGCACCAGGATTTCCACGGCGGATAGGTCGAGGGTGCGCTGGTTCACGTGGTCCAGCAGGCGGCCGGGACAGGCCACCAGAATATCGACACCGCGGCGCAGGGCGGCGATCTGGGGATTCATGCCGACGCCGCCGAACATGGCGAGCGAGGTCAGCGGCAGGTGCTTAGCGTAGGTGCGCACGCTTTCCTCCACCTGCAGCGCTAGCTCCCGGGTAGGCGTCAGCACCAAAGCCCGCGGCGCCTTGCTCATCGCCCGACTCAGGCGATCTTGGCGGCCTATCATGAGGCGCTGCAAGAGCGGCAGGGTGAAGCCGGCGGTCTTGCCGGTGCCGGTCTGGGCGCAAGCCATCAAGTCGCGGCCCTGGAGCACCACGGGAATGGCTTCGCGCTGAATCGGGGTCGGCTCGCTATAGCCGGTGTCGTCCACGGCGCGCAACAACTCGGGCAAGAGGCCCAGCTCGGTGAATTTCATGGGGTAAAGCTCCTGATGTCGGCCACCTGCGGTACGCAGGCCAGTCCGGGCAGACACTCGTCAGGGAGGTGAAACCGGAAAGACGTCTATCGTCTTCAAGGCATGGCGCGGGAGACTGAAGCCCGACCAAAAAGGGGAGCGCAGTATAGCACGCGGCCGCCTCAGGCGGCGCCTTCGATGTAGTAATCGATGCGCCCCCGCGGCGCTAGGTATTCCACTACGGCAACGGGTAGCTTGGCAGGACTAAGCGCGGCCTCGATCTTCAGACCGGTATCGCGCAGATCGAGCAGGATGGCCTCGCTACGCGGCACATCCGGGTCGTACAACATGATGACAGGATGCAGCAGATCGGTAGGATCACTCTCGACCACGAGCCCGACGGCGCCATTGTCGAGGCCAACAAAGCTACCCGGAGGAAACACCCCCATGGTCTTGACGAAACGTTGTAGCAGCTCGGGATCGTAGTGCTTGGCCTCGTCCCGGAACATCTGGCCAAGCGCCTCGGCAGGCGTCTTCGCCTGCTTCAGATCGAAGGGATTGCAAAGGTTGTCGTAGCGATTGGCGATGGCGACGATGCGGGCTAGCCGGGGGATCTTCTCGCCGGCAAGGCGGTTGGGAAAACCGCTGCCATCCCAGCGCTCGTGGTGGCAGGCGATGATGTTACGCGCGGATGTGCTCATCTGCTTCATGCCCGCCACGGCCTTGATGCCATAGCCCACGTGGGCCCGGTAGAACTCTTCTTCCGGCGGGGTGCGGCTGGCGGCGCGCAGGATGCGGGGCGGGATTTCCCCCTTGCCCGCATCGTGGAACAGCGCTCCCAGCCCCAGGTTCTTCAGATCCTCGGCCGGCAGCTTCATGGCTTGGCCCAGGAGCAAAGACAGCACCATCACATTCAAAGCATGAAAGGCCAGGCCGTGGTCCTTGCCCTTCAAGTTCACCAGATGGATGGCGACGCTCTCGGCTCCGAGCAGCCCCTCCACCATGCGCCCCACCATGGCCTGGGCCTTGGCGTGAGATTCGGCGGGACGCGCGCCCATCGCCTGCAACACTTCGGCGGCGGAAACAGCCGCTTGTTCAAACTCCCGCTCGCGCCGGGCCAAGCGTTCACGCTGCGCTTGCACCCGCGCAATGCGCTGGCGCTTCTCGTCGAGCATCCCGGCCAGCGCCAGGGCGCCGAAATCCGGTTCGGCTTCGGACTGCGCCGCTTCGGGCAATGGCGCCACGGTACTCTGGCTTGGATCCCACGCCACGCATTTCAGGCCCATCTCCCGGAGCGCCTGGATTTGCTTGTCGTTGGTAATGCGGAACTGATTGAGCAAGAAGGGATGGTTGAGCCAGCCCACTTCGGCCAGGGAAATGAAAATGCCGGGGCGAAGCCGGTCAATGTCCAGAGTGGGCATGGCCTCAGACGCCGGTAAGACCCCGCTCCAGATCGGCCTGGATGTCGGCCACAGCCTCAAGGCCAACGGCAATGCGCAACAGCCCCTCGGAAATACCCGCCGCCGCCCGCGCCTCGGGACTGATGCGGCCGTGGGTCGTGGCGGCCGGATGGGTGATGGTAGTCTTGGTATCGCCCAAATTGGCGGTGATGGAAAGCAAGCGGCAGCTATCGACCACCCGCCAGGACTCTGCCCTCCCCCCTTTCAGCTCGAAGCTGACGATGGCGCCGCCGCGTTTTTGCTGACGCATGGCGAGTTCATGCTGGGGATGCGAGCCGAGCCCCGGGTAATACACCCTTGCCACTTTTGGATGGGCTTCGAGCCAGGTCGCCAGCTGCAGGGCGCTGGCGGACTGGGCCTCGATGCGGAGTTTCAGCGTTTCCAGGCCCTTTAGAAGCACCCAGGCATTGAAGGCGGACAGGGTCGGCCCAGCGGTGCGCAGGTACTTGAAGATGGCATCGGTGAGCTTCCGGGGACCGCACACGGCGCCGCCCAGCACCCGACCCTGGCCATCGAGATCCTTGGTGGCCGAATGCACCACCTGGTCCGCCCCCAGTGCCAGGGGGCGTTGCAGGATGGGGGTGCAGAAGAAGTTGTCCACCGCCACCAGGATGTCACGCTGATGGGCGATTTCCGCCAGGGCGTGGATGTCGGCCACCTGGGTGAGCGGATTCGAGGGGGTTTCCAGGAAGAAGAGCCGGGTCTCAGGGCGGATCGCCGCCTCCCAAGCCGCCGGGTCGGTCTGGGGCACGGTAGTGCAGGCGATGCCGCAGCGCGACAGAATGTTACCGAATAGCTGCAAGGTAGCGCCAAAAAGGCCATTGGAAGCGACGATGTGGTCGCCGGCTTGCAAGTGCGCCAGGCACAGGGCCATGATGGCCGACATGCCGCTCGCCGTGGCAACGCAGTCCTCGGCCCCCTCCAGGGCGGCCAGGCGCTGCTGGAACATGCTCACTGTGGGATTGGAAAAGCGGGCGTAGACATTGCCCTCCTCCTCCCCGGAAAACCGGGCTGCCGCCTGGGCGGCGCTCTCGAAAACGAAGCTGGAGGTCAGGTATAGCGCCTCGGCATGCTCGCCGAACTGGCTGCGCTCCTGGCCGGCACGCACAGCCAGGGTTTCCAGTTGGAACGGAGCCGCCGCCATCAATCTTGCCCCTCGCTCGGCGCCAGGCCCAGCACCATCTGGCGCGAAGCCGTGCCATCTTCATCGCCCGGCTTGGCCTTGCCGCTGCGCTTACACTCGACCCCGTTCAGATACTCAGGCGTCACATCGCCGGTGATGTAGCAGCCGTTGAAGCAGGAAGTGTCAAAGCGCGTCAGCGCCGGATTCAAGGCGGTGATGGAGGCTACGAGCGCTTCCAGATCCTGGTACACGAGCGCATCGGCGCCGATTTCCCGCGCGATCTCGTCACCGGTGCGGCCCGTGGCGATGAGCTCGGCCCGGGTCGGCATGTCGATGCCGTACACATTCGGATAGCGCACCGGCGGCGCGGCGGAGGCGAAATACACTTTCAAGGCGCCGGCGGCGCGGGCCATTTCCACGATCTCCCGGCTCGTCGTGCCGCGCACGATGGAATCATCGACGAGCAGCACCCGCTTGCCCTTGAATTCTTGGCCGACGGTATTGAGCTTTTGCCGCACAGACTTCTTGCGCATGGCCTGGCCGGGCATGATGAAGGTACGGCCGACATAGCGGTTCTTGACGAAGCCCTCGCGGTAGGGAATGCCCAGCTTTTGGGCGAGCTGCATGGCGGAAGGCCGGCTGGAATCCGGGATGGGAATCACCACGTCGATTTCCTCCACCGGAATGTACTTTCTTACCTTCTCAGCCAGGAACTCCCCCATCGACAAACGGGTTTCATAAACGGACACGCCATCCATCATCGAATCGGGCCGAGCGAGATAGACGTACTCGAAGATGCAAGGCGCGAGAACTGGATGCTCGGCGCACTGGCGGGCATGAAAGCGGCGCTCGAGGTCAATGAAGATGGCCTCGCCCGGCGCCACGTCGCGCAGCACCTGAAACCCGAGTGTGTCGAGGGCGACGGATTCGGAAGCCACCAGATATTCGGGTCCGTCCGCCGTGGCGTTATTTCCCACCACCAAGGGGCGGATGCCATAGGGGTCGCGGAACGCCAGCAAGCCATAGCCGGCGATCATGGCCACCACGGCATAGGCGCCCTTGCAACGGCGGTGCACGCCGGCCACAGCCGTGAAGATGGTATCCAGATCGAGGCGCGGCCCCTTAGCGGCCGCCTGCAGCTCGTGCGCGAGCACGTTGAGCAACACCTCTGAATCGGAGTTGGTATTCACATGGCGCAAATCCTGCTCGAACATCTCCCGCTTCAATGCCTCGGCATTGGTCAAGTTGCCGTTGTGCGCGAGCGTGATGCCAAACGGAGAATTCACGTAAAAAGGCTGGGCCTCGGCAAAGTTCCAAGCCGAGCCCGCAGTCGGGTAGCGGCAGTGACCGATGCCCCAGTTGCCGGGCAGGGCGCGCATGTTGCGCGTGCGAAACACATCGCGCACCAGGCCCGGGCCTTTGTGCAAATGAAAGGTATTGCCCTCGGCCGTGGCGATACCCGCCGCGTCCTGGCCCCGATGCTGCAGCACCATGAGCCCATCGTAGAGAAGCTGGTTGACCGGGGTGGTGGCGACTACGCCCAAGATACCGCACATAGAACCTTCCTAACTATCTAAATTTGATCCGTTTTGCCACATCTTCCGGCAACCATTCGCGGGCCGCCAGCACCGCGGTTTCGAGCGGCGGCGCCAGCTGCGCCTGGGCCCACCACGGTTGTCGGGGCAAGGTCGTCATGCCGCCCACGGCCACGAGCACGAGCACGATGAGCACGCCCCGGGCGAAGCCGAACAAGAGCCCCAGAAAGCGGTCCGATAGCCCCAGCCCCAAAGCGCGGATCATGCTGCTGACGGCCAAACGCCCAAGCGACATGACGACGAGCACCGCCGCAAACACGCTCACCCAGCCCGCCAAGGTGCGAAGCGCAGGGTCGGCGATGCCGGTGAATACACCTACCCCCACCTCCGCTCCAAATTCGCGCGCCGCAAAAAACGCCAGCACCCAAGCCGCCAGCGCGATCAGCTCGCCGACCACACCACGCCAGAGGCCGATCAAAAGCGAAACCCCGACGATGGCGATGACGCCATAATCGAAAACCGTCATTTGGCCGCAACAACGCCGGAAACTCCGATGCGTTTCATCTTCTCCAGCGCCCGCTCGGCCGCCTCACGGCTCTGGAAAGGACCGGCGCGCACCCGCGTCTTCCTGCCTTGGGGCGAATCGAGAGGCTCTGTATAAACCTTGATGCCCAGCTCGCCCAGCTTCGTCTTGATGTTTTTCACATTGGCTTCGTTGGCAAAGGCGCCGATGAGGATCACATACGCGCCCGTGCCACCCGTGGCCGCCGGCTCGGCACTCTTGCCCGCCAGGATGGCGGCGGCACGCTCGGCTTCGTCGACTTTCGCCACCTTGTGCTCAGGCTTGGGCGCCGGCTTCGGCTCTGGTTTCACCTCGGGCAGCGTTGGTTTCGTCTCGGGCGCCGGTTTTTCTGGCTGGGACTTGGGGGGCACGGCGCTAGTCGGAACTGCATCGAGCACGCGCGCCACGTTCTGCGGCGTCGCCTCGGACTTGCCGGCCGGCGCCGTGGCAGTGGCAGCGGCAGCCGCCTCTTTGGGCAGCGTCACGGCAGGCGGAGCCGCGCTCACGGCAGGCTCGCTGGCCGGCGCGGGCGCCTCCTGGGGCACGGGCACGCCACCCCAGTGCGGTTGGAACGGCTTGTCGTCCTGGCCGGGAATACGAATCTCCACCTCCTGGGCTGGCGGCGCCGGTTCCTGATCCATGACCATGGGCAGCACGAGGGCGGCAAAACTGGCGAAAGCCACCGCGCCGACGAGGCGGCGGCGTGCCTTCTTCTTGATTTGCAGCTGGACGTCGTCGGGATCGATCATGCTTGTGCTGTTCCTCGGCCGTGCTCCTGGGCCTTCGAGCCGCCCGCTCACGCCCGGCCTAGCGCCCTGAGGGCGGCAGCCACAGTGTGAAAGGAGCCGAAGACGACAATTCTATCATTTTCCCCTGCCCGCTCCCGCGCCGCCGCCAGCGCTTCGCCGGGATTGGGATGAAGACTCGCGGCCGCGCCCGGATCGGCCTCGCCAAGCCGCGCCGCCAGGGCCTCGGCGCGCATCCCGCGGGGACCGTCCAGGTCGGCCAGGAACCAGTGGTCGACACGCCCGCGCAAGGCGGCGATGCTGCCCGCCACATCCTTGTCGGCCAACATGCCAAGTACCGCATAGGTCTTGGCAAAGAAACCCATGCTGCCGAGATTATCCGCCAGCACCCGCACGGCCTGCGGATTATGGCTGACATCGAGCACGATGGCGGGCCGCCCGGGCAAGACCTGGAAACGCCCGGGTAACTCGGCATAGATCAAGCCTTCACGGATGGCCTGCATGGTCACGGGCAAGCGCGGCGCGAGGGTATCGAGCGCGGCGATGGCCAAGGCCGCATTCCTAAGCTGCACTGCGCCACGCAACCCCGGATAAGCGAGGCTGCGGCGCTCGAGGCTGCCGTCGGCGCGCCGGCGCCAATAACGCCATTGCAAGCGGTTTTCGGCATCGGGCTGAAAGCCGAAATCGCGCCCGATCAATTGCAGCGGCGCGCCCAAGACCTCGGCCTGGCGCAAGAGGCTGGCCGGTGGATCGGCATCGGCGCAGAGAGCCGGCCGGCCGGCGCGGAAGATGCCCGCTTTTTCGCGTCCGATCGCTTCTCGATCAGGACCCAACCAGTCCTGATGGTCGAGATCGACGGTCGTCACGAGCGCCACATCGGGATCGTAGAGATTGACCGCGTCGAGGCGACCGCCCAGCCCCACCTCCAGCACCAGCACCTCGCAGCCTGCCGCGGCGAATACTTCCCAGGCGGCTAGCGTGCCGAACTCGAAATAGGTGAGCGGCACATCGCCGGCCTGACGTCGAGCCGCCTCAACCCGGGCGAAGGCCGCGCACAGCGCCGCATCATCTATGGGCTTAGCCCCGATACGCACGCGCTCGTTGTACGCAAGCAGATGCGGCGAGCTATAGCAGCCAACTCGGTAAGCCGCTTTGGCGAGTATCGATTCGAGATAGACGACGGTCGAGCCCTTACCGTTCGTGCCCGTGACCGTAATGATCGGACAGAACGGACGCTGCCCGAGGACCTCTCGCACCGGGGATAAGCGCTCCAATCCCAACTCGATGCCGGCCTGCCCCTTGGGATGCAGGCGCTCGAGATAGTCGAGCCAGCCTGCGAGGTCAGCCGGCCATTCGCCAGCAAGCATCGTCATGCAACCGCAGGCAGCTTTTGCAATTGCGCCAGCAATTGCGCCAGTTTGTCACGCATCTGACGACGGTCCACGATCAGATCGACAGCCCCTTTCTCGAGCAAGAATTCCGAACGCTGGAAACCCTCAGGCAGCTTTTCGCGTACCGTCTGCTCGATCACCCGCGGACCAGCGAAGCCGATCAAGGCGCCGGGCTCGGCGATCACCACGTCGCCGACGAAGGCGAAGGAAGCGGACACGCCCCCCATGGTCGGGTCCGTGAGCACGGAAATGAAAGGTAAGCCCGCATCAGCGAGCTGCGTGAGAGCGGCCGTGGTCTTGGCCATCTGCATGAGCGAGAAGAGGCCTTCTTGCATACGCGCCCCCCCCGAAGCGGTGATGCAAATAAACGGCAGATTCTGCGCCAAAGCGGCTTTGACGCCGCGCACGAAGCGCTCGCCCAGCACCGAGCCCATCGACCCCCCCATGAAGTCGAATTCGAAACAAGCGGCGACCACGGCGAGTCCTTTGATGCTGCCTTGCATGACCACGAGCGAATCCGTCTCCCCCGAGCTCTCGCTCGCTTCTTTGAGACGCGCCGGATAGGTCTTGCTGTCCTTGAATTTGAGGCTGTCGGTGGGTAGCACTTCGGCGCCGATCTCGGCCCGCCCCTCAGGATCGAGCAACAGATCGAGGCGCTGGCGTGCCTTCAAGCGGTGGTGATGGCCGCACTTGGGACAAACCTGGAGATTGTTTTCCAGATCGGTGGTATAGAGCACCGCCTCACACGCCGGACACTTGCTCCACAGCCCTTCGGGCAAGTTCGTACGACGCGGCGCGCCATTTTCGCGCTTGATCTTAGGGGGTAGCAGTTTCTTCAACCAGCTCATATTGGACTCCTGGCGCTATCGACCCCCCGGCGCAATTCGCGCACCAGGGTCGTCATGCGCTCCAGCTCTTCACCGGCCGGAGCGTTTTCCAGCTCTTCGATGATGCGGCTACCGACCACGACGGCATCGGCGAGCGCCGCCATGCGCGCTGCCGTGGCCGCATCGCGGATGCCGAAGCCAACACCGACAGGCAGACCGACCGCAGCGCGGATTTCGGGAATTCGGGCCGCCACTTCCGCCATGTCGAGGGCGCCGGACCCCGTCACGCCTTTCAGGGAGACGTAATAGACATAGCCATGCGCGAGCCGGCCGACCTGCTCGAAACGCGCCGGAGTCGAGGTCGGCGCCAACAAAAAAATCGGGTCGAGCGACTGCGCCAGCATAGCGGCGGCAAAGGCCTCCGATTCCTCGGGAGGATAGTCCACCACCAGCACGCCATCGACGCCGGCATCGCAGGCCGCCTGGGCAAAGCGTTCGACCCCCATGGCCTCGATCGGATTGGCATAGCCCATCAAGACCACCGGCGTGTCGTTGTCATCAGCGCGAAAATTGGCCACGGCTTCGAGCACCTTGCGCAAGTTCATGCCATTGGCAATCGCCTTCTCGGAGGCGCGCTGAATGGTGGGGCCATCGGCCATGGGGTCCGAGAACGGCACCCCCAGCTCGATGATGTCGGCGCCGGCTTCCACCAGGCCGTGCATCAGCGGCACGGTCAGATCGAGGCGGGGAAAGCCGGCCGTGATGAAGGGGATGAGGGCTTTACGGCCCCGGGCCGCGAGGGCCTCGAAAGTAGTCTTGATGCGCGACATGGTCAGAATTGGATTCCGGATTTCTCGGCTACGGTGTGCATATCCTTGTCGCCACGGCCAGAAAGGTTTACCAGCAGAACTTTGTCCTTGCCAAGCGTCGGCGCGAGCTGCATGGCATAGGCGAGCGCATGGGAAGATTCGAGCGCCGGAATGATGCCTTCGTAGCGGCACAGGGCATGGAAGGCCGCCAAGGCTTCGCCATCGGTCACGGCCACATACTCAGCGCGGCCGCAATCTTTCAGCCAGGCGTGCTCAGGACCAACACCAGGATAGTCAAGACCGGCGGAAATCGAGTGCGTCTCGATGATCTGGCCGTCCTCATCTTGCATCAGATAGGTGCGGTTGCCATGCAGCACGCCGACCCTAGCGTTCGCGGTGAGCGGCGCGGCATGGCGCCCGGTCTCGATGCCCTCTCCGGCCGCCTCGACTCCGATCAGCTTCACCTCGGCGTGTGGAATGTAGGGATGAAAAATACCGATGGCATTGGAGCCGCCACCCACGGCGGCAATCACCGCATCGGGTTGGCGTCCGATCAACTCGGGCATCTGCCGGAGACTCTCTTTGCCGATCACGGTCTGGAAATCGCGCACCATGGCCGGATAGGGATGCGGCCCGGCGACAGTGCCGATGATGTAGAAGGTGGTCTCGATGTTCGTGACCCAATCGCGCATGGCTTCGTTCAAGGCATCCTTCAAGGTCTTGGAGCCCGATTCCACGGGCACCACGCTGGCGCCGAGGAGCTTCATGCGATAGACGTTGGCGGCCTGGCGCTTGACATCTTCAGCGCCCATGTAGACGACGCTTTAGAAGCCGTAGCGTGCCGCCACAGTGGCCGTCGCCACGCCGTGCTGGCCGGCGCCGGTCTCGGCGATGACCCGCGGCTTGCCCATGCGCTTGGCGAGCAAAGCCTGGCCGATGCAGTTATTCACCTTGTGCGCGCCGGTGTGATTGAGATCCTCGCGCTTCAAGAAGATCTGCGCGCCTCCCAGCTGTTCCGAAAGGCGGCGGGCATGATAGATGGGGCTGGGCCGGCCGACATAGTGCTTGAGCTCATATTCGAACTCGGCCTGGAAGGCAGGGTCCGCCTGGGCCGCGGCGTAGGCTTGCTGCAATTCGCGCAAGGCGGCAATCAGGGTTTCGGCCACGAAAATCCCGCCATAGGGGCCAAAATGCCCCTGTTCATCCGGCAGGTTGTAATTTTGCATCGCAACGCTCCTTGGTTGGCTATGCGGCAGGCAGGGCTCTTAGCCGCCCTCTGCCGCCCGCACCGCCGCGACGAAATCGGCCATGCGCTGGTGATCTTTGATGCCCTTGCCGGCCTCGACGCCACTCGAAACATCGACGGCCGCAGGCCGCACCCGCCGCACCGCATCGGTGACATTCGCGGGGGTCAAGCCGCCGGACAGGATGATCGGCAAGGGCAGCTCCGGCGGAATCAAGCGCCAGTCAAACACCTGGCCACCGCCACCATAGCCTTCCACGAAGGCATCCAACAAAAGCGCCCGAGCCCCGGAAAAACGAGCCGCGTATTGTAGCAAATCCAGCCCCGGCCGGACCCGGGCGGCGCGAATCCAGGGCCGCCCCCACCGGGCGCAGGCTTGCGGCGCCTCATCGCCATGAAATTGGAGCAGATTGAGGGGCACCTGATCGAGCACGGCCTGGATGCATTCCGTCCGCGCGTTTACGAACAAGCCCACCGCCAGCACGAAGGGCGGCAAGCGCCGCACCAAGGCCGCCGCCCGTTCCGGGGTCACGTAGCGCGGGCTCGAGGGATAAAAGACGAAACCGACGGCATCGGCCCCAGCCGCCACGGCGGCATCCACGTCCTCGGCGCGGGTCAGGCCGCAGATTTTGATTCGGGTAGGCATAGACATCAAAACAGGGAAAGCGCCGTCTCCTCGGGCAGCGCATAGACCGGATCATAGAGCGGGCCACGAAAATAAAGGCCATCCGGCGCAAAAGTCATGGCGGCCTGACGCCGGTCACGGCTTGCCAGCACCGCTTGCAGATGCTCTGGCGGCCAGCCGCCCTTACCGATGAAGACCAGGCTCCCCACCAAATTACGCACCATGTGGTGCAAAAAGGCATTGGCTTCGAAGTCGAAGATAAACATGTCGCCTGCTTGCCGCACATCGGCCCTAGTCAGCAATTTGACCGGCGTCTTGGCCTGACACTCGGCAGCGCGGAAAGCGGAAAAATCATGCTCCCCCAGAAGACAGCGAGCCGCCTCCTGCATGGGCGCCAACGCCAAGGGGCGATGGAACCAGCCGACCCGCCCGGCCCAAAGGCCCGGACGCTGCGGTCGATTAAGGAGTAGGTAACGGTAACGCCGCCGGTAGGCGGAATAGCGGGCGTGAAAGCCAGCATCCACCACGCGCGCCCAGCGCACTGCCATCGCCGCGGGTAGGTGCGCATTGACCCCACGCACCCAGGCTTCGAGCGGACGGCGCGCCTCGGTATCGAAATGCACGACCTGCTGACTGGCATGGACCCCGGCATCGGTGCGCCCGGCGCAAGTGCTTTCCACCGGGTGGTCGGCAATGCGGCTTAAAGCCGTCTCGAGCGCCGCCTGCAAGGTTGGCAGATCGGCCTGACGCTGCCAGCCGTGAAAGGCGCGGCCGTCGTATTCGAGGCCCAGGGCTATGCGCGCCACAGCGCCCCTCCCAAGCCGAGCAGCGCCCCTCCTATGAGCAGCGCAACGGTATCGCGCCTCGACCAAGGCGGCAGGACCATGCAAACCGGCGCAAGCTCGCCCGCCTCGGGCTGCGGCAACAGCCACTCCCGCCAATCGGGACGGGCTGGCAGATGCTCGATGTATTCGAGCACCAAGGCAAGACGCACCACGCTACGGTCCATGGGCAGGCCAAGGCGCTGCAAGGGCCGCAGCAAAAACCACAGGCCGCCCATCAGGGCACGATGCCCGAGCGGCACCAAAAGCCAGGCGAGACTACCGAGCAGCACCAGCAAGCGCAGCAAATGCAGCGCGGCTTCTTCCAGCCCGGCATAACTGGGCAACCAGGCCAGGTCCGCAGGCGTCGGCCCGGGTAGACCATAGGCAAAGACGAGAAACAGGGTAAGTAGCAAGATGCGAGTCCGCCGTATCAGGCGCCCCCAATGCCGCCGTACCGCTTGGCCGCTCAAGAGAGGCAGCAGCGCCAGCACGAGCAGCGCCGGCCAAGCCAGCAACTGGATCGCGATGGCTAAAAACAGCCAGAGCAAGAGACGGGCGGCAGGATGAAAGCGGCTCGACATGAAAAAACATAGCCCCTTGCGGGGCTATGGCAGAAAGGCTGGGAAGATTATAAAGGTCAGGCGTTAAGGCGGTCCAGCGCGGCCCTCGCCATTTCGACTTGGTCCGGCTCACCTTCGCCAAGCACCTCGCCCAAAAGCTCACGCGCGCCTTCGAGATCGCCCATGTCCTCATAGGCCTTGGCGAGATCGAGCTTGGTATTAACCTCGTCGCGGCGTGGGTTGGCCGCCACCTCGCCGGTAGCTGCGGCAGTCGGCGCGCCGGCAGGCGCGGCAGCCTCGCCGCCCAGGTCGAGATCGATGCTGGATAGATCGAAGCCGCTGCCGGCGGGATTACCAAGGATGGGCGAATCCGTGAGACGTACGTCGAACTCCATGTCCTCATCGGGCTCGAGCGGCGCCATGACCTGGGTTTCGGCAGCCGCATCCGCCTCGGCCGCTACCGGTGCCGGCGGCGCGGCAGGCGCATCGCCGAGGTTGAGCTCGAAATCAATGAGGTTGCCCGAGGTAGCGCTGGGGCTTGCCGGCGCGCTTGCCACCGCCGACTTGAACGCATCCCCGACCAGCGTATCGGCACTGCTGGAAGCGCTTGCCGACTGGCCAGAAGACGCGCCGGTAGCGCCGGGCACATCGAGTTCGAGATCGAAATCGAGCGAATCCAGGCTGGCATCGGGATTGACCACGGTCGCGGAAAAATCGCTAGCCGGGGGCGCCACCGGTTGCGGCGCGACACTCGCCGCCAGATCGAAGTCGAGACTCGTCTCACTGGCCAGCTGCGGCTGCGTCACGGTATCGACGTAAGGCTCGGGCTCGGGCGCTGCGGCCGGAGCCACGGGAGGCAGGCCGATGTCGAGGTCGACGTGCGGCGCCGCGGGCGCTTCCTCCGGCAAGGCGGCAAGCGGGTCGTCGGCCGGCTGCGCGCGCGCCACGAAATCGAGATTCAGATCAGGCGCGGCAGCCGCCCCAGGCGCGGAACGACTTGGCGCCGCCCCCGCCACGAGGGTGGCGCCGGCGTCAAACCCCGGCATGGCCGGCGCGGCAGCAGCAGCCGGGGCGGCCGGTGCCACGGCGCTGCCATAAAGCGGATTGGTCGGATCGAGATTGCGGCCCAAGGCGGCTACTTTGTCCCACTCACTGCCCTTACCGCCCGTCTGGGCGTAAAGCTCGGTGGCGAGGGTCTCGAACTGCTTGACGCTCTTGCGGTTGGCGTAGATTTCCAAGAGCTTGGCATGGATGGCGGTGCGCTGCGGATCCTTCTGCAAGGCATCGAGGAGAATTTCCTCGGCCTGCGCATCACGGCCATAGGCCATGTAGACATCGGCCTCGGCTACCGGATCGACCTCATCGGTATCGATGGCGCCAGGACCGGCCTGGCTAAAATCGGTAGTCGGCGGCGTGGTATTGGTCGTGTCGACGCTTTGCCCTCCCGCCGTCTGAAATACGGAATTAGGACCAAAGGAAGAAGTCGCCTCGCGCGGCGCTTCTGGCAGCACGTCGCTCTGCCCGGCATCACTTTTGGGGACCGCCGCCTTGCGGCGGCGGTAGAACAGATAACCCAACAACAGCGCGAGCACCCCGCCCCCAGCTGCGAGCGGCAGCGGATCGAGATCATCGAAGAAGCTGGGCTCCTCGATCGGCTCGGGCGGCGGCAGCGGTTTACGCGCCGGCGCGGGCTTAGGAACCGGCTTGGGCGGCTCGGCAGGCGGCGCGGCCTCGCCCTCGGGCTTGGCCGGCTCCGCCTCGGACTTGGGCACGGCCGGCTCGGTCGCCGTCTCAGGCTGGGCTTGCGGCTGTGACGTAGCAACGACAGGGGCGCTCTTTTCTTCGGGCTGCGCCTCCGTCTTTTGCGCCGCTTCCGGCGCAGCGGGCGACGCGGGCGCGGCGCCTGTGGGCTTGGCTGCCTGCTTTTGCAGCTCGGCCTGGCTCTGGTTCTTCAATTCGAGCAGCTTTTGCAACTCGGCCACGTTTTTTTCGAGCATGGCTACCCGCTCCTGCGACTCCTTCAAGGCTCGGTCGCGGGCAATCAAGTCTTCTTCCGCCACTGCGCCCTTGGCGGCCGGCGCCTGGGTACGGGAAACCTTGACCTGGTCTTTGCTCTGCTCCGCCGGCGGCAGCTTTTCTTCGACCTTGGCGCCGATCTTGCCGCCAGCCTCGCGGCTGGCGGCAGATTCGGCGGCCGGCGCCGCTTCGGCCGCGGCGGCAAGCTTGCGGCGATAGCTGTTCCAGTCCGCAGATTGGGCCCGGAAAATCTTGCGCGCCTCCTCAGCGGGAACAGCCGCCACTTGGGCTTGGGAAGGGATCTGCAGCACGGCGCCAGCGCGCAGACGGTTCATATTGTTGCCGCTAAACGCATCGGCGTTGTTGCGGTACAACGCAACCAGCATTTGCTCGAGCGTCACACCCTCCGGCAGATGTTCGGAGGCGATGCGGCGTAAGGTATCACCCGGTTTAACCTGGTAGGCATCGGAGGTCTCGCGCTCGGCACGCGCGGGCTCGGCCGCTTGCCGCGACTGGGCGGCGACCGGCGGCTTGCCGGCTGGAGCCGGGCGGGCCAGCACCTCACCTTGCTCGGTGCCGGCAGGCAAGGCCGGGACCATGCGCGCATCGACCACGGCCTGGCGCCGAGTGGTCTGAGCCATGACCTCGGGGGGATCGAGCAGGAAGGTATATTCGCGCACGAGACGGCCGGAAGACCAGTTCAGCTCGAGCAGGAAATCCAGGAACGGCTCGTTGATGGGGCGCTCCGAGGTGACTTTGACGACGGCGCCGCCAGCGCGTTTTTCGACTGCAAAGCGCAATTGCGTCAGGGTCGGCGAGAACTCCACTCCAGCCTGACGAAAGGATTCGAGCGGCGCCAAATTGGCGGTCATGCCGGCAAGCTCATCCTTGCTGGCGGACACCTGCACCTCGGCCCGCAGCGGCTGCCCCAGGGCGGAATAGACGGTGATGCGCCCCAAACCGGCCGCGTCGGCCCACAGGGGCGTCAAGGAAAGACTCGCAGCCACGGCCAGCGCCATGACATCGCGTTTAAACGAAAGGGAGTATTTTTTATTCACGCTGCCACCCCGAGCGTCGGAATCGACGTTTTAAAATAACATCATGCACTTAGCGGTGCAAGCTCATCTTGGTTCTGAAAGCTTAGCACGTTCGCATTCTGATTGGATATATGACAACACTGGGCAGGGACAAAAAAGCCGGGGTTTTCCCCGGCTTGCCAGGCCTTGCGTTACGCGCTCAGGCTTCGAGCAAGATGCGCAACATGCGCCGGAGCGGCTCGGCCGCGCCCCACAGCAGCTGGTCGCCACAGGTGAAGGCGGCGAGATACTCGGGCCCCATCGCCAGCTTGTGCAAGCGGCCGACCGGCACGGTGAGCGTGCCGGTGACGGCGGCCGGAGTCAGCTCGCGCTCGGAAAGCTCGCGTTCGTTGGGCACGACTTTGGCCCATTGATTGGCTTTGGCCAGCATGTCGCTGATTTCGTCGAGCGGAACATCCCGCTTCAGCTTGATGGTCAGCGCCTGCGAATGGCAGCGCATGGCGCCGATGCGCACGCACAGACCGTCGATGGGAATGGAGCCGGGGCTACGGAAAGCCGGACGGCCAAGAATCTTGTTGCACTCGGCGCCGCCTTTCCACTCTTCCTTGGACTGGCCGTTTTCCACAGGCACGTCGATCCAGGGAATCAGGCTGCCGGCAAGCGGAGTGTTGCGGAAGTTCTTCTTGGGGAAGCGATCAGAGCGAATCGTCTCGGCCACCTTGCGATCGATGTCGAGGATGGCGGAAGCCGGGTCGGCCAGCAGGTCCTTGACGGAATCGTGGATCATGCCCATCTGCGCGATCAGCTCGCGCATGTTCTGGGCGCCGGCGCCAGACGCCGCCTGGTAGGTCATCGAAGTCGCCCACTCGACGAGGTCGTGCTGGAAGAGGCCGCCCAAGCCCATCAGCATCAAAGATACCGTGCAGTTGCCGCCGATCCAGTTTTTGCCCCCCTTGGCGAGCGCGTCCTTGATGACGTGCATATTCACCGGGTCGAGCACGATCACCGCATCATCGGCCATGCGCAAGGCGGACGCAGCATCGATCCAGTGGCCGCTCCAGCCGGCAGCGCGCAGCTTAGGAAACACTTCCTTGGTGTAGTCGCCCCCCTGGCAGGTGATGATGATGTCACAGGCCTTTAAGGCATCGATCGACGTCGCATCTTGCAACGGCGCCGCCGCCTCCTTGCCGCCGAACACCGGGGCCTTGCCGCCGGCATTGGAAGTGGAGAAATACACGGGCTCGATGTGGGCGAAGTCGCCCTCTTCCACCATGCGCTGCATCAGCACGGAGCCCACCATGCCCCGCCAACCCACCAGACCAACTCGCTTCATGTTCATCTCCGTCACAGATTCGTTGAATTGTTGGATAGCTCACATCACCCACTGCGCGCCCGGATAGCCACTTGGCGCGCGGCCTTGCCGATCGACGGCATAGGTTTCGGCCGCGCCACGCCGTAGGGTTTCCCCTTTCGCCGCTTCAAACGGGTTTTCGCGCCACCCCATGCTTGCCTGCTTATAGGGCCAGGGCCGCCAGCACGGCATCGCCCATTTGCCGAGTACCCACCTTGGTGGTGCCGGGTTCAAAGATATCGCCGGTACGGTAGCCCTGCGCCAGCACCTTTTTGACCGCGCCCTCCACCTTCTGTGCCGCTGCTTCCATGTTGAAGGTGTAGCGCAGCATCATGGCGGCGGACAGGATGGTGGCCAGGGGATTGGCGACACCCTTGCCGGCGATGTCAGGCGCCGAGCCGTGCGAAGGTTCGTACAAGCCCTTGTTGTTCGCATCCAAGGACGCTGAAGGCAACATGCCGATCGAACCAGTGAGCATGGCGGCTTCGTCGGAAAGGATGTCACCGAACATGTTGCCGGTGACCAGCACGTCGAACTGCTTGGGCGCCCGCACCAGCTGCATGGCGGCGTTATCCACGAGCATATGGGTGAGCTCCACATCCGGATACTCAGGAGCAAGCTCGTTCATCACGTCGCGCCAGAGCTGGGTGCATTCGAGCACATTCATCTTGTCCACCGAGCACACCTTTTTGTTGCGTTTCCGGGCAGCCTCGAAAGCCACCCGACCGATGCGCCGGATCTCGGATTCGCTGTAATGCATGGTGTTGAAGCCAAAGCGCTCCCCATCCCGCACCTCAATGCCGCGCGGCTGGCCAAAGTAGATGTCGCCGGTCAGCTCGCGCACGATCAGAATGTCGAGCCCGGCCACCACTTCGGGCTTGAGGCTGGAGGCATTGGCCAGTTCCGGGTAAAGGATGGCGGGACGCAGGTTGGCGAACAGATTGAGCTGCTTGCGGATCCCCAAAAGGCCGCGCTCGGGACGCTGCTCGCGGGGTAGGCTGTCCCATTTCGGACCGCCGACGGCGCCCAACAGCACGGCATCGGCTTCCTGAGCCAGTTTCTGGGTGGCCTCGGGGTAAGGGTCGCCGGTCGCATCCACCGCACAACCGCCCAAGAGAGCGGTTTCCATCTCAAAGCCCAGGTCGAGGGCTTCGAGCACCCGCACGGCCTCGGCCATGATCTCCGGACCGATGCCATCGCCGGGCAATACGCAAATTTTCTTAGTCATGCCTTCCCTCTCTTTAGGCAAACAGCCAGGGCTGCTGCTGTTTGCGGCGTTCCTCGAATTCCCGAATCGCTTCCGCATGACGCAAAGTGAGACCGATATCGTCCCAGCCGTTCAACAAGCACTCCTTGCGGAAGGGATCGACGCTAAAGCCGATCACATAGCCATCCGGGCGCACGAGCTGCTGCTCGGCCAGATCGACGGTGAGCTTGAAGCCCGGCGTATGCTCGGTGAGACCAAACAAGGCATCGACCTCGGACTTGGGCAGCACGATGGGCAGGATGCCGTTCTTGAAGCAGTTGTTGAAGAAGATGTCGGCGAAAGACTCCGCGATGATGACGCGAAAGCCGTAATCCAACAGCGCCCAAGGCGCGTGCTCACGGCTCGAGCCGCAGCCGAAATTACTGCGCGTCAGCAAGATGGAGGCGCCGCGATAGCGCTCCTGGTTGAGCACGAAATTCGGATTCAACGGCCGCTTCGAGTTATCCATGCCGGGCTCGCCATGATCGAGATAACGCCACTCGTCGAAGGCATGAGGGCCAAAGCCAGAACGCTTGATGGATTTCAGGAATTGCTTGGGAATGATGGCATCCGTGTCGACGTTATTGCGATCGAGCGGCGCCACCAGCCCGGCGAACTTGACGAATTTTTCCATGTTCAGCGCACCGATTTCTGGATGGCCTCGCCACCCTTCTCGATGTCTTTGCCGATGCCATGCACGGTGTTGCAAGCGCTAAGCCCCAAGGCCAGCAGAACGGCGAAAACGGAAGTCAGTTTTTTCATGGTGAACGCTCCAGAAAAAATCAGAGAATGTCACGAACGTCGGCGAAGTGCCCGGCAATGGCTGCCGCGGCGGCCATCGCCGGGCTCACCAGATGCGTGCGCCCCCCCGGCCCCTGGCGCCCCTCGAAGTTGCGGTTGGAGGTGGAAGCGCAACGCTCGCCGGGTTCGAGCCGGTCGGCATTCATCGCCAGGCACATCGAACAGCCGGGCTCGCGCCATTCGAAGCCGGCCGCAATGAAGATTTTGTCCAACCCCTCGGCCTCGGCTTGGCGCTTGACCAGGCCAGAGCCGGGCACGACCAGCGCCTGCTTGACACTATCGGCTTTCTTGCGCCCTTTGAGCACCGCAGCGGCCTGACGCAGATCCTCGATGCGCGAGTTGGTGCAAGAGCCGATGAAAACTTTATCGATGCGAATCGACTGGATCGGCGTATTGGCAGTCAAGCCCATGTATTGCAGCGCCCGCTCCATGCCCTCGCGCTTGACCGGATCGGGCTCGCGGGCTGGATCGGGAACGCAAGCGGTAATGGGCACCACCATCTCGGGCGAGGTGCCCCAGGTCACTTGCGGCAGGATTTCCTCGGCGCGCAGCTCGACGGTGCAATCGAAACAGGCCCCCGGGTCGGAATGCAACGTACGCCAATAAGCCACGGCCTTGTCCCACAGTTCGCCACGGGGCGAGAACGGGCGGTCCTTGAGATACTCGATGGTAACCTCATCGACGGCCACCAAGCCCATGCGGGCGCCCGCCTCGATAGCCATGTTGCAGAGCGTCATGCGCCCTTCCATCGACAAGCTGCGGATAGCGGAGCCGCCGAATTCAATCGCATAGCCGGTACCGCCGGCCGTGCCGATCTTGCCGATGATGGCAAGCGCCACGTCCTTGGCCGTGACGCCCTTGCCAAGCTGGCCCTCGACGCGGATCAGCATCGACTTCGACTTCTTCTGGATCAAGCACTGGGTCGCCAGCACATGCTCGACCTCGGAAGTGCCGATGCCATGCGCCATGCAGGCGAAGGCGCCATGCGTGGAAGTATGCGAATCGCCACAGACCACGGTCATGCCCGGCAAGGTAGCGCCGTTTTCAGGCCCAACCACATGCACGATACCCTGACGCCGATCCTTGAAGGGGAAGTAAGCGAGCGCGCCCACCTCGCGGATGTTGCTATCCAAGGTCTCCACCTGTTGACGCGAAATCGGGTCCTTGATGCCCTCGTCCCAATGATCGGTGGGGGTGTTGTGATCGGCCGTGGCAACGATGGAAGAAACGCGCCAGGGCTTGCGCCCGGCCAGCTTGAGGCCCTCGAAGGCTTGTGGGCTGGTGACTTCGTGCACCAGATGACGGTCGATGTAGATCAAGGCCGTGCCATCCGCCTCTTGGCGGACCACGTGATCGTTCCAGAGTTTGTCGTAGAGCGTTTGCGGCATGGGCTAAATCCGGAAACCGGTGAAAGCCGTTGATTATGGCACAGCCAGGCGGATTCTGGACAAGCCGCCGGCGCACGTTCAGGCGGGGGTCATGTCGCGCTCCAATTCCGCGCCCCGTACCCAGCGCCACACCAGCCAGCCCCCTGCCAAAGCAGCCAAGGCGCTAAGGCTATAGGTCCACCCCGCGCCCGCGCTCTCCCAGAGATAGCCGCTTAGCAGCCCCCCCAATAAACCACCGGCGCCAAACGACAAGCTGGAATACAGCGCCTGGCCACGCGCCTGGGTAGCGCCAGGGAAGCAATGATGCACCACGGCCACCGCCGCCGCGTGAAAGGCGCCAAACGTCAAGGCGTGCAAGAGCTGCGCTACCAGCAGCGCCCACAGCGCGCCGACACCCCAGCCGATGAGCAAAAAGCGCACGACCGCCGCTGCGAAACTCACCAGCAGAATGCGGCGTAAGCCCAGACGCCGAGTCAAGCGCGGCATGGCCATAAATACCAGGATCTCGGCAAGCACCCCCAGCGCCCACAGCAAGCCGACTTCGGCTTTTTGATAGCCATGCGCGGCGAGGTGGATGGAATAGAAGATGTAGTACGCGCCATGCGCCAGCGACATGGCGAAGCAGGCGCCGAACAAGGCCCGCACGCGCGCCTGGGCGAGAATGCCGCCGACCGGCGCGGCCCGGAGCGCATCCGGCCGCGCCCCGGCTTCAGGTAAGCATAAGGAAAAGCCGAGGATGCCGACGAGCACGAGCGTACACACCCAGAGCACGCCCAAGGGCGGCACCCGATCGAGCAGGGCGCCGGTGCCCAGCACGGCAACGATGAAGCCAAGCGACCCCCAGAGGCGGATGCTGCCATAGCTGCCGGGCCGGCCACGCAAATGATCGAAAGTGAGCGTTTCCACGAGTGGCAGCGCCGCACTCCAGAAAAACGCCAGAATCGCCATGGCGACGAGCATCGTCTCGAAGCGCTCGACCCAAAAAAAAGCGAGAAAGCCGGCCAGGCTGATGATCGCTGCGAGGCGCACGATGCGCACCCGCGCATGGCCGCGATCCGCGAGCCAACCCCAGACGTAAGGCCCCAACAGCCGCATCAACTGCATCTGCGACAGCAATAGACCGATGTCCCAGGCGGAAAACCCGAGCGACGCAAGGTACAGCCCGAAATAGGGCGAGAACACCCCAAGGAAGGCGAAATAGCAAAAGTAATAGCCGGAAAGCCGCCAATAAGGCCGTTGCAGAATGGACATGGCACGCAGCAAAAAACGCTAAGGGCGCCTAGCGCCCCCGCCGCACGAGCCGGACACTACCCGCTTCAGCCGGGCGTGTCCATGCGTTGGCGCGCGCTCACACCGACATGCCCTTAATCATGAAGAACAACATCGCCGCGAGCAGGGCGGAGGCCGGCACCGTAATCACCCAGGCGGCGGCGATTTTGAGCAATTGCGAGCGCTTCACCAATTCCTGGCGATACACGCGCTTTAAGCCCTTGCGTTCGAGTTTGGAAAAATTGGCCGGATCCATGCGCATTTTCGAACGCCGCTTCAGCTCGGCGAGCATCTCGCCCTTCTCCTGCACTGAAGCTGCTTTGAAACGGGCCAGAAAGGCGTTGATGGCCGCCATGTCGCCCTCGGGGTGGTGGGCGCGGATCTCGGCTTCCATGCGCGCGTAGTTGGCCTTCAAGTATTCGCGCAAGAAGCCGACGCCAAACACGCCGCCCACGGCGATATGCGTGGAGCTGACCGGCAAACCCATCTGGCTCGCCACGATCACGGTGATGGTCGCCGACATGGCGATGCAATAGGCGCGCATCTTATCGAGCTCGGTGATTTCCGAGCCCACGGTGCGGATCACCTTGGGACCGAACAAAGCCAGACCGACGGAGATCCCCAAGCCGCCCACCATCATCACCCAAAGCGGAATCGCTGCCTTGTCGGCAACCCGACCGCCACCGACAGAAACCGCATCGTAAATCGCGGCCAAGGGGCCGATGGCGTTGGCAACGTCATTGGCGCCATGCGCGAAGCTAAGGAGGGCAGCGGAAAAGATGAGCGGCACGGTAAAGAGCTGGTTCACACTCGCCTTGCTGTTCTCGATGCGGCTCATGCGCGATCGCAGCAGCGGCCGCAACACCAGCCAGACCGCCACTCCCACCCCGAGGCCGATGAGCGTGGCCGGCAGCACGCCTACTTTCCAAACCTTGTTCAAGCCCTTGAGGATCAGGTAGGTCGTAAACGCCCACGCCATCAGCGCCACGAGCAGCGGCACCATGCGCACCGCAGCTTCGACCATGTCCTGCTGGTAGGTGATGCTGCGCTTGATCAAATACAGAAAACCAGCGGCGAACACGCCGCCTAGGACCGGCGAGATCACCCAGCTCGCCGCGATTTCGGTCATGGTATTCCAGTTGACCACTTCCAAGCCGGCCGCCGCGGCGCCAGCGCCGAGAATCGCGCCGACAATGGAATGGGTCGTGGAAACTGGCGCCCCCACCGCGGTGGCAATGTTGAGCCAGAGCGCTCCGGCCAGCAGCGCCGCCATCATCAACCAGACATACGCCTCACCGCCAGGCAGCCGGGTGGGGTCGATGATGCCGTTGCGGATGGTCGTGACCACGTCGCCGCCAGCGATCAAGGCGCCCGCGGCCTCGAAAATGGCGGCAATCGCCAACGCCCCGCCCAAGGTCAGGGCATGTGACCCCACCGCCGGCCCGACGTTATTGGCCACGTCGTTGGCGCCGATGTTCATGGCCATGTAGCCGCCGATCATGGCCGCCATGACCAACATCAGCCCGCCCCGCTCGAGTTCGAGCGTCGAGGTATAGAGCATGACCCCCACGATGAAAAGCAGGCCGATGCCCAGTCTGAAAAGTTCGTTTTTGCCTTTCTTGGTCGCTTTTTCAATGTCGTCGATATGTTTGAGCTCCACGCTCACTCTCCCGCTGTTCTCGAAGCGGCGCGTATTGTTTCACAACCATTACAAAATGGTGACATTGATTGACGCCAGGGCAGCTCGGCAACCCCTCGCAAGCAGCGCTCGGACAGGGCGCGGCGCCTGGCGCGGTGGAAATTCTTTCGATCGACGGGCGAGACAACAACAGACTCCGCATCCCGCCGCCGGCCCGCCGCGCCACGGCTCATGCGAGGCGAGCGTACAGCGAGGCTCGCCACCCGAGGCGCCTGCCCGCCGCAGACACCACCATGCGTCGCAGCTGGCGCGGCCGCCCTGCTAGAATTGCCGTTTTTCCCCGCTTCTAACCCCACATGAGCAAGCCCGCCGACCGTGCCCAGCACACTCCGATGATGCAGCAGTATCTGGCTCTCAAGGCCCAGCATCCGGACCGGCTCTTGCTGTACCGCATGGGCGATTTCTACGAGCTGTTCTACGACGATGCCGAAAAGGCGGCGCGGCTTCTCGACATCACCCTCACCACCCGCGGCCAATCGGCGGGAATGCCGATCAAGATGGCCGGCATCCCCTACCATGCGCTCGAGAGCTATCTCGCCAAACTGGTACGGCTCGGCGAATCCGTGGTGATCTGCGAGCAGGTCGGCGACCCGGCTACCAGCAAGGGGCCGGTGGAACGCGCCGTGGCGCGCATCGTCACCCCCGGCACGCGCACCGATGCCGCCTTGCTCGACGAACGCCAGGACGTACTGCTCCTCGCGCTAAGTCCGGCACGCCAGCGCATCGGCCTGGCCCGTCTCAACCTCGCCAATGGCGACTTCATCCTCACCGAAATCCCGGCCGCCCAGCTCGACGCCACGCTCGAACGCATCCGCCCGGCGGAAATCCTACTGCCCGAGGGCCTCGAGCTATCCTTGCCCGCAGGCGTGGCGCGCACCCGGCGTCCAGACTGGCATTTCGCGCCGGATAGCGGCCGCGCTCTGCTTTGCGAACACTTCAAGGTGCGCACCCTAAGTGGCTTCAGCGCCGATGCGCTCGGCCCCGCCCTCGGCGCGGCCGGCGCCTTGTTGCAATATGCCCAGGCCACCCAAATCCGCGCTCTGCCGCATGTGCAGGCGCTCAAGGTCGAAGAAGAGCACGTCTATTTGGGACTCGACAGCGCCACGCGGCGCAATCTCGAACTCACGGAAACGCTGCGCGGCCAGCCCGCCCCGACCTTGTTCTCACTGCTCGACACCTGCATCACCAGCATGGGCGGGCGCTATCTACGCCAGGCCTTACACCATCCGCTGCGCGATCCTGCCCTACCCGCCGCCCGCCACGCTGCGGTGGCAGCGCTCTTGGAGGATTACGGCCATCTCGCCGGGACGGTGCGCCAAGCGCTGAAAGGCTTGGCCGATCTGGAGCGCATCGCCGGTCGCATCGCCTTGCGCAACGCCCGCCCGCGCGACCTCTCGGCCCTACGCGACGCCTTGGCGCGCCTACCGGATCTCGCCGCGCCCCTATTGCCGGCTGGCGCTACGAGTCCCTTGCTGGCCGAGTTAGCGGCGATGCTCGCCGTGCCGCGCGCCGCGCTCGATCTGCTGCAACGCGCGATTGCCGACGAACCGGCGGCGCAGCTACGCGATGGCGGCGTGATTGCCCCAGGCTACGATGCCGAACTCGACGCGCTGCGCGCCTTGAACGACAACTGCGGCGCCTTCTTGCTCGAACTCGAAGCCCGCGAGCGCGAGCGCACCGGCATCGCCAGCCTCAAGGTCGAATACAACAAGGTGCATGGCTTTTACATCGAAGTCACGCACGTACACGCCGACAAGATCCCCGCGGACTACCGCCGCCGCCAGACGCTCAAGAACGCCGAACGCTACATCACCCCAGAACTGAAAGCCTTCGAGGACAAGGCGCTCTCGGCTCAAGAACGCGGCCTGGCACGCGAAAAAGCGCTGTTCGAAGACATCCTCGAGCGCTTGCAGCCCGAAGTCGGCCGCCTACTCGACATCGCCCGCGCCATCGCCCAGCTCGACATGCTCGCCAGCTTTGCCGACACGGCGCTGCGCCGCAACTGGTGCCGCCCTGAATTCAGCCATACGCCCGGCATCCACATCGAGGCCGGACGCCACCCTGTGGTGGAAGCGGAAATGCAAGGCAGCGGCGATACCTTCATCGCCAACGACCTCGATCTTTCCGACAGCCGCCGCCTGCTGCTCATCACCGGCCCTAACATGGGCGGCAAATCCACCTACATGCGCCAGACGGCCTTGATCGCCCTACTCGCCCATGTGGGC
>JAOAIO010000023.1 GCA_026414665.1 Azovibrio sp.
AGCTCCTCGCGCAAGAGCTTGAGCATGTGCGCCCCCCCCAGGCTACCCGCCACGGCCAGGGCATACATCTGTAGCCGCCCCAGCAGCACCGCATCCGCGCCCAGGGCCAACATGCGAAACACATCGCTGCCGGAACGCACGCCCCCATCGACGAGCACTGGGTAATGCACGCCGACGGCAGCGCGCACCAAGGGCAACATGCGCGCGCTGGCCGGCGCGCCATCCAATGCTCGACCGCCATGGTTGGACACCACGAGGCCCGCAACACCCATGGCTTGCAAGCGCCGGGCATCCTCGGGATGCAGGACGCCCTTAACCACGACGGGCAGGCGGCTTCGCTCCAGGAGCCAAGCAAGGTCATCCCACCCCGGGGCCGTCGCCATCACACCCTGGAAGATCCGGCTTTGTCCGCGCGCAAGGCTCAGCGGCGCCGGCTGCGGATAGGGGTCGAGATTCACGGCGCGCAGCTCGTGCGGCATTTGAAAACCGGCCCGCAACGCCCTCAGGCTGGGGGTCTTGATGCTTGCATCGAGCGTCACCATGAGCACGCCGTAGCCGGCCGCTTCGGCCCGATGCAGCAGATCTTCGGTCGCGCCACGATCCGGTTGAAAGTAAAGCTGAAACCAACGCTCCCCTGCCCCCTGCGCGGCAATGGCCTCGAGCCGCTGGCTAGCCAGGGTGCTCACGACCAGCACCGTCTCCGTGGCCGCCGCAGCCCGGGCCGTCTCTAGCTCGCCCAAGGGATGCACCAAGCCCTGATAGGCCACCGGCGCAAGTAGCAGCGGATGTGCCAAGGTACGGCCGAAAAGGGAGAGGCGGGTGTGCCCCGCGCGCACGTCGCGCAGCAGGCGCGGCACGATGGCGAGCGCTTCTAGCGCGGCGCGATTGGCGGCAACGCTGGCATCCTGGCCCGAGCCGCCAGCGATATAGGCAAGACTCGGCGCGGCAATGAAATGCGGCGCCAGCGCCTCATAGTCGGCGGCAGCGCACACCTCGGCGGGAATGTGGGCCAGCGGCGCACGCGGAAAAGTCGTGGTCGTCATGGAAAAAAGAGCGGATCTTGCGATCCGCCCTGTGCTGCACGTCAAAGTCAGAACTCGTAGTTCAGGGTGACGCGGGCATTTCTGGCGTCCCCCTTGTACAGGAAGGAACCGGAACGGTAGCCGGCCAGGTAATAGTCCTTGTCGAACAGGTTGGCCACGTTCAGGCGCACCTTGGTGCGCTTGTCGATGCGGTAATCGGCGAACACGTCCCAAACCGTGTAGGAAGGAATGGGCTGGGAATAACGGCCAGCGCTGTCGTAGGCCGCTGCCGTGTCGGGCTGGCCTGCGTACTTCTTGCTTTCATACTTCACCGCGCCGCCCAAACCGAACTTGGGCGTCAGCTGGTAGCGCAACAGCGCCGAGGCGCTCTTATCGGCGAAGTTGCTCAAGGTCTTGCCCACGTGACGCGGGGTAAAGGACTCCAGCACCTCCGCTTCCATCAGGGTAACGCCGGCCTGGCCACTGAGCTTGTCGGTGATGTTGCCTGCCAAGCCAAATTCGATGCCCTTGACCCGGTTCTTGCCGGTATTGAAAGTGCCGGCCGAATCGTAGTTAGCGCCTTCCATCACATCCGACTTGGTGATCTGGAATACCGCTGCGGTGGCCAGCAACTTGCCGCCCATCAGGTTCCACTTAGTGCCAAGCTCGATGTTTTCCGTCGTCTCTGGCTTGGCACCGGCCGCCCGCCCCTCGTAGGTCACGAGGCCGCCATAGCCACCACTCGTGCCCACGTCGGATTCGCCGCCATTCACATCCTTGGCCGTGGCATAGCTGACATACACGTTGGCGTAGGGCAGGAACTTGTAGGTCAAGCCGAGATGGCCATTCCACATGCCGTCGGTGTACTCATAGTCGCCAGTCTCGACCCCGGTGTTGGGATTCTGGGTCTTGAGCGAAATGGTCGTGCGGTCATAGCGCAAGCCGGCAAACGCGGTCCACTGCTCGTTCAGGTCCACCGTATCCATGACCGAAGCCGACACCGTGCGAGCGCGCCAATCCTGATCCCAATCGCCTTTCTTGATGTTACGGTGCATCAGGTCGTTCAGGCCGCTCACCGTGCTCCCCGTGGACGTGAAGATGCACCACGCGTTGCGCACGCTGCCATTGCCCGTGATGCAGTTCTGGCCGGAATTGCTGACGTTATAAACCCCGTTCTTGACCTTGTGGTCGCTAAATTCGAGGCCGAAGATCAGCTCATGCTTCATGCCCCAGAGCGTCTTATCCCAATAAAGATTGGTCTGGTTGGCGACATATTCGACTTCTTGCCAGCCGTTATGCGTGCTCAGCGTGGCCGTGGTGTAGACCCCACCCGGATTGTTCGGGCCGGTAGTAGCCTGGCGCGCGCCCGTGACGACATAGCCATTGTCCGACTTGCCGACGCGGGTGGCATTCGTCAAGCGCAGATCGGGATTGAAGCGATACTGGATGCGCGCCGTGACGGTATCGACATCGGATTCGAGAAAATCCTGCCGCTGGGCATAGACCGGCACGTTCTTGGCCGGCTTGCGGTTCGGCAGCGTACCGACCAGATAACTCCCCAAGTCTGGCCTATCCTCGGCGCGCAGCCCATAGTAATCGAGGATCACATCGAGATCGGAATTGGGCTTGAACAAACCCGACAGCGCCAAACCCTTGCGGTCCCGATCGGCCGGCGCGCGGTCGGGAACATCCTCGCTCGCGTACAGGGCGTTGGCGCGCAAGGCGAGGCTATCGGAAAGCACTTGGTTGGTATCGACGGTAAAGCGCCGATATTTGTCAGTCCCCAAGCCCGCCGAGAACTTGGTGAACTCATAATCGACGGTCGCCTGCTTGGTCACGGCATTCACCGCGCCACCCGCCGTGCCACGCCCTGCGAAACTGGAGTTGGGACCTTTGGTGATTTCCACCTGCTCAACGGCAAAACTCTCACGAATCGTCATGCCCGGATCGCGCAAGCCATCGACAAACACGTCGCTACGCGCTTCCTGGCCGCGAATGATGTAACGGTCGCCGAAAGCGTTGCCGTTTTCCCCGGTACCCAGGGTAATCCCCGGCTGGGCATCGAGAATATCGCGCAGATCGGTGTAACCGGAATCCTCGATCTGAGTCTTGGTAAGCACCGAGATATTCGCCGGCGTCTCCGCCAAGGGGCGGGTATGGCGCGCATCGCCGGAATACTTGGCCTTATAAGGCGCGCCGGGTTCGGCATAGGGATTGTGATCGATGACCCGCTCCACGACTGTTACGCCCTGCATCTCTACCTCACCGCTAGCCACCGGCTCAGGTTCGGCCAAGGCCACGGCGGGCAGCAGCATGGCCGTGGAGATACCCAAGGCGATGCGGTTTTTTTTGAATCGGTTGGGCGCCTGGGCCGGCACCCGGAAACTAGCCGGCAGCTTGACCGCAGCGGCCGCTGCGCCGGCAGACACGCCGGATCGGGCAAAACGATCGGACTTCATCAGACATGCTCCTGAACTTTGGGGTTGAATTCAGGCTGGCTGGCGTCCGGCTGGCTGACCCTGGATTAGATGCGAATTTATCGCATTAACAATTTGAAAACAATTTCCAACAAGCGGCAACACGCCTGGATGGCTCATTTGCTGTTGCAAGCCTGCAACACCACCTCACCCGCGCGCGCATGACATCGACGGGCCAAACGCGCTCACTTCTTGCCGGCGCGCCGATCGAGTTCGCGCAAATACGCCAGCTTTTCCGCGATTTTCGCCTCCAAGCCGCGCGGCACGGGCTGATACCAACTTGGCTCGGCCATGCCTTCGGGCAGGTAGCTTTCGCCAGCGGCATAGGCTTCCGGCTCGTCGTGGGCATAGCGATAAGCCTTGCCGTAACCCAGCTCCTGCATGAGCCGGGTCGGCGCATTGCGCAGATGCTCTGGCACCGGGCGGGACTGGTCTTGCCCCACAAACGCGCGCGCCGCATTCCAAGCCTTATAGCCGGCATTCGATTTAGGCGCCACGGCCAGATAGAGCACTGCCTGCGCCAGCGCCAGCTCACCTTCCGGCGAGCCCAAACGCTCATAGGTCTCCGCCGCATCGAGCGCTACCCGCGCCGCCCGAGGATCGGCCAAGCCGATGTCCTCCCAGGCCATGCGCACCAGACGGCGCGCCAGGTAGCGCGGATCGGCGCCGCCATCGAGCATCCGTGCGAACCAGTACAGCGCCGCATCGGGGCTCGAGCCGCGCACCGATTTGTGCAAGGCGGAAATCTGGTCGTAGAAGGCATCGCCCCCCTTATCGAAGCGGCGCAAGTTCTGCGCCAGCGCCGCCGCCACGAAATCCGCATCGACCCGGCGCACATCGGCGCTCTGAGCGGCGATGCGCACCTGTTCGAGCAGGTTCAACAACTTCCTGGCATCACCGTCGGCGACACCGATCAGGCGCTCCCGAGCCGCGTCGCTAAAATCGAGCGGCGCCAAGGCCCGCTCACGGGCCCGGTCGAAAAGCTGGCCCAGCTCCGTCGCATCGAGGGGCTTCAACACATAGACGGCAGCGCGGGACAAGAGCGCCGCATTCACCTCGAAGGAAGGATTCTCGGTAGTAGCGCCGATGAAGGTGAGCACGCCAGACTCGACATAGGGCAAAAAGGCATCCTGCTGCGCCTTGTTGAAGCGGTGCACCTCATCGACGAACAGAATGGTACGCCGCCCCTGGCGCTGGTTGGCCTCGGCCTGGGCCACGGCGGCGCGGATGTCCTTGACCCCGGAGAACACAGCGGAAAGCGCGATGAATTCGCAGTCGAAGCCATCAGCCATGAGCCGCGCCAAAGTCGTCTTGCCTACCCCGGGTGGTCCCCAGAAGATCATCGAATGAGGCTGCCCCGCCTCGAACGCAAGACGCAAGGGTTTGCCTGGCCCAATGAGGTGCTGCTGCCCCACCAACTCGTCGAGACGCGCCGGCCGCAGCCGCTCGGCCAGCGGCTGAAACGCAGCAACGGCGGCAGCCGGCCGGGCAGCTGCCTCGGCCGGAAACGCAGCGGATTCGGCAAAAAGATCGGTCATGCGGCATCCAAAGACATGATAGGAAGGGCATCCTCCAAGAAACGGCCGCATTTGGCAATGTCTCGCTTCGGCCACCGCGAGCACCGGGCCCCGATTGAGACAACCTCCGATTTTTCTTGCTTTATCCCACCCTATCCCGCGTTTACCCTGCGAACGCATCCGACTCCGTTCAAGGCACCACCATGGCTCGCAAAATCGTCTGGACACTGTTCGCGCTCTTCGCCCTGCTCTGGAGTCGCACCGCCGCCCTGTCGGCGCAGCTACTCGACTGGGGCCTCGCCCACCTGCCCCTAAACGGTGCGGACGAGTGGATCGCACCACTCCGGCAATGGCCGCTGCCCGAATGGCTCGCCCTCTTTACCGATCCGGAAGGCGTGCGCCAATGGCGGCTCGCGCTCATCGGTTTCGTCCAGTGGATAACCGGCCTGTTGCCCGGCCTGGGCGCCTGGCTGAGTGTTCTGCTCTGGATCATCTGGGCGCTGGGTCTCGCGCTGCTGCTCGTCCTCGCCATCCTCGGCCATTGGCTGGCCGGCTTGCTACAAGCGCCCCGCAGCTCACGGCCCGGCGCATGAGCGCATCGCGCGCCGGGCGTAGAATGACGACTTTCAAACACCTGACACGCCCATGCCCAAGCCCCCTGCCGCGCCGCCGATTCCCGATATCCGCCCGGACCAGTCCATCGAACTGCTGCAAGCACTGCACATCCTCACCCGGGACGGCAAGCTGAACCAGGACAGCCGCCGCAAGCTAAAACAGGTCTACCACCTGTTCAACTTCATCGCGCCGCTGCTCGATGAACTGGCAGCCAATGGCCGGGACTACACCGTGGCCGACCACGGCGCCGGCAAATCCTACTTGGGCTTCATCCTCTACGATCTATTTCTCAAGCACCGCGAAAACGGCCATATCCACGGCATCGAAACACGTCATGAGCTGGTGGAAAAATCCCGGCAGCTGGCCCAAAGCATGGGCTTTACGCGCATGGATTTCCACCACCTCAGCGTAGAAGCCTCGATTAGCTCTGCCGCCTTGCCTGCCACCGTGGACATGGTCACGGCGCTGCATGCTTGCGACACCGCCACCGATGACGCCATTCGCTTCGCGCTTGCCAAACGCGCCCGCATGATCGTACTCGTGCCCTGCTGCCAAGCCGAAGTCGCCGCCTATCTACGCCGCCACAAGAACGAATCGTTTGGCAAGACGCCGCTCTCGGAACTCTGGCGTCACCCGATCCACACCCGCGAATTCGGCAGCCACGTCACCAATGTGTTGCGCTGCTTGCTGCTACAGGCGAAGGGCTACCAGGTCAGCGTTACCGAATTGGTGGGCTGGGAGCACTCGCTGAAAAACGAGCTCATCATCGCCAAGCAAACCGGCACCCCGAACCGCGCCGCCCAAAACCGCGCCGAGGCCATACTAGAGGCGCTCAACCTAGAAGGCATGGCGCCCCGTTTCATCTACTGATTCGCCCACCACCGGGCCCCGGCTGCCGGCCTTGAGCATCCGTGAGCATTTTCTTCGCGGACGCGCCCAAGGCCTGGCGCACGGAACGGCGTGCGCTCACCCATTCAGATCGTTCCGCGCCCCCATGCGCATGAAAGCGGCCGCCGCCCCTCTCCCCTCCTCCCCCCACAAGGCGGACAGGGGCAGCGCAAGCCTGCACCCTGCGCGGTGGAAATGTTCGCCTGCGTTCAGGCGCCGGGTTGCAAAGTGAGTTTGACGTCGCGGGTCACTTCGCCCTGGCGCACGCTTAGCGTCACCGTATCGCCAACCTGGTAATCGTCGAGGCGGGCGAGCAGCTTGGGCAGGCTTTCGACCGGCTTACCGTCGACGGCGAGGATGATGTCGCCGGCCTCGATTCCGGCCGCGGTCATGCGAACCCCGGTGAGCCCGGCTTTTTCGGCCGCCGAGCCCGGCAAGACACGCAACACGAAAACGCCGGCGATGCCGGTAGCGCCGACGAGGCGCTGATTCAACGTATCATCCGCCTCGATCCCCAAGGCCGGGCGGATGTAACGCCCGGTGGCGATGAGCTGGGGCACGACACGCATCACCGTATCCACCGGCACGGCAAAGCCGATCCCGGCCGAAGCGCCGGAAGGACTGTAGATGGCGGTATTGATGCCGATCAAGCGTCCCGCGGAATCGAGCAAAGGACCGCCGGAATTGCCAGGATTGATCGAGGCATCGGTCTGGATCAAGTGCTCGATGGGCGGCCCGCCGCGTTCGTTCGGGAGCGAGCGGTCGAGCGCCGAAACGATGCCGGAGGTGAGCGTCCAGTCCAGTCCGAAGGGATTGCCAATGGCGAAAACCTTTTGCCCCACCTTGAGATCGTGGCTGGTGCCGATCGGAACCGGTGGCGGACGCTTAAAGCCAACGCCGATCTTGAGCACCGCGATATCGTGGGCCGGCGAGGCGCCCACCAAAGCCGCCGGATAATCGCGTCCATCGGCCAGCTTGACAGTGGCTTGCGCCGCGCCGTCGATGACATGAAAGTTGGTCACGACATGGCCGGCGTCGTCCCAGACGAAACCGGAGCCGGTGCCGCGCGGCACGGTAAAGACGTTGCGCGTCCACACATCGCGTACCCGCTGCGCGGTACTGATATACACGACCGAATCACGCGCCTTTTCGAACAGCTCGATGGTCGACTGCTCGTCGGCGGCCAAGTCGCCACGCGCCGTCACCGTGCGCGGCACGGCCTCGTGCGGCGCGAGCCAAGCCTCGAATTGCGGTAAGAAAAAGTAGGCCAGCGCGAACAGCACGGCCAGGCCGAGCACGATGCGGGGCCAACGGCGCCGGACGGGAGCCGGGTAAAAAGGCGCAGGAGACGGGGGCATGACGCTATCCTCAGATCGAAGCGGTGAAATCAGAGCCACAGCCCGCCAGGATGCCAGCGCGGCAAACGTGGCGGCTGCGGATACACGAGCTGTAGCCCGGGGGCATGCTGCCAGACGGGCTCGCGCCGGGCGAGTTGGGCGAGACGGGCGATGCGTTCGTGCGTGGCGGGATGGGTGCGCAGCCAGGAAGGCTCGGGATTGCCCCAGCCCGGCAGCACCCAAGCACGCCAACCCTGGCTCACCCGCTCGATCTTGGCCAGCGCGCTGGCTAGTCCTTCGGGGTCGCCCGTAAGGCGGGCAGCGGCCAGATCGGCATCGAACTCGCGTGTGCGCGATAGGCCGAGCTGCACCAAGCGCGCGATTTGCGGGGAAAGCGCCAGCGCCACGAGACCGACGAGATCGATGTCGACGGATCCGGCGAGCACGAAGGGCAGCAGCAGGAGCAGCAAGGCTTGCCCGGTGAGCGCCAGCAACTGGGTCAAGCGGCTGATGGAGTCGGCCAGGCCCATGACGCGCAAATCCCGATGCGCGATATGCGCGATTTCGTGCGCCAAGACGCCAGCAAGCTCACGCGGCGTCAGCGCCCGCAACAAGCCATCGGTAAGCGCGATGGCCGCCTGGGTCGGACTGCCGGTGGCAAAGGCATTGACGACCCGGCTCGGAACGTAATACGGCGCGGGCACGGCGGGCAGCTCGGCGCGCCAAGACAGCTCGCGCAACATGTCATGCACGAGCGGCGCCTCGCTCGGGGCAAGCGGACGGGCGCCATAGAGCCGCAAAGTGAGCGCGGCGCTGGCCGCCGGCTCGAGCAGCAAAGCCAATCCCCCGGCCAAAAGCGCCAGCCAGAGGCCGCTTGCGCCAAAGATGAGGCCGCCGGTGGCAGCGCAAATGCCAAGCAGCACGAGAACCAAGATGCCGGTTTGCAGACGATTGATGCGGCGGTGTCGCCGCCAGCTATCCGGGTCGATGCCGCGCATCAGCTTTTCTCGTGCGCGGCGGCTTGCTGCTGCAAGCGGTCATCGCGTTCGCGCAAGAGCCAGTAAGTGACGCCAAGCGCCAGCGCCGCCCCGGCCAGGGCCGCGAGCTTCGCCGGCGCGATGTCGGGGTCGAGAATGATGAACTTGCGCGCCAACGCCAGCATGGCGATCAAAAGCACGGTCTTGACTTGGATGACGCTCTCTTTGCGTAACGCCACCCGGATGATGGAGTGCTTGAACTCCATGGCGATCAAAAGCGTCATGATCATGCCGAACACCGTTTGAAACACCGAGTGGTCGAGCGGATTAAAAGCATCGACGAGCAAGAGCGTGACCACGACCCGGATCAACTGAATGAGGGAAATGACAATGATCACGGCAATCACCCCCGACAGAATCAGGGCAATGACCTGCTCAAAACGCTCATAAAAGCTCATGACTCGCCATTGGGCCTGCATGGCGTGCCATACTGTTTCTGTGTCGTTACGCTTATCTTGCAGCATCGCAACCTCAGACCAAAACGCCGCCGCTCAGTCGGCCGCAGCCTCGTAAAACGCCAAACGCTCGCGCAAACGGCGTATTTCCTCGCTCATGTCGACCACCAAGGCAGCCAGCGCCGGAGTAGCGTCGAACTGCCGCTCAATCGCCGCCATGTGGCGCGCCCGCCAAAGCGTGGCGCTGGAAAAGAAACAAGCGCCGTCGCGCCAAGTCGCAGCGAGTAGCTCTTCTTCGACACGGGCGCGCACCCACTCGGGGCTGACCGCGCACAGGCGCGCCATATCTTCGAGGCACAACATATCCGCTTCGATCAGCTCGAGGGAGAAAGCAGCCGCAGGGTCGTGAATCACCATGTCGATCAACTCCAAATCATCGAGACGCCGCGCCGGAAGGGCGCGGATCGAAGCCCGGATAGGCCTTCGCCAATGCTTCCCAGGCCGCCTTTTGCGCCGGCGTCACGGCACTCGGAACAGCGATATCGAGTTCCAGATACAAATCACCCGGCATGGGCCCGGGAATCCCCTTGCCCTTGAGGCGCAGCTTTCGCCCAAGCGCGGACCCCGCCGGCAAGTTCACCGACAAAACCCCTGCCGGCGTGGCGACTTGGATGTCCGCGCCCAAGGCCGCCTCCCATGGGGTCACGGCGACCCGCATATGCACATCCCGGCCGCTGACGCGCAGCCGGGCATCGCCGCAGATATGGACCTTGAGATACAAATCCCCGGGCGCGCCACCGCCGCTACCCGGCAAGCCCTGGCCGGCAAGCCGGATCAACTGTCCTTGCGCCACCCCAGCCGGTATCTTGACCTGCAAGGTTCGCGTCTTGGGCACGACCTGGCCAGCGGCATCGAAGCCGATGCCCTGCAGCGTGAGCGTGCGCTCCGTGCCACGGTATGCCTCCTCGATGTCGATGCTGATCTCGGCATGTTGGTCTTCGCCAGGCCAAGCCTGCGCCGCGCCCGCACGCTGACGCGCGCTCGCGCGCGCCGCATGGCCGAACAGCGCCTCGAAAAACTCGCTGTAATCGGCGGCGGCAAAACCCGGGTCGCGGCCATGGCCATGAAAAGCCTCGGCATCGGCCGCGGACTCGAAGCCCCGCTGCCAACCCGGCGGCGGGCGGACATCATCGGCATGGCGCGCGCCCTGGGCCCAGGCCTGATGCCCGACGGCATCATAGACCTTGCGCTTTTCAGGATCGGCGAGCACCTCGTAGGCCTCGTTGATCGCGGCCATGCGCTTGCCCGCATCTGGCTCCTTGCTGACATCGGGATGGTACTTGCGCGCTAGCCGGCGATAAGCCTTCTTGATCTCATCCTGGCCCGCGTCGCGGTCCACCCCGAGCGTGGCGTAATAGTCGGGAAATTGCATGTGTGCTCCACAACGAAACAGCGCCTTCAGTCTAACTGCGCCTCACGCAGACCTCAATTGGGGAAATGTCGGTGCAAATCAAGCCCCCGTCCGCGCCGGATCGATCGCCGCCGATAGCGCGCCGAGATCAGAGCGCCGTGCGCCGCTCTCGCCGCCGGTAGAGCCAGGCGATGGGCGCCGCAAGCAGCACGAGCACACCCAACGCAAGGAACAGCGGCCAACGCTCGGGCTGATTCCATTCGGCCCGCAGGCGCTGCCGCTCGCGGTAGTCGAGGCGCTGATACTTGAGGGTGTTGTTGCCGACATCGCTGGGCTTACGGTTTTTCAACCAGGCGTGCGTCAGGACATAGGTCTTGGGATGAAAGGCGTAGACCCAAGGGGCGTCGTGTTGCAGGATGCGCGTCATGGCGCGAATCAGGGCCAGCCGCTCGGGTGTATTTTCGAGCGCCTTCATCTGCGAAAAAAGGCGGTCATAGGCGGGGTTCTGATAATTGGCGGAGTTCTGTCCGCCCTGGTGGCGGGCCCGGCCTTCAGGACCATGCAGTAGGAAAAAAAAGTTCTCCGGGTCTGGGTAATCGGCATTCCAGCCTAGGAAGAAGAGTTGCACCGCGCCCTTTTCGAGCTTGTCCTGGAAACGATTGAAGTCGGTAGCCCGCACCACCAATTGCACGCCGATTTTCTGAAATTGGCGCGTTAGCCAATCGAGGCGGCTCTTGTCGCCCATGCCGCCGGCCGTGGTATCGAGATTGAGCACCAGCGGCTCGCCGGTCTGGGCGTGCCGGCCGTTCGGCCAGCCGGCTTCGGCGATGAGACGCCGCGCCACCTCAGCCGACTTGCGCCGGGGCTTGCCTTCCACCCAATCATAGACATAAGGGTTCACCCCGGCCTCGCCTGCTTCAAAGCCGAACAGTCCCGGAGGAAGCGGGCTCATCGCCGGGATGCCGCGCCCGTTCATGAAGATGGAGATGAATTCTTCCTGATCGATGGCAATCGAAATCGCCTGGCGCAGCTTGGCGGCCCGCTCAGTATGGCCGCCTACCACCGGATCGAGCATGTTGAAGCCAAGGTAGAAGATCGAGGCGCGTACCGAGGTCAGGAGGCGAATTCCTTTCGCCTGCATCGCCTCGGTCAGGGCAATTTCGCCGCCGACGTTGATGCGCACGGCCTGATCGAAGCTATCCGAGCCGATCCCGGAAGCGTCGTAATAGCCCTGCAAAAACTTATTCCAGTAGGGAATAGCCTCCTTCTCGCGGGTAAACACAGCCTGATCGATGAAGGGCAAGGGCTTGCCGCAATCATCCAGGAGCCCGGCGGCGGCATCTTCGGGCTCGCCCTCGCAAGGATAGGTTTCGCCATGAAAGTACGGGTTGCGGGTGAGCACCATGCGCCGGTTGGGGTCGTTTTCGGTGAGCATGTAAGGACCGGTACCCACCGGCCACCAGTCCAAGGTCAAATTTTTTTCCGCCATGCCGGGCTGGCTGAAGAAGCGGTCGACCTCGCGCGGCACCGGCGCGAAAAACGGCATCGCCAGCCAATAAACGAACTGGGGATAACGGCCCTTGATGCGGATGCGCCAGGTCAGTTCATCGAGCCGCTCCACTCCGGCAAGGGGAAAAGCATCGAGATCCAGCCAATGCGCATCTGGATTGGCCTTGTAGGCTCTCTCCAGGGCTTCGCCCAGCTCTTTTAAGCCGATGATCTTCTCGGCCATCATGCCAAAGATGGGGGAATGCAGCCGCGGGTGGGCGAGGCGCTTAATCTGATAGATATAGTCATCCGAGCGCAAGGCGCGGGTGCCGGTCTGCGCGAAATCGGCGATCACGAATTTGTCCCGCAACGCGCTCGGCGGCAGATCCAAGTAGAGGGGCTGCCCTTTTTCGTCGAGCGCGAAGGCGGGATGGGGCTGGTAGCGAATGCCGGGCTTGAGCTTGAGCACATAGACGCTTTCGGCCACCTGCTCGGCCGGCGCATCGGCAGGCAAGCGCCGGCCGCGCGCGTCGTAAAGCTCCGGCTCGGGCACCTGCTCGACGGTAGCGGGGATCAAGGTGTAAGGCCGCTTCAGGTAGTGATATTGCAAGGGCGGCTGATAAATCTGCGCCGTGAAGGTGATTTCGTCTTCGGTATAGGACTGGGCCGGATCGAGATGCTTGGGCCGCTCGGTAAACGCCGAGTAAAGAATGTTGGCCCCGGCTTCTTGCCGGGGATAAGGGTCGTTCCAAACCTCGCCGCAGGCAAGCAGCAAGAGTGCCACGGCCAACAGCAGACATTTCAGGGCGTTCGACATGGCCAGCAGTTTACCGTGAAAGTCGATCAGCGAATCTCGATGGCCCGCTCGCCCTTGTGGGCGAATTGGGAGAGAAGGAAGTGCGCCGCTGTCCTGCTCAGGGGCGTGCAGAGCGCCCTTGCTAGGTTAGCCTAAGCCCGCCCATGGCGCTGCCTTGCAGTGCAGCATGAGCATTGGCGATTCCGCTATAATCCGCCGGTTCGTCCTGACAGGGAGTTACCAATGGGCTTTCTCGCCGACAAAAAAATTCTGATCACCGGGGTGTTGTCCAAGCACTCGATCGCCTATGGCATCGCCAAGGCCTGCCACCGCGAAGGGGCCCAACTGGCCTTCACGTTCCAGAACGAGCGCTTCGAGGAACGCGTGCGCAAGTTCGCGCAAGAGTTCGGCAGTGAACTCGTCCTGCCTTGCGATGTCGCCAGCGATGCACAGATCGACGCGCTGTTCGCCCGCCTTGGCGAAGCGTGGGATGGCCTCGACGGCCTCGTGCATTCGATCGCCTACGCCCCTTCCGAGTCCATCGAAGGCGATTTCCTCGACGGCATGTCGCGTGAATCTTTCCGCATCGCCCACGAGATTTCCTCTTATAGCTACCCAGCCTTGGCCAAAGCAGCCCGCCCGATGATGCGCGGCCGCAAGGCGGCGCTGCTGGCGCTCTCCTACCTGGGCGCCGAGCGCACCATGCCCAACTACAACACCATGGGGCTGGCCAAGGCCAGCTTAGAAGCCGCAACCCGCTACCTCGCCTTTTGCCTTGGTCCTGAGGGGATCCGCGCCAACTCCATTTCCGCTGGCCCGATCAAGACCCTGGCGGCCTCGGGCATTGGCAACTTCAGCAAGCTGCTCGCCTATAACGCCCATCATGCGCCGCTGCGCCGCAACGTCACCATCGAAGAAGTCGGCAATGCCGCCGCTTTCTTGCTCTCCGACCTCGCCAGCGGCATCACGGGGGAAATTCTCTACGTCGACGGCGGGATGCACTCGACCGCGCTGGGCAACCCCGAACCGCTGCCCGCCTAAGCGTCACCTAACGCCATCGGCGCACCAGCCGACCCCGGCGGGGTCGGCTTTTTCACGGCCTTTGCCCCCGCAGCCGGGGGAGCGCGCCTCAATCCTTGGCGCGTAAGGCATCCTTACGCACTTCCACCTTGTAGCGCTGGCGCAAGGCGGCCATGTAGGCCTCGACCTCGGCGCTGGCCGCGAGGCTGTTGAGCTGCTGCTTGAGCGCAGCGCCCACCTCGGCAGCCGCCGCGGCATTTTCCACCTTACTCACCTTGTAGAGCGCATAGCCAACGCCGGGTAGCTCGACCCCGGCATAGGCCGGCAGCTTGCCGGCATCGACGCGGAACACGGCGGCCAGCGCGGCGGGCGCGAGCTTGCCGGGCGCAATGCGCGACACATTCTGGCTCGCCCCCCAGGCAAGCGGCTCGTTCTGGCCAGCCTTGAGCGCGGCAAGCTTGGCCTCGCCCTGACGCGCTGCCAGAGCAAGCGCTTTCTCTTCCTTGAGCCGCGCTTCGATCTCGGGCTTGACGGTTTCGAGAGGGCGCAAGGTGGCCGGCTTGTAGTCGAGCTTACGCGCCGCTACCAGCGTGCCCGGCGCCACCTCGATCGCTTCGGTATTGCGTCCGTTCTGCACGACATCGACGCTAAACAGCGCCTCGATGAGCTTGGGATGGGCAAAGACGCCCTCACCCCCCGCACGGGTGATCCAGCCCGACTGCCGCACGGCGAGCTTGTAGGCCTCGGCGGCTGGCTTTAGGCTATCCGACTGCTCATACACCAGATTGGCGAAGTGCTCGGCCGCTTCGGCAAAGGCACGCGCCGCCCGTTCGCGCTTGAGCTCGGCCTCGATCTGCCCACGCACCTCGGCCAGAGGCTGCACGCGGGCCGGCTTGATGCCGGTCAACTGGATGATGTGCACGCCAAAGTCACTCTCGATAAGCCCGGAGAGCTCGCCTTCCTTGAGCGCAAATACGGCTTCTTCGAACGGTTTCACCATCATGCCGCGGCCGAAGAAACCAAGATCCCCGCCCTTGCTGGCGGAACCCGGGTCCTGCGAACGCTTCCTCGCCAGTTCGGCGAACTGTCCAGGGTGTTTTTGCAATTCGGCAAGCAGGGCTTCGGCCTCGGCCCGCGCCTTGGCCTTGTCGCCATTCGCGCCGGTCAAGAGGATGTGGCTTGCGCGCCGCTCCTCAGGCTGGGTGTATTGGTCTCGATGGCTGTCGTACCAGGCTTTGACATCGGCCTCGCTCACCGTGACATCGAGATCGTTTTGGGAAAGCTGGAGATATTCGACCCGAATTTGCTCCGGCACCGTGAAGCGGGCACGGTTTTCCTCATAGTAGCGCTCGATCTCCGCGGCTTCGAGCTGCACCTGCGCCACGAAGGACTGCCAGGGCAAGACGACTTCCTGGACCTGCCGGGTCTGGGTTTGCAACCCCACCAGCCGCTCGGCGACCGTACGCGCCACGAAAGCCGACTCTCCCACGGCGCCGATCAGCGACTGCAAGGCCAAATCGCGGCGCAGCTGGGCCTCGAAGCCGGCGGGGGTCATGCCTTCAGCGGCCAGGACCGCCTCATAACGACGCTGCGAGAACCGCCCGTCCTCATGAAAAGCCGGAATGCTGGCAATCATGCTCTGCAACGCCTGCACACTCACCCCCAGGCGCAGGCGCTGCACTTCTTGTAGCAAAAGCTGCTGATCGACCAGCCCGTTCAAAACGCTCTCGCGCACGGTCGGGGAATCGAGCAGCTTGGCATCGATGCCGGGAAACTGGGCGCGCATACGGTCCTGCTGCTCGCGTAAGGCCTGCTGGAACTGGCTCAAGGTGATTTTCACATCCCCGACCTTGGCCACCTGTGCCGTGCCGCCATCGCTTTTCATGTAGGAATCCAGGCCCCACATGGCAAAAGGAATGGTGATCAAGAGCAAGAAGACCTGGACGATGCGTTTGTTGTTGCGGACAGCGTCAAACATGGCAGGATTTTTCACGGCTAGGTGGACAAGCGAAAAAGGCGAACCGAGTTCGCCTTTTTCGGACATGCGTGGCGCAAAAGACGCGCCAAGGGGACGGCGACGCAACGGCTCGATGAACGGCGCGCCGCGAGGCCCTATCGCCTGGCCCGGCGCAGCCATCGAGCGGCGCCGGCACGGCCGGGGCGAATCTTACCATCAGAGTCAGCCCCAGAGCCATCATCGCGTCATGGCGGCGCCTCACCGGCCGAACTTCAACGCAGTCCGTAGTACTCCCGATACCAGGCCACGAAACGGCGCACCCCTTCCTCGATGGGCGTGGCCGGCGCAAAGCCCACCCAGGCATTGAGGGCGTCCACATCCGCATAGGTGGCGGGCACATCGCCATCCTGCATGGGCAGGAAGTTCTTGCGGGCCTCGATGCCCAGCGCCTTTTCGATGGCGGCGATGAAGTCCATGAGCGGCACCGGGTCGTGATTGCCGATGTTGAATACCCGGTACGGCGCCTGGCTGGTTCCAGGATTCGGCTGCATCGGATCAAAACCCGGATCGGGCGACGCGGGCTTGTCGAGCACCCGAATCACGCCTTCGACGATGTCGTCGATGTAGGTGAAATCGCGCTGCATATTGCCGTGATTGAACACGTCGATGGCCCGCCCTTCGAGAATGGCCTTGGTGAATAGGAAGAGCGCCATGTCCGGCCGGCCCCAGGGGCCATAGACGGTAAAAAAGCGTAAGCCGGTAGTCGGCAAGCCATAAAGGTGGCTGTAGGTGTGGGCCATCAGTTCATTGGCCTTCTTGGTCGCGGCATAAAGGCTAATCGGATGATCGACCGCATCGTGCTCGGAAAACGGCATCCGGGTGTTGCCGCCATAGACGCTCGAACTGCTGGCATAGACGAGATGCTGCACGCCATGGTGGCGACAGCCTTCGAGGATGTGGGTAAAGCCTACCAGGTTGCTGTCGGTGTAGGCGTGCGGATTCTTGAGCGAATAGCGCACCCCGGCTTGGGCCGCCAGGTGTACCACTTTGTCGAATCGCGCCTCGGCAAACAAATTTTCCATACCCTCGCGGTCGGCGACATCGAGCTTGACGAAGCGAAAGCCGGGCAAGGAAACGAGCCGCGCGAGCCGATCCTGCTTAAGCCGGGGGCCGTAATAGTCATTGAGGTTATCGAGGCCGACGACCTCGTCGCCACGCTCGAGTAGACGCCGGGAAACATAGCTACCGATAAAGCCGGCCGCGCCGGTGACGAGTACTTTCATGCGCTTCCTTTCATTCCACCGTGACCGACTTGGCCAGGTTGCGGGGCTTATCCACGTCCGTGCCCTTGATCAAAGCGGCGTGGTAAGCGAGCAGTTGCAGCGGCAAGACATGCAGGATGGGCGAGAGCGGGCCATAGTGCTCGGGGAGGGCAAGCACATGCACGCCCTCCCCGGCCTCAGCGTACAGTTGGCAGCCCTGATCGGCAAACACATAAAGCTCGCCGCCCCGGGCCCGCACTTCCTGGAGATTAGACTTGAGCTTTTCCAAGAGATGATCGTTGGGCGCTACGGCAATCACCGGCATGTCCTTATCCACCAGGGCGAGCGGACCGTGCTTGAGCTCCCCGGCCGGGTAGGCCTCGGCGTGGATATAGGAAATTTCCTTCAACTTCAGCGCGCCTTCGAGCGCGATCGGATAATGCCGGCCACGCCCTAAGAACAAGGCGTGCTGCTTGTTGGCGAAGTCACGGGCCCAGGCCGCGATTTCCGGCTCTAGGGCGAGCACCTTCTGCACGGCGACAGGCAGATGGCGCAACGCTTGCAGATGCGCGGCCTCATCGGCCTCGGTGAGCCGCCCCTGCTGCTTGGCGAGCACCAAGGTCAAGAGAAACAGCGCCGCCAGCTGGGTCGTGAACGCTTTGGTGGAGGCCACGCCGATTTCGGGCCCCGCCCGGGTGATAAAGCGCAGCACGCATTCCCGCACGATGGCCGACTCCGGCACATTGCAGATGGCAAGCGTAGCAGGCTGCCCAAGTTCGCGGGCATGACGCAGCGCCGCCAGCGTGTCGGCCGTCTCGCCGGATTGAGAGATGGCCACCACCAGCTGCTTCGGGTTGGGCACCGACTCGCGGTAGCGATATTCGCTGGCAATCTCGACCGTAACCGGCAGCCCGGCGAGGCTCTCGATCCAGTAGCGCGCCACCATGCCGGCGTGGCTGCTCGTGCCGCAAGCCAGGATCAGCACCGCATCTACCTCGGCGAGCAGGCGGGCGGCATCGGCGCCGAATAGGCCGGCTTGCAGGCTGTGCGCGCCGCCTAGCATTTCCAGCGTATTGGCGAGCGCCTCGGGCTGCTCGAAGATTTCCTTTTGCATGTAGTGGCGATACTGGCCCAGTTCCACGGCATCGGCCGAAAGCTGCGAGAGCACCACCGGGCGGCTCACCTGCGCCCCGACCGGGCCGTGTATGCGGCGGATGATTAGACTATCGGCGCGTAAATCGGCCAGGTCGCCGTTCTCCAGATAGATCATTTGCCGCGTCACTTGGAGCAGCGCCGAGGCATCGGAAGCAGCGTAATGCCCGTGCGCTCCCACCCCCAACAAGAGCGGCGAGCCTTCCCGCGCCACGACCACCCGCCCCGGGTCGGCTGCGGCAATGACCGCGATGGCGTAGGCCCCTTGCAGGCGCTGGCAAGCCAAGCGCACGGCTTCGGCCAGATCGGGCTGCACCTTCAGGCAAGCCGCGATCAGATGCGCGATGGTTTCGGTATCGGTTTCAGACGTGAAGGCATAGCCCAGGGCTTGTAGTTCTGCCTTCAGCGCTTCGTAATTTTCGATGATGCCGTTATGCACCACGGCCAAGCCGTCGGAGATGTGCGGGTGGGCATTGTGCTCAGCCGGCGCCCCGTGCGTCGCCCAGCGCGTGTGCGCAATGCCGGTCGTGGCGGCAAGTCCTTCAGCGCGGCGCGCCAGTTCGGTCACCCGACCCAAAGCACGGCGCCGCGTGATGCCGCCTGGCTCGAGCACGGCCAAGCCGGCGGAGTCATAACCCCGGTATTCGAGCTTACGCAAGCCCTCGATGAGCACAGAAACGATGTCGGCGCTTGCCGCCGCCGCTACGATGCCGCACATGAAAGCGTCTCCGATCCGAAAAGCCGGCATTCTACTCGCCCCACAGCTCGCCTCACAGCCCAACGCGCAAGGCGCTGCCGGCTCCCATTTCCGTTCGTTGCCCATTCGGCCTAAACTCGCGCCTCTGCCCAACCTACCCCACTGCAACCGGAGCACATCTTGAGCTACACCGCAGAATCCATTGCCGTCCTAAAGGGGCTCGAACCCGTGCGGCATCGTCCGGGCATGTACACGCGCACGGACTGCCCGCTGCACATCATCCAAGAAGTCATCGACAATGCCGCCGACGAAGCCCTGGCCGGCCATTGCCGGCGTATCGAGGTAGTCGTGCACCGGGATCGTTCAGTCTCGGTGGAGGACGATGGCCGCGGCATCCCCGTCGAGATCCACCCGGTCGAAGGCGTGCCGACGGTGGAAGTGGTGTTTACCCGTCTGCACGCCGGTGGCAAGTTCAACAAGAACGACGGCGACTCGGCCTACCGCTTTTCCGGCGGCCTGCACGGCGTCGGCGTCTCGGTCACGAACGCCTTGTCTAGCCGCCTCGAAGTCGAGGTCAGCCGCGATGGCGGGCGCTACCAGATGGCATTTGCCGGCGGCGATGTGATCGAGCCCTTGCGCCGGATCGGCGATGCGCCGAAAAAGACGAGCGGTACCCGGGTCCGGGCCTGGCCCGATGCCCGCTTTTTCGATAGCCCGGATATCCCGGTGCCCGAACTGGAACGGCTGCTACGCAGCAAAGCGGTGCTGCTGCCGGGCCTCGAAGTACGCCTGGGCATCGAACAGCCAGACGGTAGCTGCGACCTGCGCAGCTGGTGCTTCGCGCAAGGTATGCCGCAATATCTGGCCGAGCAGATCCAAGACGAGCCGGTCGCGCCGATCTTCGCCGCGGAAAAATATGTCGCCCAGGATGACGCGAGCTTCCCGCCCGGTTCCGGCGCCGCCTGGGCCATCTGCTGGACCGCCGAAGGCGGGCTGGCGCGGGAATCCTACGTGAACCTGATCCCTACCCCGGCCGGTGGCACCCACGAGGCCGGCCTGCGCCAAGCCACCCTGGATGCCATCAAGAGCTTCGCCGAACATCACGCCTTGCTGCCCAAGGGCGTGAAACTCGCGGCGGAAGACGTATTCTCGCGGGCGAGTTTCGTCCTGGCCGCCCGCTTGCTCGACCCCTCTTTCCAAGGCCAGACCAAGGAGCGTCTCAACTCCCGTGATGCCGTGGCCCTAGTCGCCCGCATGGTGCGCGATCCGCTCGAACTGTGGCTCAACGAGCATCCGGAAGCCGCCAAGAAAATCACCGAACTGGCGATCCGCGCCGCCCAAGCCCGCACCCGCGCAGGGCAGAAGGTAGAAAAGAAGAAACAGTCCGGTGTCGCCATCCTGCCTGGCAAGCTCTCGGACTGCCAGTCGGAAGACATTTCCCGCAACGAGATCTTTCTCGTCGAAGGCGATTCCGCCGGTGGCTCCGCCAAATCCGGGCGCGACAAGGAAACCCAAGCCATCCTGCCCTTACGCGGCAAGGTGCTGAACACTTGGGAGGTGGAAGCCGCCAGCCTGTTCGCCAACCGCGAAGTGCACGACATCGCCGTAGCCTTAGGGATAGACCCGCACGGTCCCGAGGCCGACGATACCGTATTGGCCAACTTGCGCTACGGCAAAGTGGTGATCATGACCGACGCGGACGTGGACGGCTCGCACATCCGGGTGCTGCTGTGCACCCTGTTCTACCGGCATTTCCCCAAGCTGGTGGAACACGGCCATCTCTACTTCGCCCAGCCGCCCCTGTATCGACTCGACGTGCCCGGCCAAGGCAAGCACCGTCCGCCCCGCAAGCTCTACGCCCTGGACGACGCCGAACGGGATGCCATCCTCGACAAGCTGCGCCTGGAGAAAATCAAGCCCGAATCGATCTCGATTTCGCGCTTCAAGGGGCTAGGCGAGATGAACCCGGAACAGCTCTGGGAAACCACCATGTGCCCCGATACGCGCCGCCTGATGCGGGTGCGCCTGCCTAGCGCGGCGGAAGCCGCTCCGGTGCTCAACATGCTCATGAGTAAGAACGAGGCCGCCAGCCGGCGGGCCTGGATGGAAGCCAACGGCGCCCTGGTGGGCGCGGAGATGTAAGCCATGCAAGACGATCGCACGCCCGACCTGTTCGCGCAATTCCCATCCGCCACCGATACCGTGCCTCCCCCGGCTGCGGCCGATACGCCACCCGCGCCGCCCAAGCTGCCGCTCCATATCCAGGACGAGGGAGACGGCGAAAGCATCCCCTTGCACGAATCCGCCGCCCGCGACTATCTCGAATACGCGGTCGCCGTCGTCAAAGGACGCGCCTTGCCCGACGTCAAAGACGGCTTGAAGCCGGTGCAGCGCCGGGTGCTGTTCGCCATGCGCGAGCTGGGCCTCGATGCGAGCGCCAAGCCGGTGAAATCCGCCCGCGTGGTGGGCGACGTGATTGGCAAGTACCACCCGCACGGCGATGCGTCTGCCTATGACGCCATGGTGCGGGTCGCGCAGCCCTTCTCCTTACGCTATCCCCTGGTGGATGGCCAGGGCAATTTCGGCTCCCGGGACGGCGACGGCGCTGCCGCCATGCGTTACACGGAAGCCCGGCTCACCCCGATTGCCGAGCTCTTGCTCGCCGAGCTGGGCGAAGGCACGGTGGACTTCCAGCCGAATTACGACGGCTCGTTCCTGGAACCCGCCTTCCTACCGGCCCGCCTGCCTTTTTCGCTCCTGAACGGCGCCTCCGGCATCGCCGTGGGCATGGCTACGGAAATTCCGCCGCACAACTTGAAGGAAGTCGCCGCCGCCGCCGTGCATCTGCTGCAACAGCCGGAGGCCAGCGTCGAGGATCTCATGGCTTTGCTACCGGGACCGGACTACCCTGGCGGCAGCCAAATCATCTCCAGCGCCGCCGACATCGCCAGCGCCTACCGGAGCGGCCGCGGCAGCCTGCGGGTACGCGCCCGCTACGAAATCGAGGAAATGGCCCGCGGCGCCTGGCAAGTGGTGTTCAAGGAGCTACCGCCCGGCGTATCGTGCGCCAAGGTGCTCGCCGAAATCGGCGCCATTCTCAATCCCCAGCCCAAGGCCGGCAAAAAAAGCATCGAGCAAGCCGCCGCCCAATTGAAAGCCCTGTTCGCTTCCCAGCTCGACAAAGCCCGCGACGAATCGGGGAAGGACGATGCGGTGCGCCTGGTGTTCGAACCCGCCAGCTCACGCCAGGACCGCGACGAATTCGTGGCCTTGCTGCTCGCCCATACCAGCCTGGAAACCACCGCCCCCATCAACCTGGTGGCGGTGGGACTAGACGGACGGCCCTGCCAGAAATCCCTCATCGAGCTGCTCGGCGAGTGGTGCCAGTTCCGCATCGCCACCGTCGAGCGCCGCACGCGTTTCCGCCTCGAAAAAGCCAACGAGCGCATCCACATCCTCGAAGGGCGGCACATCGTTTTTTTGAACGTCGATGAAGTCATCCGCATCATCCGCGAATCGGACGAGCCCAAGCCCGCCCTGATCGAACGCTTCCAACTCTCGGAGCGGCAGGCCGAAGACATTCTGGAAATCCGCCTGCGGCAGCTCGCGCGCCTCGAAGGCATCAAGATCGAGCAGGAGCTCGCCAAGCTGCGCGGCGAAAAGGCCGCGCTAGAAAAGCTTCTGGGCAGCGAGGCCCTGTTGAGGCAGCAGGTCATCCAGGAAATCGAGGCAGACGCGGCGAAATACGGCGACGCCCGGCGCACGCTGATCCAGCCCGCCGCTACGGCCTCGCGCGCCGAAGTCGCCGCCGTGGCCGACGAGCCGGTCACTGTCATCGTCTCCGAAAAAGGCTGGGCGCGAGTGCGCCAGGGACATGGCCTCGACCTCTCTGGCATCGCCTTCAAAGACGGCGACCGACTCGGCTCCGCCCACGAATGCCGCAGCGTCGACGCGCTCGCCATCCTCGCCAGCGACGGCCGGGCTTACACCGTAGCCGTGGCCGCCCTCCCTGATGGCCGCGGCATGGGCGCGCCGCTGTCCTCCTTCGTCGAACTCGGGACGAGCCGCATCGCCCATGTCGTGGCCGGCAAGCCAGAAGATAGCCTGCTGGTGGCCAAAAGCTCGGGCTATGGCTTTCTCTGCACGCTAGCCGACCTATTCTCGCGCCAGAAAGCCGGCAAAGCCTTCCTTAGCCTCGAAGCAGGCGCAACCATCCTGCCGCCCGTGAAAATTCCGGCAACACCGGTGCAAACCCACTTGGCCGCGCTCTCCAGCGATGGCCGCTTGCTGGTGTTCGAACTGGCACACATGAAGCGGCTCTCCGGCGGCAAGGGCGTGCAGATCATCAACCTTAAGGGCGATGAAACCTTAGTTCAGGTCATCACCAGTGCCGGACCGGTCGTGAAGATCATCGGCACTTTCCGCGGCAAGGAGAAGGAGCTGCTCTCGGAAGCCCAGCACCTGGGGCAGCGCGCCCGCCGCGGCGCGGGCGTCGGCGTCATCAAGGCAGCCCGACTCGAGCGGCTTCCCGTCCCTGCCGCCTAAGGCGCGCGGACGCCGCCGCTAGGCGGGCCTCGCTCGGGTAGATATACTGTACACATGCACAGTCAACGCCGCATCGCCCACCTCGACATGGATGCTTTCTTTGCCTCGGTCGAGCTGCGCCTCTACCCGGAATTGCAGGGCCTGCCGGTCGTAGTAGGCGGCGCCCGCGTGCCGGCTCCACAGATCCTGGCCGATGGCCGCCGCCATTTCGCCCGACTGCAAGACTATCGCGGTCGTGGCGTGGTCACGACCGCCACCTACGCGGCCCGGGCGCTCGGCGTGTTTTCCGGCATGAGCTTGATGAAATCGGCGCAATTGGCGCCTAAAGCCATTCTCCTGCCCGCCCAGTTCGAGGTCTATCGTGACTATTCGCGCCGCTTCAAAGCAGCCGTAGCCGCCATCACACCGCGCATCGAGGATCGCGGCATCGACGAAATCTACATCGATCTAAGCGACCATCCTGAGCCGACTCTACCTCTGGTCACGCGTCTCAAGGCCGCCGTGCGCGCTGCCACGGGCCTTACCTGCTCGATCGGCGTCGCCCCCAACAAGCTGCTTGCCAAGCTGTGCTCCGATCTCGACAAGCCGGACGGCATCACCCTTTTGGAAGCACAGGACATTCCGGCGCGCATCTGGCCGCTGCCTGTCGCCAAGATCAACGGCATTGGCCCGCGCACCGCGGCACGGCTCGCGCGCCTGGGCATCGAGAGCATCGGCGCCTTGGCAGCCACCCCGGTGGCGCAGCTTATCGCGCACTTCGGCCCAAGCCAAGGCGCCTGGCTACATCGAGCCGCACACGGCATCGACACTCGCCCACTGGTCACCACCCGCGAACCCAAATCGATCAGCCGCGAAACCACCTTCGAACGCGACCTGCACGTCCGCGAGGACCGTGCCACGCTAGCGCAGCATTTCACCGCGCTGTGCGAACGCGTGGCCGCCGACTTGCGCCGGCAGGGCTACCTGAGCCGCACCATCGGCGTCAAACTGCGCTTTGCCGATTTCCAGTGCGTCACCCGTGACCTCACCCTGGCTGCGCCCATTCACGCGGCCAGCGCCATCCGGCGCGCCGCAGGAACATGCTTGAAACGCATTCCTCTAGAAAAGCGGATTCGTCTGCTGGGCGTGCGCTGCACCGGCCTGAGCGCCCTGCCCGAGACCCTAGCCGACCCCCAGGCGCAACTACCGTTCTGAAACGCCGACACCTCCGACAAAAAACCCGGTCACGAGGACCGGGTCGCGTCGCTGCCAGGCTGCGCGGCTTATTTTTTCTTGGCCTTGGCGGCATTGACGGCAGCCTTGAGCTTCGCGCCTGCGGTGAACTTGGCAACCTTGGCCGCGGCGATCTTCAGCTCGGCGCCGGTCTGAGGGTTACGCCCGACACGCGCAGCCCGCTCACCGACGGAAAACGTCCCGAAGCCAATCAGGCTGATGCTCTCACCCTTGGCCAAGGTTTCGGTGATGACATCGAGCAGGCCATCGATGGCATTGCCGGCGGCAGCCTTGGACATGTCACACTTGGCGGCCAGAGCTTCGATCAGTTCGGTTTTGTTCATGGTGTTTTTTCCTGTGAAGAAAGAATTCGGAAACGCGATTATCCACCTCTGGAGAAAATTGCCTAGCCACTGTGCGCTTATACAGCACACCATCGCAATGACATGTCGCCAATCTTGCTCCGCCCGATCCACTGTCGCAGCGCATCATGCGCCGCGCGCATGAAAAAAGCACTTCCGCGGAAGTGCTTTCGGGTATCGTTGGCGCGCCCGGAGCGATTCGAACGCCCGACCCCTTGGTTCGTAGCCAAGTACTCTATCCAACTGAGCTACGGGCGCGCTTTGAAAGAGGCGCTATTCTAACGAAACGAACAGAATTTGCAAGTCCTGCTTCGCTTTCCGGCTCGCACATCACGCCTGACGCGGCGTACCGCCTCCCAAGAGTTCGAGGATGGCGAGCAGTTCGCGGCGGATCTCCCCGGCTTCAAGGCGGGCAGGCATCGCCCCTGCCTCGGCCTGGGCAAGATTCTCATCCAGCCGATTGCGTGCGCCACTGATGGTGAAGCCCTCGTTGTAGAGCAGTTCACGGATGCGCCGGACGAGCAGCACTTCGTGGTGCTGGTAGTAGCGCCGGTTGCCCCGGCGCTTTACTGGCTTGAGCTGGCTGAACTCCTGCTCCCAATAGCGCAGCACATGGGGCTTCACCCCGCACAGCTCGCTGACCTCGCCAATGGTGAAGTAGCGCTTGGCAGGAATGGGGGGAAGCTCCTCGCCCCCTTGCGCTTTAGGCTGCTTTGCGTCCATCAAAGGCTTGCTCCACCTCGGCCTTCAGTTTTTGGCTAGCATGAAAAGTCACGACCCGGCGCGCCGTGATGGGGATCTCTTCCCCAGTCTTGGGGTTGCGGCCGGGCCGCTGCGGCTTGTCGCGCAGCTGAAAATTGCCGAAGCCTGAAAGTTTGACGACTTCGCCGCGCTCCAGCGCATTACGAATTTCTTCGAAGAACGCTTCGACCATGTCTTTGGCTTCGCGTTTGTTCAGACCGACCTGCTCGAACAGGAGGTCGGCAAGCTCAGCTTTGGTGAGGGTCATCATTGTCAGACTGTGGATCACGCCCGGAGCTGGGCTGCAAAGTTTTGTTCCAGGTATGCCGTGATGCCGGCAAGGACGGAATCGACTTCCGCATCTAGCAAAGTGCGTTGAGTATCTTGCATAACTATACGAAAAGCAAGACTTTTTTTCCCTTCAGGCACGCCTTTGCCCTGGTAGACATCGAACAGCCGAATATCCTGCACGAGCGTAGGCGCGGCTTTTTTCATGGCTTCGAGCAGGGTTTGCCAAGCCAGTTGCTGATCCACCACTACGGCCAGATCCCGGATCACCGGCTGGAAACGTGAGACTTCGGCATAGACGGGCAGACTGGCCACTTCGAGAGGCGCGAGATCGAGTTCAAACAAGATGGGAGCGGCGGGCAGCTCGTATTTCTGCACCCATTCCGGATGCAGCTCGCCGATGCAGCCAATGGCTTGGCCGCCAATGCGCACTGCCGCCGCTCGCCCTGGGTGCAAAGCCGGGTGTTCGAGGCGATCAAACTGAGCCGGAAGCGGGGCGAGCAATGCTTCGAGATCGCCTTTGAGATCGAAGAAATCGACCTGCCGGGGCGCAGCCGCCCACCCTTCCGGCAAGGCGGTACCGTACGCAAGCGCGGCCAAGCGCCAAGGCTGATGGTAGCCTGGGACGGGCGTAGCGTCGGCTTGGCGCAAGAAGCAGCGGCCGATTTCAAACAAGCGCACGCGGGTCTGCTTACGCTTTAGGTTGGTGACGAGGTTTTCCACCAAGCCGCCGATCAGGCTGGAACGCATCACCGCAAGCGGACTGGCAATGGGGTTGGCGAGCCGGATCGGCTGGGCATTCGCGGCAAAATCCCGCTCCCAAGCTTCTTGCACGAACGCGAAATTGATCACCTCCTGAAACCCGCGGTCAGCCATGAGCTGGCGCAGCCGGAACAAGGGGCGCTGCGTCTCGGCCTCGGGCAGCATGACAAGTTTTCCCTGTGGCGCCGGGGCGGGAATGTTGTCGTAGCCATGCAGGCGGGCGACTTCTTCGATCAAATCCGCTTCGATTTCGAGATCGAAGCGATAGCTGGGCGGCATGACGCTGAAATCCTCGCCCAGCTGGGTAAACGTCAAGCCCAGACGCCGCAACAGCATGGCCACCTCATCCGGGCTAAAGCGCACGCCCAGCACTTTCTCGACCCGAGCGGTACGCAAGCGCACGGGGCGGCGTTCAGGCAGCGTGCTTTGGACTACCGTGACGGGACCGGCCACGCCGCCACAGATGTCCAGGATCAGCGCCGTCGCCCGTTCGAGGGCGGCACGGGTTTGGCCGAAATCGACGCCACGCTCGAAACGATGTGAGGCATCGCTCGCGCAATTGTAGCGCCGGGCCCGCCCGGCAATCGCCTTGGGCGCGAAGAAGGCGGCTTCGAGAAAGATTTCCGTGGTCTCGAGCGTAACGCCGCTGGCCGCGCCGCCCATGATCCCGGCCATGGCCAATGCTTGGCGCTCGTCGGCGATTACCAGGACATCCTCGGTGAGGGTAACGTTTTGTTCGTTGAGCAGGGTCAGCGTCTCCCCGGCATGCGCCATGCGTACCTGCAC
>JAOAIO010000024.1 GCA_026414665.1 Azovibrio sp.
GCCTTTAAGATGCCGCCGGAGTCCCGAATTCTAGCAGAAAGCCCTGATTTACCATGCGAAAACACGGAATGATCGTTTTTCTCGCCGGCCTCGTCCTGAGCTTGCCGGTGTGCGCCAACCCGTTTGAGACGGTGCTTGCGAATGGCATGAAGGTCGTGGTGAAGGAGGACCGCCGCGCCCCGGTGGTGGCGCACATGGTCTGGTACCGGGTAGGCAGCATGGACGAGGTGGATGGTACCTCGGGCGTGGCGCACCTGCTCGAGCACATGATGTTCAAAGGCACGCCCCGGGTCGGCCCGGGTGAATTCAGTAAGCGCGTGGCGGCGGCCGGCGGGCGCGACAATGCCTTTACCAGCCGCGATTACACGGCCTATTTCCAGCAAGTGCCGAAGGAAAAATTGGGCGAGATGATGGCGCTCGAAGCCGACCGGATGCGGCATTTGAATGTCGATCCAAAAGAATTCGCGCAAGAGATCAAGGTAGTCATGGAAGAGCGGCGGCTGCGTACCGAGGATGATCCGCAGGCGCTGTTATTCGAGCAGACCAACGCCGTGGCCTTCCAGGCGCATCCGTATCGGCGCCCGGTGATTGGCTGGATGAGCGACTTAGAGCACATGACGGCCGCCGATGCCAAAGCCTGGTATGCGCGCTGGTATGTGCCCAATAACGCGATTTTGGTCGTGAGCGGCGATGTCGAGCATGAGGCCGTGTTCCGGCTGGCGCGCCAACACTATGGCGCCTTGAAGCCGCGTGTCTTGCCGGCCAGAAAGCCGCAGACGGAGCCGCCGCAGCGTGGCATACGTCGGCTCGTGGTCAAGGGGCCGGCGGAGCTGCCGCTGGTCTTGCTGGGCTGGAAGGCGCCCGGGATAACGCGCGTAGACGGGCCGGTGGACCCCTTTGCCTTGCAGATGCTGGCGGCCGTGCTCGACGGCCATGATGCCGCTCGCCTGGGGCGCCACTTGGTGCGCGAGCGGCGCTTGGCAACGAACGTCGGCGCCGCTTATGACGCGCTCAATCGCGGCCCGGCCATGTTCTATGTGTATGGCAGTCCGGCGCCGGGCCAGACGCCGGAGGCACTGGAGCAGGCGCTGCGCGCCGAGGTGGAGCGCATTGCCCGCGATGGCGTGGAGGTGGCGGAGCTGGAGCGCGCCAAGGCCCAGCTCATCGCCGCCCAGGTCTATAAGCTCGATTCGGTGTTCGGCCAGGCTATGGAGATCGGCGCCATCGAGGCGATTGGCTTGCGCCATCAGGATATCGCCGCGCTCCAGGCCCGTCTCGAGGCCGTGACGGCTGAGCAGGTCCAGGCCGCCGCCCGCGTTTGGTTCGGCGATGATAGCCTCACCGTCGGCCTACTCGAACCCCAACCCCTTGCTGCGCACGCCCCGGCTGCCGGCGCGCTGCGGCATCACTGAGGAGGCTCTCATGCTCATGCAGCGTATCGTCGTGCTGTTCCTGGCATTGATGCTCGCGGGTCTGGCGCAAGCCGGCGTCGGCATCGAACACTGGCAGAGCCCGGCCGGCACCCGGGTTTATTTCGTGCGCAGCCCGGCCTTGCCGATCCTCGATGTGCAGCTCGATTTCGCCGCCGGCAGCATGTTCGATCCGCCCGGCAAGGAGGGGCTGGCCAGTCTCACCCATACCTTGCTCGATCTGGGCGCCGGGGATTGGGACGAAACCGAGATCGGCAATCGCCTCGCCGACGTGGGCGCTAATTTGGGCGGTAGTCTCGACAAGGACAGGGCTAGCATCAGCCTGCGCACCCTGGCGCAGCCGCAGAAGCGGGAGGCGGCCTTGGCCGTGCTCGAACAGGTGCTGGCGCGGCCACACTTTGCGGCTTCTGTGTTTGAACGCGAGCGGGCGCGCGCCATCGCCAGCTTGAAGGATGCCTTGACCCGCCCTGACACCCAGGCGAGCCGGGCGTTCTGGGCGGCGCTTTATCCTGACCATCCCTACGGTCGCATGAGCACGCCGGAATCCCTTGCCAGTATCGCGGCGGCCGAGCTGCCGCAGTTCTGGCGGCAGCATTACAACGCGGCGAACGCGACCTTGACCGTGGTCGGCGACATTTCCCGGGCCGAGGCGGAGGCGCTCGCAGCGCGGCTCACGGCGCTGCTCCCAGCCGGCGCGCCGGTGCCGTTGCCGGCTCCGCCCAGACCGGGCGGGGCGCAAACGCTGACCTTGTCTTACCCCGCTAGCCAGGCGCACATTTTCGTGGGAATGCCGAGCGTGGCGCGCGGCGACCCGGATTTCTTCCCACTCTTGGTGGGCAACTACACGCTGGGCGGCGGTGGCTTCGTCTCGCGCTTGATGCAAGAGGTGCGTGAACGGCGCGGCTTCGCCTACAGCGTCTATAGCCACTTCGCGCCGATGCGCCAGGCTGGGCCCTTCCAGATCGGCTTGCAGACCAAGAAGGAGCAGGCCGATGAGGCGCTCGCCGTCGTGCGTCGGGTACTTGCCGAATTCTTGGAGCAGGGGCCGACGCCGGGCGAACTCAAGGCGGCCCAGGCGAATTTGGTTGGCAGCTTTCCGCTGCGCCTCGATAGCAATCGCAAGATTCTCGAGCAGGTGGCCATGATTGGTTTCTATGGCCTGCCGCTGGATTATCTCGATACCTACCAGGCCAAGGTGCGGGCGGTGAGCGCCGCGGACGTGCGCCGCGCCTTCGCCCGGCATGTGCGGCTCGATCAGCTCGTGACCGTGACGGTGCCGGCGCCGTGAATCAGGTACGCATCATCGGCGGCCAGTGGCGGCGCCAGCTGCTGCGCTTTCCCGATAGCGAGGCCTTGCGGCCGACGCCTGACCGGGTGCGCGAGACCCTGTTCAACTGGCTGGGTCAGGATCTGACCGGCTTGCGCTGCCTCGATCTGTTCGCAGGCAGTGGCGCACTTGGCTTTGAGGCAGCTTCGCGTGGCGCTGCGGCCGTCGTGCTGGTCGAGCGCGCGCCGCGGGTGCTGGCGGCCTTGCGCGCGAACGCGGCGCGTCTGAAGTGCGGCGATGCGGTGGAGATCGTGCGTGCGGATGCGTTAGAATTCGCCGTTTCTTGCCGGCAGCCCTTCGATGTGGTGTTCGCCGATCCGCCGTATCACCAGGGCTGGGCGGACAAGCTCGCGCCCTTCTTGCCACGCCTCTTGGCGGCGGACGGAGCGCTCTACCTCGAGGTCGAGCACCCGGTGCAGGCCTTGGGGGACTGGCGCAGCGTGCGCCAGGGCCAGGCTGGGCAAGTCCATTTTCATTTGCTGCGGCAGGAGCCGAGAGCATGACGACAGTCGATTACCGCATCGCCATCTATCCAGGCACCTTCGACCCCATGACGCGGGGCCACGAAGACTTGGTGCGCCGCGCGGCGCGCCTGTTCGAACGCTTGGTCTTGGCGGTGGCCGAGAGCCCGGCGAAAAAGCCGTTCTTCGCGCTCGACGAGCGGGTGGAGATGGCCCGGGAAATCCTCGCCGATCTGCCCAATGTCGAGGTGTGCGGCTTCAATACGCTGCTCATGGACTTCGTCCATGCCCAGGGCGCCCGGGTCATCGTGCGCGGCCTTCGGGCAGTGTCCGATTTCGAATACGAATTTCAAATGGCGGGCATGAACCGTCAGCTCCATCCGCAGGTCGAAACCGTGTTTCTGACGCCGGGTGAGCAATACATGTTTGTTTCGGCGACAATGGTGCGAGAAATCGCACGGCTGGGCGGTGATGTCAGTAAGTTTGTTCAGCCCGCCGTTGCAAGGCGACTGGCCGCCCACAAAGCCAGCTAACTTGACTTTGAGACGAGAGGAACAGCTGCCATGGCTCTGATGATTACCGATGAATGCATCAATTGCGACGTTTGCGAGCCCGAGTGCCCGAACGAGGCGATTTCCCAGGGCGAGGAGATCTATCAGATCGACCCGAACAAATGCACCGAGTGCGTTGGTCACTACGACGAGCCTCAGTGCGTCCAGGTTTGTCCGGTGGATTGCATCCCCAAGGACCCCGCGCACGCGGAGACCGAGGATCAGCTCTGGGCCAAGTACGAGAAGCTGACTGGCAATAAGCGCCCGGCCTGATGCGTTTGCGGCTGTCCAAGCCCAGCAAAAAGCCCCGCCATGCGTGCGGGGCTTTTTGCGAGAGGCAGGGATGCGCGCGGCCGCGCTGCTTAGGGATGCTTGCCGGCCGTGGCGGCCCGCTCGCTGCGAATCTTGTCGATGTTCGTCTTCAGGAGGCTGTGCAGCTCGCTGCCCGGCTCGACTTGCGGTAGGACTTTTTCCCAATAGTCGGCGGCCTGCTGGCGCTTGCCGGCTTCCATGGCCGCGGCTCCCGCGAGGAATAGGGCGTGGCCGTGCTCCGGGTCGAGCTTCAGGGCTTGCTCGACCAGGGCCGCCGCCTTGCCTTTCATGCCGTTGCCGGACATGGCAAGCGCTTCGGCATAGTCGGCGAGCAGCGACGGGTCGGTGGCAACCCGCTTTTCGGCTCGGGCGTAGGCTTTCGCGGCGTCTTCGAGACGGCCCATGACCTTGTAGGAGCGGGCCAGCATGACCCAGCCTGCTTCGTCGTCTGGGTTGGCTTCCAGGCGGGCGGCGAGCTGCTCGACCATCGCCGCGATTTGTTCCGGGCTCATCGCCGGGGCGTTGGCGCGCGCCGCGATCTGCTCTGGATCGAGGGCCTGTGGGGCGCCCAGCCAGGCGTACCCGAGCGAGCCAGAGAGCGCCAGGAGCAGCACGAGGCCGATGGCGAGCGCCTGACTCGGACGCGGGTCGTCTTGCGCCTGGGCGGCGGCGCTTTCTTCGAGGATGCGGCGTTGCAGTTCGGCGCGGGCTTCGGCGAATGCCTCCGGGCGCAGCTCGCCTTGCTCGCGCTCGCTTTCGAGTTCGGCCAGTTGCGCGCGCAGAATCGCCAGATTGGTGGCGCGCTGGGTGTCGCGTTCGGCCGTGGCGCTGGGCCGTGCGCGCAAGAGCGGCGGCAGCAGCAGCAAGGCGGTGAGCGCCAGTAGGGTCAGGGCGGCGAGGATGAAGGGGATCATGCGGATTCCTGGCGGTTGTCGGGGGCGCGCAGTAGGGCTTCGGCTTGCTGGGCTTCTTCGGCGCTCAGGGGCTGGCTGGCCTGAAGCACGCGGTTGCGGCGGCGCAGGTAGAGGTAGAGGGCGATCAGGCCGATGCCCAGAAAGAGCAAGGGGCCGGCCCAGAGCAGGAGGGTCGTGCGCTTCACGGGCGGGCGGTAGAGCACGAAGTCGCCGTAGCGCGCCACCATGAAGTCGACGATCTGCTGGTCGGAGTGGCCGGCCTGGATCATGGCGCGGATCTCGCGGCGCAGATCCTTGGCCAAGTCTGCATTCGAGCCGGCAATGGTTTCGTTCTGGCACACCAAGCAGCGCAATTCGGCGGAAATGGCTTGCAGCCGTTTTTCCGCGACTGGGTCGTCGGCCAGGGGGCGGGCCTCGCCGGCCAGACTGAGCTGGCAGGCGAGCGCAAGGCCAAGCCCGAACGTGGCGAGCAGGCGGATGAAAGCGAGGCGGTGAGTCATTGTCGATTCAGCTCCGCGATCAAGGGGATGATTTTTTGTTCCAGAATGTCGGGCGTGACCGGGCCGATCTGCTTGAAACGGATGATGCCGGCTTTGTCGATCACGTAGGTTTCGGGCACCCCATAGACGCCGTAGTCGATGCCGACCCGGCCATCGAGATCGAGCACCGAGAAGGTGTAGGGGTCGCCATGCGCGGCGAGCCACTGCGCGGCGCGCTCGCGGGCTAAGGCGTTTTCTTCCGCAGCCGGCATCTTGCTCGTGTCGATGCCGCCATCGCCACGCACTTCCTTGTAGTTGAGCCCGACGATGGGGACGATGCGGCGCTTGCCGAGCTCGACCAAGAGCGGGTGTTCCTGCCGGCAGGAAACGCACCAGGAGGCCCAGACGTTGAGCAGCCAGACTTGACCGCGCATTGCCTCGGGGCCGAAGGTCTGATCTGCGGCGCCCAGCTTGGGCAGCGTGAAGGCGGGCGCTGGCTTGCCGACCAGGGGCGAGGGGACTTCGCGTGGGTTCAAGGTGAGGCCGACGGCGAGAAGTGCCACGAGCGCGGCGAAAGCAATCAAGATCCAGACGAATTTGTTTTTCATCATGCGGCTTCTCCAGCAGAGCGCGGCGCCGACGGAGCCGGGCGGCCGAGGTGGCGATAACGGCGGTCGAGCATGGCGATGAGTCCGCCCAAGGCCATGACGATGCAGCCGCCCCAGATCCAGACCACGAACGGCTTGTAGTAGACGCGCACCGCCCATTCGCCTTCAGGGCGTTCGCGGTCGATCGGCTCGCCGAGCGACACGTAGACATCGCGCAGCAAGGAAGTGTCGATGGCGGCTTCGGTCATGGGCATGGCCGAGGAGAAATAGTTGCGTTTTTCCGGGTGTAAGAGGCGCTGGCGCTGGCCGTTCGCCAGCAGTTCGACTTCACCGCGCATGGCGATGTAGTTGGGGCCCTGGACCTGTTGCACGCCGAGGAAGCGGAAGGTATAGCCAGCGACGCTCACCGTGTCGCCCGGGCCCATCTTCACGTCTTTTTCTTCCTCGTAGCCGCCCACCATGGTGATGCCTACCACGAATATGGCCACGCCCAGGTGGGCCAGATGCATCCCCCAGAAGTGGCGCGGCTGGCGCAAGGCAGCGGCCAGGAAGCTCGAGTTGCCACGGGTGGCCTGGACGCGTTGGGTGAAGTGCAGGGCGGCGGTCAGGGTGATCCAGGCGGCGAGCAACAGGCCGAGGCCGACGAGCGGACTCCAGCCGCCGTAGAGGAAGGGCAAACTCACCGCCAGCACGCCGGATACGGCCAGCGCCCACTTGAGCAGGCGGGCGATTTCGGCCACCGAGGCCTCCTTCCAGCGCGCGAAGGGGCCGACGCCGATGAGAAACAGCAGCGGCGCCATGATGGGCACGAATACGGCGTTGAAGTAAGGCGGGCCGACGGAAATCTTGCCTAGGGCGAGCGCATCGATGATGAGCGGGTAGAGCGTGCCGAGCAGCACCGTGCCGGTGGCAACGGCCAAGAGCACATTGTTGGTGAGCAACAGCGATTCCCGCGAAAATAGTCCGAAACGTCCGCCCAGGCCCACGGCCGGGGCGCGCCAGACGAACAGGGTGAGCGAGGCGCCGATCACCACCACCAGGAAGGCTAGGATGAACACGCCCCGGGTTGGATCGGTGGCGAAGGCATGCACCGAGGTCAGCACCCCGGAGCGGACGAGGAAGGTGCCCAGCAGGGACAGGGAAAAGGCGGAAATGGCGAGCAGCACGGTCCAATTCTTGAAGCTGCCGCGCTTTTCCGTGACCGCGAGCGAGTGCAATAGCGCGGTGCCGACCAGCCAGGGCATGAAGGAGGCGTTTTCCACCGGGTCCCAGAACCACCAGCCGCCCCAGCCCAGCTCGTAATAGGCCCACCAAGAACCCATGGCGATGCCTAGGGTGAGGAAGATCCAGGCGACTACGGTCCAGGGCCGCGACCAGCGTGCCCAGGCCGCGTCGAGCTGGCCCGAGAGCAGCGCCGCCACGGCGAAGGCGTAGGCGACGGAAAAGCCGACATAGCCCATGTAAAGCAGCGGCGGGTGAATGATGAGGCCAGGGTCTTGGAGCAAGGGGTTGAGGTCCTTGCCTTCAGCAAGGCCGGGCAGAATTCGGGCGAAGGGGTTGGACGTGAGGAGGATGAAAAGCAAGAAGCCGAAGGCGACGAGGCAGAGCGTACCGAGCACGCGCGCCACCATGGGGGCTGGCAAGTGGCGCGAGAACCAGGTGACGAGCAGCGCCCACCAGGCCAGCATCAGCATCCACAATAAGAGCGAGCCTTCGTGCCCGCCCCAAACGCCGGCGATCCGATATTGCAGGGGTAAGAGCGAGTTGGAATGCTGCGCTACGTAGATCACCGAGAAATCATTCTGGACGAAGGCCCAGGTCAGGCACAGGTAGGAGACGCTCACCAGCAGGGCTAGAGCGCGGGTGCCGGGCTTGGCGAGCGCGATCCAGGCGCCGCGGCCCTGGTGTGCGCCGAGCAGAGCGAGCACGCCGACGGCGAGCGAGACGGGCAGGGCGAGGATGAGGGCGAAATGGCCGAGTTCGGGAATCATGGCGGCTTCCGATTACTTGCCGTAAGCGGCAGGGGGCTGGCTGCCGGCCGCGGTGGCCGGAATCACAGTACGCGCCGCGCTGTTGCCGGTGCCGGCTTGGTGCGCTTTTTCCAGCGCCGCGGCGGCTTCAGGCGGCATGTAGTTCTCGTCGTGCTTGGCGAGCACCTCGGTGGCGGTAAAGAGGCCGTCCTCACCGAGCTTGCCCTGGGCGACCACGCCTTTGCCTTCTTGGAATAGGTCGGGCAGGATGCCTTTGTAATGCACGGGGATGTGATGCGCCGTGTCGGTGACGACGAAGCGGACGGTGACGCCGTCAGCCTGGCGCGCCACCGAGCCGACTTCGACCAGGCCGCCGATGCGGAACATGCGATTCTGGGGCGCCTTGCCTTCTTTGACGTCGGTAGGCGAGTAGAAGAAAGCCAGGTTGTCGTTCAAGGCATTGAGGACGAAGGCGGCGATCAACCCCAGCGCGGCGAGACCGCCGAGGATCAGAGCGATGCGCTTGTGACGGGCTTTCATGGGACTTGCTCCAGCTTGGCCTCGGCCCGTAGCTGGCGGGCCAGGCGTTGTTGGGTGGCGCGGTGCCGGCGGCGCACGAGCCAGGGTTCGAGCGCCATGACCAGGGCGGTGACGCCGAAAGAGCCCCAGACATAAAGCGCGTAGCCGCCCATGGCGATGAAGTCGGAAAAGCTATTCCAGTGCATAGGGGTCGTTGCCGTTTTCAGTCGTTGTGGTCCGGGTGCGGCCGGCGCATTATCCCTTTAGGCCGCTGGCCGCTGTGTAACAAAGCTTGATGGCCGGCGCGTCAGCGGGAGGCCAGCAGCTCGCGCACCCAATCCGTGTGTCGTTCGCGTTCGAGGATGATGGTGCGTACCCGCATCAGGGCCACGGCGATGGTGTACATCCACATGGCGATGGCGCAGATCAACATGCCCCAGAGCATGATGGCGGCCATGCTGGGCGCCTTGGTCAGGGAAACCGAGGCGCCTTGGTGCAGGGTATTCCACCACTTCACCGAGAAGTAGATGATGGGGATATTCACCACACCCACCAGGGCCAGGATGGCGCCGGCCTTGTCAGCCCGGCGGGTGTCGTCGATGGCGTGCGTGAGGGCGATGAAGCCGATATAGAGGAACAGCAAGATGAGTTCCGAGGTGAGCCGCGCATCCCAGACCCACCAAGTGCCCCACATTGGCTTGCCCCACAGGGCGCCGGTCCACAGCGAGAGGAAAGCGAATAGCGCCCCGGTGGGCGCGAGCGCCTGCGCCATCATGCCCGACAAGCGGGTATTGAAGGCCAGGCCCATGCCGGCCCAGAACGCCATGACCACGTAGATGAACATCGACATCCAAGAGGCGCCGACATGGATGAAGATGATGCGGTAGCCCTCGCCCTGCTGAAAATCGGTGGGGGCGACGAAGAAGCCGATCCACAATCCCGCCAGGGCAGTGATGGCGAACAGGCCCCAAAACCAGGGAATCAGCTTGCCGGCGAGCGGGTAGAAGGTAGAAGGGGCCGCGTATTTGAACCAGTGGATCTGCTGCTTCTTCATGCTTTCATTCCAAGGCGATCTTGAGGGCCGCGGCGGCGGCCCACGGGGCGAAGACGACGCCGCCCACGGTGAGGGCGGCCAAGAGCGACAGGTGGGCGCCGGGACCGAGGCCGCTGACGGTGGCATCGACGGCGCCGGCGCCGAAAATCAGCACCGGAATATACAAAGGCAGCACCAGCAGCGACAGCAGCACGCCGCCGCCGCGCAAGCCCAGGGTGAGGCCGGCGCCGATGGCGCCGATGCCCGATAGCGCCGGCGTGCCGAGCAGGATCGAGCCGGTGAGCACCCAGAGCGCATCTGCGTTCAGATCGAATTGCAGGCCGAGCACCGGAGCGAGCAGGGCCAAAGGTAGGCCGGAGACCAGCCAGTGAGCGATGACCTTGCCTAGGACGATGAGCCCCAGTGGATTGGGGGATAAGGCGAGTTGTTCCAAGGTGCCATCGCGGTGGTCGTCGGCAAATAGGCGCGGCAAGGAAAGCAGGGTGGCGAGCAGCGCGCCGACCCAGAGCACGCCGGGCGCCAATTGGCGCAGCCGATCCAGCTCCGGGCCGATGCCAAGCGGAAACAAGCTAGCGACGATGATGAAGAAGAACAGCACCGAGGCCAGATCGGCGGGGCGGCGCAGGGCTAGGCGCAGGTCCCGGGCGATGCTGTGCATGACGATGCCAAGCATGGTCCTTAGCTCCCCAGGCGGAGTTGCCGCACGCAGCCGGCGGCGATGTCCACCGGTTGGTGTGTGGTGAGCACGGCCAGGCCGCCGCGTTGCAGGTGGGCGCCGATCAGTCCGGCCAGCCAGGCCACCGCGTTTACGTCGAGGGCCACGAAGGGTTCGTCGAGAATCCACAAGGGGCGGCGCTCCTGCACCAGTCGGGCGAGTGCCACGCGGCGCTTCTGCCCTTGGGATAGGTAGCGGCAGGCGAGGTCTTCGCGGCCGCCGAGTCCGACTTGTTCGAGCGCAGCGAGCGCCTCGTCTGCGCCCAGCGGCCGTCCGGCCAGATGGGCGGCGGCGAGCAGGTTCTCCAAGGGCGTGAGCTCTTCCTTGATGGCGTTGAGGTGGCCGAGGTAGCACAGCTCGGCGCGAAAGTCATCGCCGAGCTTGCGGATGCATTCGCCTTGCCAGCGGATGATGCCGGATTCGGGGTGGGCAAGACCGCACAACATGCGCAGCAAGGTGGTCTTGCCAGCGCCGTTCTTGCCCTGGAGCAACAGTAGTTCGCCAGCGTCAAGACGAAATCCGACCCCGTGAAACAGGCGGCGCTCGCCACGTATGCATTCCAGGTCTTGGGCTTCCAGCATGGAGGGGGAGGCGTTCGCGAGCACGGCGGCAACGATGGAGGCGAGAGTGTAGCGGCTCTTGTCCGGGAAGCAAAACGGGGCGGGCAAGGCGCCCGCCCCGGCGCAGCCGCAGCCAGCGGCCACCGGGGTCTGGCCCCGGCGATCGTTATTTGCCGAACGGCGTCGGGCGCGGGGTCTGATCGGAAGACGGCGGCAGGATCGGGAGCTGGAAGTTGGGCTGGTCGCCGGTCAGCGTCTTCAAGAAGGCGACGATCTTGGCGTTTTCCTGCTCGGAGAATTTCTTGCCGAGCTGTAGTCGTCCCATGATGTCCACGGCTTCCTTGAGCGTCCAATAAGCGCCGTCGTGGAAGTAGGGGTAGGTGAGTTCGACGTTTCTCAAGGTCGGCACTTTGAACATCATGCGGTCCGCGTCTTTCTTGGTCACGTCGGCGCGGCCTTGAGCGGCGGCCGTCGTTTTGTAGGGCTCGACGAGGCCCATTTTCTGGAACGACGTGCCACCTACCGCTTCGCCGTGGTGGCAGGCGACGCAGCCGCTATCCTTGAAGAGCTTGTAGCCTTCCAGCTCGTCTTTGGTGAGCGCGTCTTTCTTGCCCAAAAGCCACTGGTCGAAGCGCGAGTTGGGCGTGACCAGGGTCTTTTCGAACTCGGCGATGGCCGCGGTGACTTGCTCGATGTCGATCTTGTCCTTGCCGAATACCTGCTTGAATTCACGCACATAGCCGGGGATCGATTCGAGCACACCGACGGCGAGCGTATGGCTGAAGGCCATTTCGCCGGGGTTGGCGATGGGGCCGCCGGCTTGCTCTTTGAGGTCGGCGGCGCGGCCGTCCCAGAACTGCGCGACGTTTAGGCTCGAGTTCAGCACGGTCGGGGCGTTAATCGGGCCTTGTTGCCACTTGTCGCCGATCGAGGTGGGCAGATTGTCGGTGCCGCCCATGGACAGGTTGTGGCAGGAGTTGCAGGAAATGAAGCCGGATTTGGATAGGCGTGGATCGAAATAGAGCTTTTTGCCCAGCTCGGCCATGCCCAGGTTGATATTGGCCGGCGGTTTGATCGGCTGGATGGGCTCATCGCCAGCCGCCTGCACGGCAGCGATGCCGCATAGGGCGGTGAGGGCCACGGTGATGCGGGTCAGTTTGGTATTCATTGCGAGTCACTCCCCTTGTTGAGTTGGTATGAAAATAATGGCTGACCCATTGTCCCTGTGGAGAGTGGGGATGTTTTGACCTAAGTCAATGTTTTTTATGGAATTTGATAATAGTGGCTATAGGGTTTTCCTATAGTGGCTTATGGTAAGGTGCCGCTTCCGGCCCGATGCCAGAGTCCTGAAAGGAGTCTATCCCTATGACCTTGACCGAACTGCGCTACATCGTTGCTCTGGCTCAGGAGGGTAATTTCAGCCGGGCGGCCGAGCGTTGTTCCGTAAGCCAGCCGACCTTGAGCGTGGCGATTGCCCGGCTCGAGGAGGATCTGGGCGTGCAGCTGTTCGAGCGCGGCAAGGGGCTGGTGAGTCCGACGCAAGTCGGGCAGCGGGTGGTAGAGCAGGCGCGCCGTACGCTCGACGAGGCGGAAAAAATCCGCCAGGTGGCCAGAAGCGGCCGTAATCAGCTAAAGGGCGAGCTGCGCTTAGGCGTGATCCACACCGTCGGGCCGTATCTGCTGCCGCAGTTGATCCATGCCTTGAAGAGCATCGCCGCGGACATGCCGCTTGCCATCGAGGAGAACATGACCGCGCATTTGGCCGAGATGCTGCTGGCCAACGAGCTCGACGTGGTTATCGTTGCCCTGCCTTTCGATCTGCCCGGGGTGCTGACGCGGGGGCTTTACGACGAGGCGTTCAAGGTGATCGTGCCCAAGGGGCATCCGTGGGAAGCGCGGCCGTGGCTCAACCCCGAGGAGGTGACCGGGGACGAGGTGCTGCTGCTCAAGGCCGGCAACTGCTTTCGTGATCAGGTGCTCGATGCCTGTCCGCAGATCAGCAGCCCGGATACGGATGTGCGCCTGGGGCACTCGATCGGCACGATCCGCTGCATGGTGGCGTCCGGCCTGGGGGTGTCGGTGCTGCCCGAGGGCGCGCTGCGGCAGCCGTACAGCAATGACATGATCAGTGTCATTCCTTTCCGGGACCCCGCCCCGTCGCGCCGCATCGCCCTGGCCTGGCGGGCCGGCTTTACCCGCCCCAAGGCCATCGATGCCTTGATCCGGGCGGTGGCGAGCTTGGAGGATCCGGCGTATCGGCTCTGTGCTTGAAACGAGGTTGCGCCGTAGCCCTCGGCGGCGGTGGCGCGGGCGCGGCTATCTGCGCGCGGCAAGCACGGTTTCGATGGGCGTGGGCCGGCCATAGCGCCAGCCTTGGGCGTAGTCGATGGGCAGATGGCGCAGGCGGGCTTCTTCCGCCGGGCTTTCCACCCCTTCGGCGAGGATGTCGATGCCGAGCGCCTTGAGCTGGGCGGCGCTCTGCGCGAGTTCGGCCAGCACGCCGGGATCATGCCCCAGGCTGCGCACGATGGTGATGCAGAGCTTGACGAAATCGGGCCGCAGGGCCGCCGCCGCTTCCAGGTCGGCGTAGCCGCAGCCCGTGTCGTCTAAGGCGATGCGGGCGCCGCCGGCGCGCAATTCGGCGAGCCGTGGCAAGAGCGCCTGGGCGTCTTTGAGTGGCAGGTGCTCGGTGATTTCAACGACGATGCCGGGCCGAGCCAGGGCCCGGCAGAGCTCGGCATCGCTAAGACTGGCGGCTGAGAGGTTGATGGCCAGCCAATTGTCGGGTAGCAACTGGGCGCCTTGCGCCAGCGCCTGCCGGGCGCAGGCGATTTCGAGTTCCCGGCTCAGACCGCAATGAGCCGCGGCGTCGAAAAGCTGGTCGGCGCGTTCTAGGAGGCTGCCGGCCGGCCCGCGGGAGAGGGCCTCGTAGCCGAGTCGTTGACCGTCTGGGAAACGGACGATGGGCTGCACCAGCGTGCGCAGGCCGGCGCCGCCCTGCCGCAGCAGATCGTGCAAGGTTGCCTCCGCGGCGCTGCAGGCCGGCGGCGGCGCGACTTGGAGCTGCAGTAGGAGGCGTTCCGGCTCCGGGTTGCCTGGGAATTGATGCGTGCGCAGCGCGGCCAGGCGCGCCGTGGCGCTGCCGAATATCTCGCGCGCCAGGCGGCCGGCGAGCTGGGTCGCCGCGGCGAGCACGGCGGCGTCGCGGTCCGGCGGCGTGCCCGGGGTGAGACGGTAGGGGTAGCGCCATAGCCCAGGCGGGGTGTGTCCGCGCACCGGTAGGGGCTGCGCGCCGATGAGCACGGCCGCGGCGATTTGCGTGAGCCCTTCTGTGAGCTCGGCTAGGCAGGCGGCCGTGGCGGCTTCGCCCATGCTGGCTTGCAGCTGGGCATGTCCGGCAAGGTGAAAGACCAGGCAATGCGTGTCGTGCATGGCTTATCCCAGCTTGAAGCGGCTGACCTGCTGGCGCAGGCGCTTGGAAATCTGTTCGAGATCGCCGACCGCCGCGGTGTTGGCGTGCATGGCGCCCAGGGTTTCCTGGGACATGGCGCTGATTTTCTCCATGTGCTGGGCGATGTCGCTGGCGGTGCCAGCCTGTTGGCGGGTGGCGCGGGCCACTTCCTGCACGTTTTGGAGCGAATCTTGGGCTTGGCGGGGGATTTCTGCGAGCACATTGCTGGCCTCGTTCGCCAGAGCCAGACCCTGCTCGACCTGGGGCCCGGCGGTGTTCATGGCGGTGACGCATTGTTCGGTTTCGCGTTGCACTTGCTCGATCATGCGGGCGATTTCGGCGGTCGCGCTCTGGGTGCGCTCGGCTAGCTTCCTGACTTCGTCAGCGACGACGGCGAAGCCGCGACCGGCTTCGCCGGCCCGGGCAGCTTCGATGGCGGCATTCAAGGCGAGCAGATTGGTCTGTTCGGCGATTTCGCGGATGACGCTGGCGATGCCGCCGATGTCTTGGGAGCGCTGTTGCAGGCTACGGATCTGGACGGTGGATTCGCTCACGGTGCTGGCGATGCGCCCCATTTCGGTGGCGGCCTGCTGCACGACGCGCACGCCTTGTTCCGAGAGTTCCGCGGTGCGGGCGGAGTTGGCTTCGGTCTGGTGGGCGATGGCGGATACGGCGTCGATGCTGCGCGTCATGGCCTCGATGCTGGCGGCCGAGGCGGCCGAGGCTTCGGCCTGATGGGCGGCGGCATCGCGGGCCTCATGCGAGGCGCGGGCGACCTGCTCGGCCTTGTGAAATAGCTCGCTGGCGGCCTGAGCGATGTCGGTAAACAGGTGGCGCAGATCGTCTTGCATCCGCGCCACGGCTGCCAACATGCTGTCCGGGTGTTGGGCCTGTACCGGCGTGCTTAGGTCGCCACTGGCGATGCGCGTGACCGCTTGCGCCGCTTGGTTGGGTTCGCCGCCTAGGGCGCGTCCGAGTTGCCGAGTGATTTGGAAGGCGATGGCGGCGCCGATGACGATGGCCAGTCCGCATAGGGTCAGCATCAGGACCGCGAACTGCCCAGCGACGGCGCGGGCATGGGCGGTGGCCGCCTGGTTGCGTTTTTCTTGGTAGTCGATGAAGGCGTTGATGCGCGCCAGCCATTCGTTCAACGCCGGGCGGGCTTCGGCGAGGAGCAGGTTCTGGGCGGCGCTCAGGTCGCCGCTTTGGCGTGCCGCGATGACCCGCTCCAGCAAAGGCAGGGTGCGGGCTTCGCTGGCTTGGATGGCGGCGAGCAGCTGGCGTTCGTCTGGGTTGATGCTGGCGGTGCTGGCAAAGAGCTGCTCGAGCGCGGTGGCCGAATCGCGGTAGAACGTGCTCAAGCGCTCGATGTCTGCGAGGGCGCTAGCGAGGCCGGCGGCATCGCGCATCAGGGTGACATCGCGCAGGGCGATGGCGCGGTCATGGACGCTGCCGCGAAAATTGATCGCATAGCGCTGTTTCACCGCGTTGATGTCGGTGATGTCGGTGAGCGTGGTGTCGATGAGGTTGACCTTCTGAATACCGAAGGCGGTGATGCCGATCATGAGCGCGAGCACCAGGCCAAAGCCCAGGGCAAGGCGTTGTCCCGTGGTCAGGAAAGAGGCGGATGGCATATGCGGGCTCCGCAAGGTCAGTAATGCAGTTCGATCGTGAGCCTGTCGCCCGGGACGGGCACGCTAAAGGCGCTCGCCTCGAATTGCGGAGGACCCATCACCTTGGGATTGTTGGAGAGGCCATACCCTTCGGTGGGGAACATGCCCAGGCGGCGGTTCAGCTCGCCGTCGGCGTTCGCATCGTGGTAGGCCATGATGGCGTAGCGCCCGGGAGCGAGGTTGGTGAAGCGTACCTCGACGCTGCCCGGGGCGGCGGCAACCTGTTGCACGGCCAGGGCTTGGGCTTCTTTACGGAAAGTCTTGGGGTCCTGGTATAGCCCGACGCGGATGTTGCCTTGCGCATCCTTGACCGGGGCGATCTGCACGACGAGGGTATGGCTCTGGGCGTGCGCGAGGGTGCTAAGCAGCAGGCCCAGCAGGGGGACGATGTGGCGTGATGACATGACGGCTCCCATAGTGTGGCAACCGCCTGACTATAAGCGAGGGCTGCTGGACACGGCCAATGGTGATTGCGCATGGCCGCCATAGCTTTTGCCTATGCCATGCTGGCTAGGTCAGTGCTTGCAGCAGCGCTAATCCGGCGGCATCCAGAGGCTGCTGCCGGATTGTTACCTCTACCCCCGTTGCCGCGAGCGGCGCGGCCTGTTCGAGGTGCTCCGCCGTGAGATCGAGCGGCGCTTGGGAGAGCAAGATGAAATCGTCGCCCATGACACGGAAGATCAAGGCTTCGGGAAAGCGCTGCTGTAGGTGCGCGGCGAACTGCGCCAGCACCTGGCTGCCGCCGCGCCAGCCGCGCGCCTTGTTGACCTGGGCGAAGTGATGCAAGTCCACCTGCGTGAGCCACTGCCAGGGGCCGAGCAATTGATGGCGGAGCAGAAAGCTAAGGTAATGCGGGTTGTGTACCTGGGTGAGCTGATCGTTGAAAAAGTAGGCAAAACGCTGTTGTTCGATCAGGGTTTTCGGCAGTTGGTCGGCGAGCGGCGGCGGCTCGACATCTTGCAAGGCGGTCAGCGCCGCCTGCACCACGGCCGGGTCGTAGTGCCGGCCGGCCAGCGCGGCGATTTCCGCCAAGGCTTCGGGCACCGATTGGCGTGGTCGGTAGATGCGGTTGGTGGTCATGGCATCGAACGAGTCCGCCACGGCCATGATGCGCGCTGCGGCGGGGATGGCATCGCCCTTTAAGCCGAGCGGGTAGCCGCTGCCGTCTTGCCGCTCGTGGTGACATTTGAGGATCTCGGCCAGGTTTTTGTACATGTCGATGCGGGCCAGCGTGTCGTAGCCGACCAACACGTGTTGCTGGATCAATTCGTATTCGACGGGCGTGAGACTGCCGGGCTTGAGCAGCACCGCATCGGGAATGGCGATCTTGCCGATGTCGTGCAAAATCGCCGCCTGCTGCAAAGCCGTGATGTCGGCTTCCTGCCAGCCCATTTGGCGGGCGATGCGCGCGCAGTAATCGGCTACCCGGCGGGTATGGCCGGCGGTGTAGGTGTCGCGTTTTTCGATCAGGTCCACCAGGGAGAGGATGGTGCTCTCGTAGTGGTCGATGCGTTCTTGCTGCAAGCGTAGGGCGGCGTCTTGCTGGCGGAAGGCATGTACGGCAAAGCCGATGTCGCCGGCCAACTGTTCGAGCATGGCCACCTCTTCTTGGTCGAAACCGCGCGTGCGCTGGGTGAAGACGCAGAGCGTGCCGAGTGGGGCGCTGAATACGTCTTGGCGCAAAGGCAAGGCAGCGACGGCATGGACTCCGGCGCTCTTGGCTAGGTCGCGCGGCTTGGGCGCTAGCTCGTCGATGAGCACGGTGCGATTGTCTTGCAGTGCTTGGCTGGCCGGGCCGTTGCCCTGGCAGGCCTGCATCGCCTTGATGAATTCGCTGCTGCCATAAGATTTTGCGGCCAGGCGCAATTGGCCGTTTTCGAGCAGGTCGATCCAGGCAAAGCGGTAGTCGGGGTGCGCCACGAGCCGGTCGCAGCAGGCTTGCAGCATTTCCGCGCCGGAGCGCGAGGTGATGAGGATTTCGTTGACATCCGCCACCATTTCCACGACGCCGCGCAGAAAACGCTCGCGCTCGAAGAGCTGTTCCACCGTCTCGGTGCGTTCTGCCACCCGCGCCTCCAGGCTGCTGTTGAGTTCTCGCAGCTCCTGTTGATGCTGGCGCAGACGGCGGTTGGTCTGGCCGATATAGGCGGCCGTCACCGCGAGCAGCAGAAGCAGCAGCAGAGTGAGGGCGCCCCAGTGCCAGTATTGCTGCCAGACTTCGCGCCAGCTCAAGTGGCGTAGGTGGGCATAGGGGCCGATGCGCAATTCGCGCAAGGCCTGATGGACGGGTTGATAATTGAGCGGCAGGGTCCAGCCCATGGTTTGGCTGGCTTTCGCAGCTGGGCTATCCGGTGCTATTTGCATCAGGGCCACGGCCACTTCCACGGCCAGCCTTTTCGGCACGCCTTCTCGCTTTGCCAGCGGCCATTCAGGGTAGAGCTCGGTACTGTGGCGCAAGGGAAAGCCGTCGCTGTGCCGTTCGCCGAGCACGAAGAAGTCGCGCAGGTCGATCTTGCCTTCGGCAGCCATGCGTTCCAAGGTCTCGGTGCGTACCGTGCCGGCATCCGCCAGGCCGTCGCGCACGGCAAACACGACTCCGTCATGGGTGCCGATGAAAAAGCGCTGGCTGAAGTCGGTTTCCGGGTCGATGCCGTGGCGCAGCATTTCCCGCCAGCCGGTTTGCCAGCCGCCGAAGGAGCCCTCGGAAACGGCGGCGAAGCGCTTGCCTTTGAGATCGGCGATGCTACGGATGTCGCGCCGGTCGGCGCGTGTGAAGATGACGCCGCCAAACACGCTATAGCCCTGGTTGGGCGCGTGCCGGTTGCGCATGGTGACGACTGGCGTCATGCCATAGAGGGTTTCTAGCTCCACATAGTAAGCCGGATTGGCGAGGACGAAATCGACGCGGCGCTGGCGCACGGCCAGATGAATCTCGTCGAAATCGAGGGGCACGATGGTAAAGCGATGTTCGGGGAGGCGGGTCTCGAGGTAGGCGGCGGTGGGCGTCCACATTTGCCGGGCGATGTCCGGGCCGCGCAGGGCCAGGACGCCGATGTTGACTTCGGCGCCCAGAGCCTGGCGAAAGAGCAGGGTAAAGAGCAGTAGGATCGGCCAGATGCGCTGCATGCGGTTTTCTCTCCCTCTTGCTGAAAGCTTCCCCGGGATTTGGGGCCGGTTATCCGTGCAAGTCGCGCCGCGACTCATGCTGCCCCCCTTGCGGGGGAGGAAAGTGGGAGATGCCGCTTTCATGCTCGGGGGGTGCGGGCCGATCATGATGGGCTAGCGGAGCTTGCCTTCTGCCAACTTAGCCAGTCCTCTTGGGTCCAGCAAGGTGATTTGCTCGCGGCCCAGGCGTACTAGGCCTTGTTCTGCCATGCCCTTGAGCAGGCGGCTGACGATTTCGCGCACGCTGCCCAGTTCTTCGGCGAGTTGTTGGTGGGTGCAAGGGATGATGGGCCCGGCGCGGCTTAGCAGCAGGCGCGCCAGCCGCTGATCGAGGCGGGCGAAGGCGACTTCTTCGACCAATTGCATGAGGTCGGTGATGCGTTCGGCCAAAAGATGAAAGACGAAATCGCGGAATGGCGGCAGTTCCGCGAGTAAGCGGTGAAAGAGGGTCGGCGGCAGCATGGCGAGGCAAAGGTCGGCCTCGGCCACGCCGCGCGCCGAGTAGTCGCTCCGGCCGAGCAGGCAGCTCGATGTGATGATGCAGGAGTCGCCCGGCTCGACCCGATAGAGCAGGATCTCGCGGCCATTGGCGGCGCTCTTGATGACTTTGAGGCGGCCTTCTAAGAGCAGGGGAAAGCCTTGGCAGGGTTGGCGCTCGGTAAAGGCCAGGGCGCCGGCGGGCAGGCGGACGAGCGCTTGCGGGGCGAGCAGTGGCGCGAGTTCTGCGGCGGATAGGCCGGCCAGGGCAGGATAGAGGCGCAGCAAGGTCGCCGCGGTCATGGCGTACTGATGTCGGCCCAGACCGGGGCGTGGTCCGAGGGGCGCTCGCGCTTGCGCGGCGCCCGGTCGATGCCCGCGGCGGCGCAGCGCGCGGCGAGCGGCGGCGAGAGCAGCACGTGGTCGATGCGCAGCCCCTGGTTCTTCTGGAAGCCGAGCATCCGGTAATCCCACCAGGAGAAGCTTTGTTCCGGCTGTGTGAAGAGGCGGAAGCTATCGACCAGCCCGAGGGCGAGCAAGTCACGGAAGGCGGCGCGTTCCGGCTCGGAGCAGAGGATGGCGCCGGCCCATTTTTGCGGGTCGTATACGTCCTGGTCTTCCGGGGCGATGTTGAAGTCGCCGCATAGCGCCAGGTGGGGGTAGCGCCGCAGTTCCTCGGCAAGCCAGGTCTTGAGGCCGGCGAGCCAGTCGAGCTTGTAAGCGTATTTGTCGCTACCGACTGCTTGACCGTTGGGGAAATAGGCCGAGATCACCCGCACGCCGTCTACGGTGCCGGCGATGAGGCGTTTTTGCGGATCGGCAAAGTGCGGATTACCGCAAACTACGTCGGTGATGGGCGATTGAGCGAGTAGGGCGACGCCGTTGTAAGTCTTTTGGCCGCTATAGGCGACGTGGTAGCCGGCCGCCTCGAGTTCGGCGCGGGGGAAATTGTGGTCTTCGAGCTTGGTCTCTTGCAGGCAGAGGATATGCGGCTGCTGTGTTGCCAGCCAGTCTAGGAGCTGCGGTAGTCGGACTTTCAGGCTATTGACGTTCCAGCTGGCGATTTTCACCGGCGTTCTCCCGTCGTAGTCGGCGCGGCGGGGTAGCCGGCCAGGTCGAGGGCTTTGCCGATGCTGCCGGCCTCGAAGCCTTTTAGGGTTTGACGTCCGATCAGGAGAATGGGCACGGCGGTGTCGCCGACCAGGGCTTTGAGTTCATCCATGTCGGCTTCGCTGCGCATGATTTTCTCGGTGAAGGGGATGCCGCGCTGGCTGAGCAGGGCGCGGGCTTCGTCACAAGGCGGACAGTTGGCGCTGCTGTAGAGAGTGACGGGGAAAAGCTGCGCCGCGCGCCGGGTGGCGTAGGGGAGTTCGGGGCTGTCGGCGGCGCGTTGGCCGGGGCCGGCACGGCTGACCTGGCGTGCCCCGCCCGGTGGCGGGGTGTCGGTGATCATGGTGCGTCCGGTGGTCGGGTCGATCCAGCGATAGGTGGTCTGGGCAGCGGCGCTGGCCGCGGTAAGCGACAGGAGCGTGGCCAAGACGCAAGCGTAAGGGCGGCGCGAGGCGGGGTATGCCATGGGGGTCGATGCGAATGTCACGCCGGGATCATACCACTATGCCGCAAGAGGGCGTCCGGACTGGGTTCGCGGCCGCGGAAAGCTTTGAAGGATTCGAGCGCCGGCCGTACGCCGCCCATGGCCAGAATTTCTTCGAGAAAACGCCGACCGGTGGGGGGGTCGAGCGGATTGCCGGTTTCTTCGAAGGCGGCATAGGCATCGGCGGACAAGACTTCGGCCCACTTGTAGCTGTAGTAGCCGGCGGCGTAGCCGCCCGCGAAAATGTGCGAGAAGCTGTTGGGAAAGCGGTGCCAGGCGGGCGGCCGCAGCACCGCGACTTCCGCGCGTACCTGGTCGAGCAGGGCGAGGATGGAATCCCGCTCCGGGTCGAAGTCGCTGTGCAGCAGCATGTCGAAGAGCGCGAATTCGATTTGGCGCACGGTCATCATGCCGCTTTGGAAATTGCGGGCAGCGAGCATTTTGTCGAACAGCGCTCGCGGTAGCGGCGCGCCGGTGTCGACGTGGGCGGTCATGTCCTTCACCACATCCCATTCCCAGCAGAAGTTTTCCAGGAACTGCGATGGCAGCTCGACTGCGTCCCACTCCACGCCACTGATGCCGGAGACGCCCAGTTCTTCAACCTGGGTGAGCAAATGGTGAAAGCCGTGCCCGGCTTCGTGGAACAGCGTGATGACTTCGTCGTGGGTGAAGGTGGCGGGTTTGTCGCCCAGGGGCTTGGAGAAGTTGCAGTTGAGATAGGCTACCGGGGTCTGGATGCCGGTGGCGGTGCGCCGGCGGCTCACGGCGGAATCCATCCAGGCGCCGCCGCGCTTGGTTTCCCGGGCGTAGAGATCGAGATAGAACTGGCCGATGAGTTCGCCGCGCGGGGTTTCGATCCGGAAAAAACGGACGCTGTCATGCCAGACCGGGGCGCTATCGGGGCGGATGCGCACGCCAAACAGGGTTTCGATGACCCGGAATAGGCCGGCGATCACCTTGGGCTCGGTGAAGTACTGCTTTACCTCCTGCTCCGAGAAGGCGTAGCGCGCTTGCAAGAGCTTTTCCGAGACATAGGCCACGTCCCAGGGTTGCAGATCGGTGAGGCCCAGCTCGCTGGCGGCGAAGTCCTGTAGCGCCGCCATGTCGCGTTCGGCGAAAGGCTTGGCCTTGGCGGCCATGTCGCGCAGAAAGGCGAGTACTTGGGCCGGGGATTCGGCCATCTTCGGCACGAGCGATACTTCGGCGTAATTGGCATAGCCGAGCAGCCGCGCTTCTTCCTGGCGCAAGGCGAGGATGCGTGTCATCAGGGGGGTGTTGTCCCACTCGGGCTTGCTGCCCGAATCGTGGAATTCCGAGGCGCGGGTGGCATAGGCCCGGTACATGCGGGCGCGCAGGGCGCGGTTGTCGGCGTACTGCATCACCGGCAGGTAGGATGGGGCTTGCAGGGTGAATTTCCAGCCCTGTGCGCCGTCCGCCGCGGCTGCCGCTTGCGCCGCCTGGCGCACGTCCTCCGGCAATCCGGCGAGTTCGCTGGCGTCGGTGATGAGGATGCTAAAGGCGTTCGTGGCGTCGAGCAGATTTTCGGAAAACTTGGCGGCCAGGCGCGCCAGCTCTTCTTGGATGGCCTGAAAGCGCGGCTTGTCGGCTTCTGGCAGCTCGGCGCCGGAGAGACGGAAATCGCGTATCTCGTTGTCGATGATGCGCCGGCGCGCCGGGCTTAGGGTTGGATATTCGCTCCCGGCGCGGATCGCCTTGTACTTGTCGAACAGCGCCAGGTTTTGGCCGAGCTCGCTGTAAAAGCGGGTGACTTCCGGCAGCATGGCGTTGTAGGCATCGCGCCAAGCGGGGATGTCGTTGACCGAGTGCAGATGGCCGACGATGCCCCAGGCCCAGCCTAGGCGCTCCATGCCGGCTGCGAGCGGCGCGGCGAAATCGTCCCAGGTGGCCGGTGTGTCGGGATGCGTCAGACGGGCGATGAGATCGCGGTTTTCCGCCAGTAGCTGGCGGATGGCGGGTTCCACATGGGCGGGTTCGATACGGTCGAAAGGCGGTAGGCCGGCGGTGATGAGAAGCGGATTGTGTGCGGTCATGTCGGTGTTGGACAGGGGGTGGGGAGCGTGTCGCTCCTAAGGAGTGGATCAAAAAACAAGCGCTCGAAACCTTTGGGTAGCGCGCATTCTTCGTAGCGCGGCGGGATGGCGGCGTGCCGCGGCGCGGCATGCGCCTTTCCCGCCTGCCGCGTGCCGCGGCTTCGCGCGTTGCTCTGCGGTGCCGCGGTTTCTCCGGCTCATTCTACAAGGTCCCGGTAGGCGTGCCACGAGGCATGGCCGAGCAGCGGCATGAAGAGCACTAGGCCGAACAGCAAGGTGGCAAAGCCAAGTAGGACGAGGACGACGATGAGCGCGGCCCAAATGAGGAGCGGCCGTGGATTGCGGGCGACACAGGCCAGGCTGGCGAGCATGGCGCTGATCGGGTCGGTTTCGGGACGATCGAGCAGCATCGGAACGGCGACGACGCCACAGGCGAATACCAACCCGGCCAGCAGGCCGCCGGCCAACAGCCAAGCCAAGAGCAGCGGCCAGTGGGCCGTGTTCATCAACGCGGCGGTCATGAAGTTGAGCGCATCGGTCTGGCTCGTGTCGCCGAACAGGGCGAACAAGATGGCGGATAGCCGCTCCCAGAACAGGGCGAGCAGGGCCAGCAGCAAGCCGAACAAGCTAAGCGAGGCAAGGTTACGGCGCACCCCCCAGAGCGAGTCGATGAAGCCTAAGCGCAGATCGGCGGCGCGCGCCCGGCTGAGTTCGTAGAGGCCGACGGCGAGCATCGGCGCGACGAGCAGGAAGCCCGATAAGGCAGCGCTGAGCAAATGCGGCTGGCCGAGCGCGGCGAGCAGGATGAGGTCGCCGCCTAAGCCGAACAAGAGGCCATAAGCGAGGCTGGGCAGCGGGTTGGCGCGCAGATCCTGCCAGCCGCGCCAGAGCCAGACGAACGGCTGCGCATCGCCGACGTGGCGGGCGCGCGGCAGCTCCAGGCCGGAATGAGGGTGGTGCGTCTGGGTGCGCATGGCTGTCTCCTTCGCAAACGTTCCTATGCATGAGACAGGCGCCAGCGCCGGTCAGTTTCCGGTGACGGCAACCCCAGTCGGCGCAGCTTGCTGGTCAAGCCGGGGCGACGCTTCAAAGACGGGGCAGCGGCGTGCCACTTAGGCGTTCGTAGGCTTCCACGTACTTGGCGCTGGTTTTTTCGATCACGTCGGCGGGTAGATGCGGGCCTGGGGCCCTCTTGTTCCAGTCCAGGGTTTCTAGATAGTCGCGCACGAACTGCTTGTCGTAGCTGGGCGGGCTGATGCCTTCGGCGTAGCTGTCGGCGGGCCAGAAGCGAGAGGAATCCGGGGTCAGAGCCTCGTCGATCAGGTGCAGGGTGCCAGCCTTGTCGATGCCGAACTCGAACTTGGTGTCGGCGATGATGATGCCGCGGGTGAGGGCATAGTCAGCCGCGGCCTGATACAAGGCGATGGCCGCGTCACGGGCCTGGGCGCAGATGTCCGCGCCGTTCTTGCCGCTGCCTTCGAGATCGGTAGCCAGGGCAGCGGCGCAGCGGGCCTGGGCCTCTGCAAAGGAAATGTTCTCGTCGTGGTCGCCGACTTCGGCCTTGGTGGCCGGGGTGAAGAGGGGGGCCGGCAACCGCGAGGCTTGCTTTAGCCCGGCGGGTAGGGCGATGCCGCAGACGGCGCCGGTGGCCTGGTAGTCCTTCCAGCCGGAACCGATCAGGTAGCCGCGCACGACGGCTTCGATGGGCAGGGGCTTCAAGCGCTTCACGACTACGGCGCGGCCCCTGACCTGGGCCGCCTCGTCGGGGGCTACCACGCTTTCAGGGGCGATGCCGGTGAGCTGGTTGGGGATGATGTGGCCTAGCTTTTGGAACCAGAAGTCGGCCATCGCGGTGAGCACTTGTCCTTTTCTCGGAATGGGGTCGGGCAGGATCACGTCGAAGGCGGAGAGCCGGTCGGTGGTGACGATCAGCAGCTTGTCGGCATCCACGGCGTAGATGTCCCGCACTTTGCCCTTGGACAGCAGGGGCAGGCTTTTGATGGAGGATTCGAAAAGGGGCTGGCTCACGACAAGCTCCGCAACAGGGAAATTTGAAAGGCGCAGATTATACAGGGCTTGGCGCATGGGCCGGCGCTGCCGCGGCGTCAAGCCGTTTCATGCAGCGCCAGCTTCTTGCGCATTCGGCGCGTACCCCAGGCCACCAGCCCGGCAATGACCGGGATGGAGAGGGCGGTGACGATGTCGCTGTCGAGGTGGTGCCAGGACTTGCTGCCCTTGGCCAGGTAATTCACGAGCTGCGAGCCATAGTAGGTGAGCACCACCACCGAGAGGCCTTCCACGGTCTCCTGGAGCCGCAGTTGCAGGCTGGCGCGCCGGTTCATTTGCGCGAGCAGTTCTTGGTTTTGGCGTTCGAGCTCGATGTCTACGCGGGTGCGTAGGAGGGCGCTCTTTCTGGCGATGCGGGTCGAGGCGTCGTTCTGGCGGCGGGCGGTGGCCAGGCAGGTGTTGATGGCCGGGGCTAGGCGTCGGTCCATGAACTCGCGGATCGGGGAAAAGCCATCTAGGCGGATTTCGCGTAATTCCTCGATGCGCTGCTGCACGAGGCGGTAGTAAGCCTCGGCGGCGCCGAAGCGAAATGAGGTGCGCGTCTGCGAATGTTCCACTTCGGCCGCGAGACGGGTGAGGTCGGCGAGCAGCAAGCGTTCGTCTTCGGGACTTTGCGCTGCGCTCATGCGCGTCATCAGCGCTGCGACTTCGGCTTCGACTCTGTCGAGCAGGCGGCGCACTTCTTTGGCGACGGGAAAGGCGAGCAGCGCCATCATGCGGTAGGTCTCGATCTCGATGAGGCGCTGAACGGTGCGTCCGGCCTGGCGGGGGCGCAGGTGCGAATCGATCACCGTGAAGCGGGAGAAGCCGTCTTCGATGCGAAAGTTGGAAATCACCCAGGCGGCGCCCTCGGCCACTTGGCTTGCGGCGACGGTGGCGCCGCTTTGCAGCAGTTCGGCGAGCAGCGGCGCCGGGTCTTTCTGGCGGATGGAGACGAAGTCGATGTGCGTGGCTACCATGACTTTGCCCGGGATGGCTTGCCACCAGGTGGCCGGGAAGGCTTCGAGTGCCGAGCCGGTTTGCGGCACGCCGTTGGGACAGGCGCGAAAGAAAGTGTAGCCGGAGAACTCCGTGTGCCGCTCCCATTTCAAGCGTAGCTCGCCGGCCTCCATGACCCAGTGGTCGCCGTCTACCATGGGGCAGAAGGGTAGCCCCAGGCGCTCGCATAGGCGTTGCAGGTGAGCTTCTTCCTCGTTGCTCGCGTGGCCTTCGTGCAGCATGGCGAGGTAGCTTACCTGGGCCGGGCCACTCAAGGGCATGGGAGGGCGGGCGTGCAGCTCGTCGTTGAGGCGCTGGCGCAGTGGGTGTTCGTGTAGGAGGAAAGGCGCGGACATGGGGCGATGCGTCAT
>JAOAIO010000025.1:0-324 GCA_026414665.1 Azovibrio sp.
AACGGGCCGGATGCGGGCACGGCGCACGATTGCGCGGCCGACGGCAAGAGCTGGTGCGATGGGTTCGATGTATTTACCGGCAAGATTTCGACCAAGAGCACCACCTATTTCGGTGATACGTTGATCGTCGGCATTAGCGGTTTCACCACCGCAACCGGGCAGCCCAGGGTCTTGGGCGTGGGGGCCGATGGCCGCAACCGGACGCTTTCCATTGACTGGAGCGCCGGCACGCCGCAAAAGCAATCGCGCCGGGTCTCGTGGCGCGAGCTGATCCCGCGTAACGAATAAGGCGCGCTTCGATCGACGCTGGCGCGGCCCCTGCAC
>JAOAIO010000025.1:334-26633 GCA_026414665.1 Azovibrio sp.
GGCGCCTGGCACGCCGACTCGCGCGTCTCATCGAGTCGATCTGCGCCACAGCGCGCTCTTTTGCCTATCTTCTTGCTAGGTCTTGGTCGCTGCCCTCCGGGCGCCTTGCCCGCCGCCCGCTCGCGACGGTTTTCGGTGCCCCTCTGGGAGTGCCCGGGGGCCTTGTCGGACGTGGCCGGAGCGTCAGAATGGCCAGAAGAGCGGGATGAGGCAGCTTGCCGCAAGCCAGGTGATGAGATTCAGGGGAATGCCCATGCGGGCGAAGTCGGTGAAGCGGTAGTTGCCCGCGCTATAGACGAGCGTATTGGTCTGGTAGCCGATCGGGGTGGCGAAGCTGCAACTCGCGGCGAACATGACGCCTACCACGAAAGGACGTGGGTCTACGCCTAACTCTTGCGCTAGCCCGATGACAATGGGCGTAAATAGCACGGCCACGGCGTTGTTGCTGATGAATTCGGTGGCAATCGAAGTGAGCAAGATGACCAGGGAGAGCATCAGCCAGGGCGACAGGCCGGCGCCCAGGTGCACGAGCTGGTTGGCTAGGATCTGGTCTAGGCCCGAGTCGCGCATGGCGATGCTGATGGCGAGCATCCCGAAAATCAGGACGAGGATCGGCCACTCGATGGCCTTATAGGCCTCGTCGGCGCGGATGCAGCCGGTGGCGAGCACGACCGCGGCGCCGATGATGGCGAGTCCTTCGATGGGCATCACGTCGAAGGCGGCGAGCAGCATCACGCCGGCGATGGTGGCGAGCGCGATGGGCGCTTTTTTCTGGCGGTTGGTGACTTGCTTGCCGTCGGTGATGGCGAACAGGTCGCCGTTGTCGCAAAAACGCTTGATTTGGGCCGGCGTGCCTTCGACTAGCAGCACATCGCCGAACTGGAGCTGGAAATCGTCGCCGATCTGGGAAAACGAGGCGTCCTTGCGATGCACCGCGATCAAGTGGATGCCATAGCGGGCGAGCAGGTCCAGGTCCCGGATCGGGCGCAGCACATAGCGCGAGGTTTGGCCGACGATGGCCTCCACCATCACCACATCGCGGCGGCGCAGGGTTTCCAAGTCATGCGGGCCGGTGCCTGGAGCCTGTAGGCCGACCAGGTCGCTGCTGCGCAGATCCATCATGGCGCTGCTCCTGCTGTGCACCACTAGCCGGTCGCCGGCCGCTAGGCGGGTTTCCGGGTCTGGGCTGGCGATTTCCTGCTCGCCGCGGAACAACTTCAACACCTGGATCGTGCCATTGCTCAGCCGGGCCTCTTTCAGCGTTTTGCCCAAAAGGCGTGAATCGGTCGGCACGAACAGCTCGGTCATGAATAGCCGGTCGCCGCTGCCCGTAAACTGCTGCGTTAGGGTTTCGCGCACCGGCAGCAGGCGCTGGGCGAAGGCATACATGAAGGCGCAGCCGGCGAGCGCCATGATGAGCGCCGGGACGGTGATCTCGAACATCGAGAAAGGCGCCAAGCCCTGGGCCCGGGCCACCCCGTCTACCAGGATGTTGGTGGAAGTGCCTACCATGGTCACGAGGCCACCGAGGATAGTGGCATAGGAAAGGGGGATCAGCAGCCGCGACGGGGCGATGTCGTAGCGGCCGGCCATGGCGATGACGGCCGGGATCATGACCATCACCACCGGGGTGTTGTTGATGAAGGGGGAGATGAATAACCCTACCGCCAGCATGGCGAGCAGCAGCCGCTGCTCGCTCTGGCCGGCGAGCGTGCCGAGCCATTCGCCAAGCCAGTCCACGCAGCCGGTGCGGGATAAGGCGCCGCTGATGATGAACAGGCAGGCGATGGTAATCGGCGCGCTGTTGCTGAACACGCTCAACACCTGCCGTGGCGCGAGTAGGCCGAGCCCGAGCAAGAGCGCGACCGCCACCATGACCGCAACGTCGGGCTTGATCCACTCGCGCACGAAGGTGGCGAACAAGATGAGCAGGATGAGGCCGACGACGGGGGCATGAAAGGCTTCGGGCAATAGCATGACAAGGCCGTGACAGTGGCGAGAGGCGTTACCTTAATTGGCCGGAAAGCCGCTGTAAAAGAATGAACAATTCCTTGCTTATCGCGTTTGGTTATGTGGTGTGGTGGCCGCCGCCGGCTTCGGCATCTGTCGCTTATGCATTCTCGTTGGAGGGCGCGTGGGCGCGGCGGGTGCGGCTAAGATGCGCGCGAGGAAAGGGTTTGATGCCCGCCGGCGAACTGGGATAATCGCTTTCTAGAACTTAGCGAGTGCGATCATGACCTGTGCAATAGCTTTCAAGATCCTCGAAGACATTGCCCGCGACTTATCCGGCGATGAAGTCACATTCCCTACCTTCCTCGACATTACCTTTCAGGTGCGTACGGCGCTGAAGAACCCGAACCTGAACGTCGAGCAGTTGGCCAAGCTGGTGGGTGCCGAGCCGCTCATGAGCGCCAAGATCATCCGTATGGCGAATTCCGTGGCCCTGAATCCTTCCGGCCGCGAGGTGGCGGATGTGAAGACCGCCATCGTCCGCGTCGGCATGGAGGCCGTGCGTACCGTGTCTTTCGCCGTGGCGATGGAACAACTGCTGCAATCGAAGCAGATGCAGGTTTTCGAAGGGCTGTCCCGGCGTCTTTGGGAGCATACGGCGCATGTGGCCGCGCTGTGTCGGGGGCTGGCGCTGTCTGCTGGCCAAGATCAATGGCGACGAGGCGATGTTTGCCGGCCTCGTGCACGACATCGGCGTGTTCTATCTGCTCTCGCGTGCCGCGCATTTCCCTGAGCTGGTGCAAGACAAGCCGGAATTGCACGCGCTGCTCGTCGGTTGGCACGACAACATCGGACATGCCCTGCTCTCGGCCTTGGGGCAGCCCGAATCGGTGCTGCAGGCAGTGCAAGAGCACGAGCAAGAGCGCGAGATCACGGAGGTGAAGAACCTTTCCGACGTGCTCTACGTTGCTAACAAAATCGCCAATACCGTCGTCTCCTGGCGCGATAAGGATCTCGACGGCGAGGTCGATACTTCCGTGCTCGCCCGTCTATTCGACGCGGAGGCGCTTGCCGAGATCATTAGCGCTTCCGAGGCGGAAGTCACGTCCTTGAAGCAGGCGCTCGGCGCTTAAAGGGCGAGTAGCTTCCCATCCACCCGCCCGCTTGCGAGCGCCATCCGCGAGGACGCCATGCACCCAAACCATGCCCCCGAAGCCCGTGGCCGGCAGCTCGCCGCCTTGTGCCTGGGCGCCCTCGGCGTGGTGTATGGCGATATCGGCACGAGCCCGCTGTATGCGATGAAGGAGGTGTTCGCCGGCAATCACCCGATCGTGCTCGACGAGGCGAACATTCTCGGCAGCCTGTCGTTGTTCTTTTGGGCGCTGATCGTCATCGTCTCGATCAAATACGTGGTGTTCATCATGCGCGCCGACAACCGCGGCGAGGGGGGGGTGATGGCCATGATCGCGCTGGCGCTGCATGGCACTCGGCCAGAAGGGCGGGCGCATCGCGTCATCCTCGTGCTCGGGGTGCTTGGGGCAGCCATGTTTTACGGCGATGGCATGGTGACGCCGGCCATTTCGGTGCTCTCGGCCGTGGAGGGGCTGGAGGTGGCGGCGCCGGCCTTGCATTCGGCGGTGCTACCGGTGACGCTCGTCGTGCTGTTCTTGCTGTTTTACGTCCAGCATCATGGCACGGCCTTGGTGGGGCGAGCCTTCGGTCCGGTGATGTTGGTTTGGTTCAGCGTGTTGGGGCTGCTTGGCATCAACCAGATCATGGCCAACCCGCATGTGCTGGCGGCCTTGCATCCTGGTCATGCGCTCGAATTCATGGTGCATAACCGCGCCATGGCGCTCGTGGCCATGGGCAACGTGGTGCTCGCCGTAACCGGGGCGGAGGCGCTCTATGCCGACATGGGCCACTTTGGCCGCAAGCCGATCCGGCGCGCCTGGTTCGCCTTCGTGCTGCCGGCGCTGGTGCTCAATTATTTCGGCCAAGGCGCCCTGCTGCTGGATGTTCCGGATGCCGCCAGCAATCCCTTCTACCGCATGGCGCCAGAGTGGGCGTTGTACCCGCTGCTCGGTCTGGCCACCTTGGCGACCGTGATTGCCTCCCAGGCGGTGATTTCCGGCGCCTTTTCGATCACGCGCCAGGCCATGCAGCTGGGCTTTTTGCCGCGCCTCGAGGTCTTGCACACATCAGAGCGCCAGGGGCAGATCTATTTGCCGGCAGTGAACTGGGGGTTGATGCTGGCGGTGACGGTGCTGGTGCTGGGCTTTGGCTCTTCCAACAATCTGGCGGCCGCTTACGGCATTGCCGTGACCGGCGACATGGTCATTACCTCGCTCTTGGCCTTGGTGGTGGCGGCGCGGGTGTGGGGTTGGGGCTGGTTGCGGGCGGGGTTGCTGTTTGCTTGCTTTTTGCTGGTGGAGCTCACTTTCTTGGCCGCCAACGTCCTCAAGATTCCCGACGGTGGCTGGTTTCCGCTCGTTGCCGGGGTGGTGATCTTCGTGCTCATGACGACCTGGAAGCAGGGGCGCTCGCTCTTACACCGGCGCTTGGCCGGCGAGCGCCTGGAGCTGCGGCCTTTCATCGCTTCGCTTGCTTCCGGCATGCCTTTGCGTGTGCCGGGCACCGCCGTATTCTTGAATGCCGACCCGGTGAGCGTGCCCCATGCGCTGCTGCACAATCTGATGCACAACAAGATCTTGCATGAGCGCGTGGTGGTGGTCTCCGTGCAGTTTTTCGATGTCCCCTATGTGCCCGAGATCGACCGTGTCGAAGTGCATCGCCTCGATGAAAATTTCTGGCAGGTCATCGTGCAGTATGGTTTCAAGGACGAGGCCGACTTGCCGCGCGCGCTTTCACTGTGCGCCGCTGCTGGCCTCGTGCTCGAGCCGCTCGAAACTTCGTACTTCATCGGCCGCGAGACCCTGATTCCGCGGCTTGGATCGGAAATGGCCTTGTGGCGTGAGAAGTTGTTCGTGGCCATGTTCCGCAACGCCGGTAGCATCACCGCGTTCTTCAACATTCCCTCCAACCGCGTCGTCGAGTTGGGCACCCAGGTCGTACTCTAGCGTCGTTGCCATGACATCGCCTTTTGCTGCCTTGCCCGCCGGTGGGCGTCAGCCCGGTACGACCGCCGGCATGACCCTGTTCGTTTCGCTTTTGTTGCTCGCCCTGCTCTCGGCCAGCATGACCTGGCTGGGGCTCTATTTGAGCCGCGAGCAGCTACAGGGACGCTTGCACAGCGAGGCGCTGCGCCTACAGTCCGCCTTTGCCGTGGCGCAGAGCGACATCGAGCAGAGTATGCTCACCCTGGCGGCCATGGTGGCGGCCGATCCTGTGGTGCAGCGTCTGTTCCGCGAGGGCCGCGCCGCGGTCGAGGCCGAAGGTGGCGGCCCCGGTGGGCCGCGTGCGGCGCGGGCGCGGCAAGCTTTGCTGGCGCATGTGGCGCCGCAATGGTATTCGATGCAAGCGCAGTTTGCGTTGCGCCAGCTGCATTTTCATCTTGGCCCGGGTTCGCTTTCTTTCCTGCGCGTGCATACGCCGGAGAAATTCGGCGACCGCATGGATACGCTGCGCCACATCATCGTCGAGGTGAATAAGGATGGCCGGCCGCGCACGGGGTTCGAGACCGGGCGCATCTACTCCGGCGTGCGCGGCGTGGTGCCGGTGCGCGACGAAAGCGCGCCGGGCCAGCCCCAGATCGGCGCGCTCGAGGCAGGCACCTCGTTCGATACCCAGCTCGAGCGTCTCGACGACATGCTGGGTGCCGGCTTTGCCATCCTGCTCAAGCGTGAGCACGTGGACGCGGCGGTTTGGCAGGAGTTCATGAAGTTGAATGGCATCCCCAGCGCGGGCGGTTGCCACTGCTATCTGGAAGCGACTTCACGTCCCGAGATCCGCGACTGGATGCGCCGGGGCGATATTTTGCGGCCGCTGGCGGGCGCGCTCGATACCTATCTCTTCAATTGGGAAGGGCGCGATTACCAAATGATCCGCTACCCACTCTACGACTACTTGCGCCAGGACGATCCCGGGCGCGCGCCGGTCGGTTCGGTGGTGATTTGGGTCGACCGCACGCATCTGCTCACCGAGCAAGCCGAGCTGGAAACCCGCATCCTGTTCGGCGGCGTGCTTTCCTTCGTGGCGCTGGCGCTCCTCATCGTCTGGGGGCTGGGCATCACCCAGCGGCGCCTCGAGGCACGCATCCGCGAGGCTACCGAGGCGCTGGAAGCTGAGCGCCGTCTCTTCGTGGGTGGGCCGGTGCTGACCCTGGTGTGGGCGCCGGAGGGCGGTTGGCCGGTGCGCTATGTTTCCGAAAACGTGAGTCAGGTGCTGGGCTACACCCCGGCGCAGATGCGTGCCGCCGAGTCAGGCTTCGCCGGCTTCATCCACGCCGATGACCGAGAGCGGATAGCGCGCGAGGTGCAAGACTTCCTCGCCCGAGGCGTGCCGAGCTGGGAGCAACGCTACCGCCTCGTGCACCGTCATGGCGAAGTGCGCTGGTTCTACGATTTTTCCGTCGTCGACCGTGATGCGCAGGGGGAGTTGCGCCAGGTGCGCGGCTATTTGATCGACCAGACCGAGCAGGTCGAGCTCGAAGCGCGCCTGCGTCTTGAGCAAGAGCGGGTCGAGCTGGCGCTGGCCGGGGCAGACTTGGGCCTCTGGGACTGGCATATCCCGAGTGGTCGTGTCAGCTTCAACGAACGTTGGGCGGCGATGCTCGGCTACCGTCTCGACGAAGTTCCGCCGCATGTCTCGTCTTGGGAGCTGCTCGTGCATCCGGATGACCAGGCGGCTGTCGAAGCGGCGCTCAAGCCGCATCTCGAGGGCCGCACGCCGGCTTACGCGAGCGAGCATCGTCTGCGCCACAAGGATGGGCACTGGATTTGGGTGCTCGATCAAGGCAAGGTCGTCGAGCGCGATGCGGCAGGCCAGCCATTGCGTGCCGTGGGCACCCACCTCGACATCACCGCCGCCAAGATCGCAGCCGCCGAGCTCAAGCGCACCAGCGAGCGCTATCAGCAGGTGCTCGCGGCCATCGATCAGGGCATGTGGGAGTGGGATTTGCCGACCGGCACCATGGTATGGGATGCGCGTGCCTACGAAATGCTTGGATACGCGCCGGATGCCTTTGCCGTCTGCCTCGACAGCTTCCGGCAGATGGTGCACCCCGAGGATGTCGAGCGCGTGCTGACGCAGATTCAGGTCCAGCTTGGCCGGGCCGAGGGCTTTGCCGTCGAATTCCGCGTCCGCCGCGCTGATGACAGTTGGATTTGGCTTGAGAGCCGCGGTCGCGCCGTGGCCTGGGAGCAAGGCGAAGCCAAGCGCCTTTTGGGCACGCATACCGATATTTCCGCACGTAAGCGCGCCGAGCTGATGTTAAAGCGGGCCGAAGCGCGGCAGCGTACTTTGATCGCCTCGATGACCGAATTGCTGCTCGCCTTCGATGCCTCTGGCTTCTTGCGTGAAGTGCATCAGCCACGCGAGTTTTTGGCCTGCTTCGATAATCTGCAAGAGCAGCTCGGACGCGATTACCGCGCCTTCTTGCCCGAAGCCGTGGCGCACCAACTCGACGAAGCAATCGCCGCGGTCGTGGCGACGCTTGCGGCGCAATCTTTCTCCTTTGCGCTGCCTGAACGCACCGAAGGCGGCGCGCTGCGCCATTTTCATGCCCACATCAGCGCGCTGGCCGATGGCGAGCCTTATCCAACCGGTTATTTGGTCATGGTGCGGGACATCAGCGATAGCGTGCGCACGCAACAGGCGCTGCGCCAGCTCGCCACGCGCAATGCGGCGCTGCTCGATGGCGCCGGAGAGGGTATTTATGGTGTCGATAGCGAGGGCCGCTGCACCTTCATCAACCGGGCCGCGCTCGACATGCTGGGCGCGCTCGAAGCCATGGTGCTGGGGCAACCCACCCACGCGCTCTTTCATCACCACACCGAAGCCGGCGAGCCGTACCCGACCGAGGCTTGCCCGATCTCGCGCACCTTGGCCGACGGCCAGCTACGCAGGAGCGAGAACGAGTGGTTTTGGCGCCTCGATGGGGTGGGCTTTCCGGTATCCATGACGGTGACGCCGGTGGTTGAGGACGGTGTGCGCACGGGCGCCGTGGTGGTATTCCAGAATCAGAGCCAACGCCGCGCCCAGGAACAGGAGCTGCGCCACTTGGCGACGACCGACTTTCTCACCGGGCTGCCGAATCGTCGCTATTTCATGGAACGGCTCGAACAAGAGTGGTCGCGCTTGCATCGCTTCGGTGGCCAGGCGGCGATCATGATGCTCGATCTCGACCATTTCAAGCACATCAACGATACGCATGGCCATGCGCTGGGCGACGAGGTGTTGAAGCGCTTCGCCCAGGTGTTGCGCCAGGGCGTGCGGCGCATGGATGTGCCGGGTCGGCTGGGTGGCGAGGAATTCGCGGTCATCCTGCCTGGCGCTTCGCTAGACGGAGCGCGTCAGCTCGCCGAGCGGATACGCCGGGCCGTGCAGGGGCTATCGGTGTGCGACGCGCTGGGCCAGCCGGTGCCAGTCACGGTGAGCATCGGCGTGGCCTCGTTCGAACCCGAGACACCGGTATCCGAAGCGCTGCTTACGCGCGTAGATGAGGCCCTGTACCGCGCCAAGACCATGGGGCGCAACCGGGTCGAAGTCATTTGAGCGGGCTTGCCGCTAGAGAAAGCGTTCGAGCAGGCGATTGAGAAAGCGCCGTCCGGTGTCGGTGGGCTGAATCCAGTCTGGCGTAAGGTGTAGAAGCCCTTCCGCCGCCGCGGCCGCCAAGCCAGGGCGCAGCGTGCTGAGCGACTGACCCGTGCGGGCTTCGAATAGCGCTGGGGAGAAGCCGCCGTTTAGGCGCAGCGCGTTCATCAAAAATTCAAACGGGAGCTGCGCCGCGGCTACCGTGCTTTCTTCCTGCACTGGCTGGCCGGCAGCCACCGCCTTGAGATAAGTCTCGGGATGCTTGTGACGCATCTGGCGCAGCACCCGATCATGCAAGGTGAGCTTGCTGTGCGCGCCGGCGCCGATGCCGAGATAGTCGCCGAATTGCCAATAGTTGAGGTTGTGCCGGCAGGCATGGCCAGGCCGGGCGAAGGCCGAGGTTTCATAATGCGTGAAGCCGGCGGCGGCCAGCCGCGCTTCTATGGCGTCTTGCATGTCGGCGCATAGGTCCGGGTCGGGAAGCTCTGGCGGAAAGGCGGCAAAGTGGGTATGGGGTTCTAGCGTGAGCTGATAGCAGGATAAATGCGGAGGCGCGAATTCCAGCGCCGTGTCGAGATCGGCGCGGGCGTCGGCCAGGGTTTGGCCGGGCAGGCCGTACATCAGGTCGAGGTTGAAGCGCTCGAAATGCTGCGCCGCCAAGCGGGCGGCAGCAAGCGCCTCGGCGCGGCCGTGGATGCGGCCCAGGGCCGCGAGGTGGGCCGGGTTGAAGCTTTGGATGCCAAGCGACATGCGGTTGATGCCGGCTGCGCGAAAGTCGGCGAATTTGGCGGCTTCGAGCGTGCCCGGGTTGGCTTCGAGCGTGATTTCCGCTTCGGGCTGTAACGGCACGCGGGCGCGCACCGCCATCAATAGCTGGTCTAGCCCTGCGGCGGACAGCAGGCTCGGAGTACCGCCGCCGAAGAAAATGCTGATCACCGGCCGGCCCCAGATGTGCGGCAAGGCGCTCTCCAGATCCGCCACCAGGGCGGCGAGGTAGGCGGCTTCGGGCACCTCGCCGGCCACGGCGTGCGAGTTGAAGTCGCAGTAGGGGCACTTCTGCACGCACCAAGGCACGTGGATGTAGAGCGACAATGGCGGTGCGACCTTGAACTCGAGCGCCGACTTTGCCGTCGTCCCGGTAGGGAGAATGGGAATGACGCGCGCCATGCGGGTCTAGCCGAGTTCGCGGGTCAGGCGCGCCAATAGCGTTTGCATGGCCTGGCCGCGGTGCGAGCGTGCGTTTTTGACCGCCGCCGGCAGCTCGGCGGCGGTCTGGCCGCTGGCCGGGTCGAGGAAGAGCGGGTCGTAGCCGAAGCCTCCCGCGCCGCGCGGAGCGGTGAGGATTTCGCCATGCCATTCGCCTTCGGCGATGATGGGCTGGGGGTCTGCCGCGTGGCGCACGAGCACCAGTAGGCTGACGAAGTGGGCACGCCGATCCGGCTGGCCGGCAAGCGCGGCCAAGAGCTTGTCGTTGTTGCGCGCATCGCTCTTGGGCTCGCCGGCATAGCGGGCCGAGAGCACGCCCGGGGCGCCGCCCAAGGCGGCGACGCACAGGCCCGAATCGTCGGCGAGGGCGGCGAGTCCGGTCGCGGCGGCGGCATGACGGGCCTTGGCCAGCGCGTTTTCGATGAAAGTGCAGTGCGGTTCTTCCGCTTCCGAGACGCCCAATTCACCTTGGGGTATGACCTGGATGCCGAGCGGCGCGAGTAGGTCTGCCAGTTCCTTGAGTTTCTTGGCGTTGTTGGAGGCGAGCACGAGCTGCTGCATGGCCTTCATCCTGCTAGGGCGCTGGCCTGCGCCGCGACCAATTGACGGATGCCGGCCGCGGCCAGGTCGATGAGCGTGTCGAGCTGCGCCCGACTGAAAGGCTCGCCTTCCGCCGTGCCCTGGATTTCGACGATGCCGCCTTGGCCAGTCATGACGACGTTCATGTCGGTGTCGCAATCCGAATCCTCGGCGTAATCGAGGTCGAGCACCGGGCTACCTTGGTAGATCCCAACGGATACGGCGGCGATGTGCGTCTTGATGGGGTGCGCGGCGAGCTTGCCGGACGTGACGAGCTGCGCGCAGGCATCGTGCAGGGCGACCCAGGCGCCGGTGATGGCGGCGCAGCGTGTGCCGCCGTCGGCTTGCAGCACATCGCAATCGAGGGTGATTTGCCGTTCGCCGAGTTGCTTGAGATCGATCACGGCGCGCAAGGCGCGGCCGATCAAGCGCTGGATTTCCTGGGTGCGCCCCGTTTGCTTGCCTTTGGCGGCCTCGCGCGCGGTGCGGGTGTGGGTGGCGCGCGGCAACATGCCGTATTCGGCCGTCACCCAGCCTTGGCCTTGGCCGCGCAGGAAGGGCGGGACGGTTTCTTCGACGCTGGCGGTGCAAAGCACGCGGGTGTTGCCCACCTCGATGAGCACGGAGCCTTCGGCGTGGCAGGTGTATTGGCGGGTGATCTTGACGGGCCGCAATTCGTCGGCGGCGCGTTGACTGGGGCGCATGGTGGATTCCTTATTTTTTGAGACTGTATTTGTCGATGGCGGCGCGGATCTCTTCGATGGCGCGTTCGATTTCGTCGTCGGAGAGATCCGATTTGTAATTCGGATTGCGGCCGAATTCGTCGAGGCGGGTGGTGACTTCATTCAAGCCCATGGACTGGGTGGAAATGCTGCTCTGGGTCGGTTCTTGGTAGTTCTCCTCCCAGCGCACCACGATCATCGACAAATTGTCGCCATGCGCGCCGCCCCAGCGTTCAGCCTGCTGCATGAATTGCGGCACGGCCTGCATGAGATTGGGATGGCGCAACGCTTCGACGAGCGTGTCGCCGGGCGCGACACCCCAGACGCCATCGGTGCATAGCACGAGGATGTCGCCGGATTCGAGCGGCGTCTTGCGCGAAAACTCGATCTCGGGCGTGTGGCTGCCACCCAAGCAGCTATATACCTTGTTGCGGTCGGGGTGGATTTCGGCCTGGGCCGGGCTGATGAGGCCCTCGTCGAGCAGCATCTGCACTTGGGAATGGTCGCGGGTCTGGCTGACGATGCGGCCCTTGCGGATGAGGTAGAGGCGCGAATCCCCGGCGTGGGCCCAGTAGGCGATGTTGTCCTGCACGATGCAGGCGACGATGGTGGTGCGCGGCGAGTCGGCGAGCCGGTTGTGGGCCGAGTAGTCGAGGATGGCGTGGTGGGCGTGCTGGATCTGCTTTTCCAGGAACAAGAAGGGGTCGGCGAGCATCGGCCGAGCTTCGCGCTGAAAAGCATCGGTGAGGGTCTGCACGGCGATTTGCGCCGCCACTTCGCCGTAATAGTGGCCGCCCATGCCGTCTGCGACCACCATCAGCAAGGCATCGCGTGAATAGCAGTAGGCCAGGCGATCCTCGTTGTTTTCCCGGCCGCCCTGGCGGCTTTCTTGGTAAATCGTGAATCTCATGATTTGTTGTGCTTTTTCAGTTTATCCACCAGCTGGCCGAGCCAAGATTCGCTGACCGGCTTTTCCGGTGGGAGTTCTCCGTTTTCCACCAGGGCTTTTTGCAGGGCAAAGGCGCTCTGGGGGCGATACAAGTGGTTCAGGTTGAGACACCAGTCTATGGTTTCGAGCAGCTGGTCCGAGAGTTGCCCTTCCCAGCGCACCATGGCCGGAATCAGTTGATCCCGTTCCAGGCGCTCGTCGGCCGGTTGTGGCGCGCTGCCGGCAAGGCAGGCGTACATCGACGCGCCGACGCTATAGATGTCGCTCCAAGGGCCGAGGTTCTTGCGCTCACCGTAGTGTTCCGGCGAGGCGAAGCCCGGGGTGTACATCGGCTTGAGCATCGGCGTATCCGAGGATAGCGTCTGGCGTGCCGCGCCGAAGTCGATCAGCACCGGCGTGTGATCGTTGCGCAGATAGATGTTCGAGGGCTTGAGGTCGAGATGCAGCAGCTTGTTGCTATGTACGACGCGCAAGCCGTTCAGCATCCGGGTAAACACGTTGCGGATGAAGCGTTCGGAAATGTGGCCCAAATGACGGTGGATGAATTCCTGCAGCGTGCGCCCCTGCTCATATTCCATGACCATATACACGGTGTCGTTGGCGCGGAAGAAATTGATCACGCGCACCACGTTCGGATGCGCGAGCCGCGCGAGCGCCCGGCCTTCCTCGAAGAAGCACTTCATGCCATAGCGGAAGGCGCTCAAGTGCTCAGGGCTGATGACTGGGCGGGTCTCGCCCTTGCCGCGCAGCGCCAGACTATTGGGCAGGTATTCCTTGATCGCCACTTCCTTGCCCTGGGCATCGTGCGCGAGGTACACGATGGAAAAGCCGCCCAGCGAGAGCTGGCGGTCTATCGTGTATTCCTCGAGCTGGAAACCTGGTGGCAGGGCGGAGTTGGCTTGTTGGCCCATGGCGGTGGAAGGTATCATCGCGGCTCCGGCATTGTCCGGCCTCCCGTGCGGGCTGTAAAGCCGTGCATTCTCCCGGCATGAATCCGCCTTCCCAACCCTGACCGGAATTCCCTCATGATCTGTAGCATGACTGGCTATGCGGCCAAGACCCGCGAATGCGCGGGTGGCAGCCTGCATCTCGAACTCAAAAGCGTCAATTCGCGTTTTCTCGACATCCACTTTCGTCTTGCGGACGAGCTGCGGGCGCACGAACAGGCGCTGCGCGAACGCATCGTGGCACGGGTGGCGCGGGGCAAGGTCGAATGCCGCTTGAGCCTGGGTCTCGGCCGTGGGGTGAGCCAGCAGGTGAATGTGGAGGTGTTGAGCGCCTTGCAGCGGCTCGAAGCCCAGGTGCGCGCCGCCATGCCCGCCGCCCAGCCGCTTTCGGTCAGCGATGTGTTGCGCTGGCCCGGCATCTGCGGCGATGCCGAGGTTGATGCCGCTGCGCTGGCGCCGGATGTCTTGGCGCTGGCCGAGCAGGTGCTCGACGAATTTGTGGCTTGCCGCCGCCGCGAGGGCGAGCGCTTGGCCGAGGTGATCTTGGCGCGCAGCCGCCAGATGCGCGCCGTCTTGGCGCGGGTCGAGCCGCACATCCCGGCGGCGCAGGCGGCATTTGCCGCAAAGCTCAAAGAGCGGCTCGAAGCCGCGCTAGGCAGCGCCGACGATGCCCGGGTGCTGCAAGAGGTGGCGCTGTTCGCCGCGCGCATCGACGTGGACGAGGAGCTGGCCCGGCTCAAGGCGCATCTCGATGAGTTGGAGCGCATTTTCACCGCCGGCGGCGCCGTCGGCAAGCGGCTCGACTTTCTCATGCAGGAACTCAACCGCGAGGCCAATACCTTGGGCTCCAAGGCGGTCGTCACCGAGGTCACGAGCGCGGCCATGGAGCTCAAGCTGCTCATCGAGCAAATGCGCGAGCAGGTTCAGAATCTGGAGTGAGCATGGTCTATCCCCCCCCCGCCTTCGAGGCCAAGATTTGTCCCCCGGAGCAGCTCGCGGCTCGGGCCGCGCTGCTGTCTGCGCCGAGGGTGTTTACCAACGGCTGCTTCGACATCTTGCACCGCGGCCATGTCACGTATCTGGCCCAGGCCCGCGCCCTTGGCGCGGCTTTGATCGTCGCGGTCAATTCCGATGCTTCGGTACGGCGCCAGGGGAAGGGCGCGGAGCGGCCGATCAACGGCTTGGAGGATCGCTTGGCGGTGCTGGCGGCGCTCGAATGCGTCAGCCTCGTGACCTGGTTCGAGGCCGATACCCCGATCGATGCCATTCTCGCTTGTCGGCCAGAAATCTTGGTCAAGGGCGGCGACTGGCCGGTCGAGCGCATTGTCGGCGCGGCCGAGGTGCGTGGCTGGGGCGGGACGGTGCATTCGATTCCCTTCATCCACCCGCGCTCGACGACGGCGCTCGTGGAGCAGATTCGTCGGCTTTGAGAAGACCGCGGCCGCGCTTCTTCAGGTGTCGCTTAGGGCCACGGCGGCGATGAGTTGATGCAAGAGCTGCACGAGCGCATCGCGGGCGGCGCAGAGGCGTTTGCCTGCGGCCAGCGCGCGGGCGCGGTCGCCCTGTTCCAGGGCGGCAAAGAGCGCCTGGCCGTGGGTGTGTACTTCGATGTGCGCCGCTTCCATGGCTAGGAAGCTGGGATCGGCGGCATAGGGCGAGTTTTCGCGGTTTTTCGCGTACCAGCGGCCGAAGTTGCATTCGCTCACATCTAGCGGCGGGATGCGGGGCTGGCTGCCGGGGGGCGCCTGTAGCAGCGCCAGCATTTGGTCCACCCAATGGCGGTGCTCGACTTCCATGAGCAAGAGCGGCATGTGCTTGCGTTCTAGTTCGAGGCTGGCGGCGGTGGTCCAGGCGGGATCCGGGCTCCAGGCGCGCACCCAGCCGGGCACGGCGGCGGCCGGCATGGGGCGGGCGATGCCGTAGCCTTGGGCGAGGTCGCAGCCCATGTGTAGCAGCATGATGCCGTGCGAAATGCTCTCTACGCCTTCGGCGATGACCCGGCGGCGGAATACTTGGGCGAGACCGACCACGCCTTCGACGATGGCCAAGTCTTCTGGATCGTGCAGCATGTCGCGCACGAAGCTTTGATCGATCTTGAGCACATCGGCCGGCAGACGGCGCAGGTAGGCGAGCGAGGCGTAGCCGGTGCCGAAATCGTCGAGCGCGATGCCAACCCCGAGTTGCCGGCAGGCCATGAGCACCTGGCCGACTTCGTTCAAGTCGGAGAGCGCCGCCGATTCGAGTAGCTCGATTTCCAGGGCGCCGGCCGGCAGTTCCGGGTGCGCCGCGAGCTGGGCGGTGAGATAGGCGAGGAAATCGGGCGAGAGCAGATGCGGGCTGGCGATGTTGATGCTGACCGTGAGCGTGAGGCCCTGGGCGTGCCAGTCGCGCAGTTGCGCTAGGGCCGTGGCGATCACCCATTCGCCGATCTGCCGTTCCAGCTCGGTGCTCTCCACCAGAGGCAGGAACTCGCCCGGCGCGAGCAGGCCCCGTTCCGGGTGTTGCCAGCGGATCAGGGCCTCCATGCCGAGCACCTGGCCATGGCGCATGTCCACCTTGGGCTGGTAGTAGAGCGCGAGCTCTTGCTGTGCCAGCGCTGCGCGGATGCGATTCAGATTTTCCTGGCGGCGGCTCGATTCGCGTTCTTCATGGATCTCGAAGACGTGGTAGCGGTTGCGTCCGGCTTGCTTGGCGCGGTACATGGCCTGGTCGGCATGGCGCAGCAGGGCATCGGCATCAGCGTCGTCATCGGGGAAGAAGGTGACGCCGATGCTGGCCGAGAGGCTGACGCAGACCTCGGCCAATTGGCAAGGCTCGGCGAGTTGCAAGCGCACGCGCTCCAGGGTTTCCAGATAATCCTGGCGGTTGGCGCTGCCGCCCAGCACCATGACGAACTCGTCGCCGCCTAGGTGCGCCACCGTGTCGGTTTCGCGCAACACCGCAGTCAGGCGGCGGGCGATGCGGGTGAGCAGGGCATCGCCGACGTTGTGGCCGTAGGTGTCATTCACGGGCTTGAAACCGTCGAGATCGAGGTAGGCGATGGCGAGCTGCGTGTGCTCGCGGCGCGCTTGGGCCAGAGCCATGTGCAGGCGATCGGCGAGCAGCACCCGGTTGGGCAGGCCGGTGAGGGTGTCATAGTGCGCCAGGCGCTCGATTTTCTGCTGCTGCCGCTTGAGGTCGGAAATGTCGGTAAAGACGGCGATGTAATGCGTGACGACGCCGCGCGCGTCGCTGACGGCGGTAATCGAGAGCAGTTCGGGATAGATTTCACCATCCTTGCGCTTATTCCAGATTTCACCCTGCCAGGCGCCGTGCTGCACCAGGGCCTCCCACATCGCCGCGTAGAAGGCCGTGGAATGGCGCCCGGAGCTAAGGATGCGTGGCGTCTGGCCGATGGCCTCGGCGCGGCTATAGCCGGTGATGTGGCAAAAGCTGGGATTGACCTCGAGGATGACGCCGCGGGTGTCGGTGAGCGCGATGCCCTCTTGGGCGTTGTCGAAGACGCTGGCGAGTAAGCGCAGCCGGTTTTCCAGGTTGATGCGCTCAGTCTCGTCCAGCAGATAGCCGCGCAGCCGGGTGACTTCGCCCGCAGCGTTGCGGTCGGCGAGGGTGAAATCGTTGATCCAGCGGATCTGGCCGGCATCGTCGCGGATGCGGTAAGTCTGTTGCCATTGCTGGCGTCCTGCGCGCAGATGCGCATCGACCTCGGCGCCGATGCGGGCCAGGTCTTCGGCGAGCACCAGTTCGGCAAAACGAAAACCCGGGCGATACAGGCGTTCGGCCGCCACGCCGAGTACCCGGCAGGCCGTTTCCGAAGCGTAGAGCACGGGCCAGCCCTCGCTTGCCTGCCAGATCATCACCGCCACGGGGCCGCCCGAAAATAGCCGCCGCTCGCCTTCGAGCTCACGCACGTGCGCCGCGTTGTAGCGCATTTGCTCCTGCAAGCGCCGATTGAGGCGGCGCATACGCCATAGCAGCCCGGCAAGCAGGGCGAACCCCAAGCCGGCCGCGGCCATGAGCCCAGGGCCGTGGCGTTTCCACAGGCTAGCCAGGGTCAGGCGGGGGCGATCGTAGGGCGGCAGCTGCAAGTCTTCGAGCAATTCGCGCAGCGGCTCGTAGTCGCCGGCCAAGGTCCAGCCGCGATATTCGCCGGCGCGGCTCGCCGGGTGATCGGCGGGCTGGGCGAGCAGCGCTTGCGCTACGGCCTTTTGCAAGGCTTCGGGCACATGCGCGCGCGCGGCGAACGGCCATTCCGGGTAGAGCCGGGTTGATAGCGCTTGGGAGAAGCCCGGTTCCTGGCGCGGCGCTAGCACCTTGAGCCGCCCGGGGGCGAGCTTACCTTCGCGCAGCATGGCTTCGAACACGCCGGTGCGCACGAAGGCGGCATCGACCTGGCCGGCGAGCAAGGCGGCGATGGTGCGATCCTGGGGCGTGTCCGTGAAGTGCAGCGTCGCTTCCTTCTGGATATCGACGCCGGCCATGAGCAGGGCGTGCGCCTGGGCCTGGTAGGCACCGAGGGAACCGGGGCTTACCGCGGCCAGACGCTTACCCTTGAGATCGGCGAGCGTATTCAAGTCGCCACGTTGGGCATCGACCAGAATCACGCCACCGAAGCGGCCGCCATTTTGCTCGGGTCCGACCAGGGTGGCGAGGCGGATCAGCGGCTGGCGGTGGTGCAGTTCGAGAAAAAGCGTCGGCTGCGCGAGCACGAAATCTGGGCTCGTGCCGGCGAAATCCTGCTGCATCTCGGCGAGGCTGAGCGCCACGACGCGAAAGCGATGGCCGGGCAGGGCCTCGCTGAGGTAATCGGCGGTGGGCTGCCAGCGCCTTTCGGTGTTGGCTTTGTCGCGGAAAGCCAGCACCGCGATCAGCGCTTCGCTGTCGGCCCAGGCGCACGGCAGGCCGAGCCAAAGCGCCACGAGCAGGGGCCAGGCCTGGGCGCGCCGGCGCCGTGTCGGGTTAGGCGTCGGCATCGAGCGGCGCGCTGTTTTCGAGCGCATCGAGCAGGGCGTCTTCGTCGGCGATGCCGGCCGTGAGCGCGGCCAGGCGTATCCGCGCCGGGCTGTGGCCCAGGCTCGCTGCGTGCTCGGCGATGCGCGCTGCGATGCGCCGGGCGGCGCGTTCGGCTTGAGGCGCCGGCGTGTCCGGGCAGGTGATGAGGAAGCTGCGGTCGCCGTAGCGGCAGATGCGGTCGCCGGGGCGTAAGCCAGTCGAGAGCATGTGCGCGGTTTGCACGAGGAATTTGTCGCCGGCCTGGCGCCCGAAGCGATGGTTGATCGGGCCTAGGGACGGCAAGGTGACGAGGATGACGTGCAGTGGCTTACCGTCTTGCCGCGCTTGGCGCACGGCTTGATGTAACAGCGCGATGCCGTGCTGGCGGTGCGCCAGGCCGGTGAGTGGGTCGCTATGCGCCATGGTTTCGAGGCGCTGGTGCGTGGCGGCGAAGTCGGCGGCGCAGCGCTGGAACGCGAGGCGGTCGCGCTCCACTTCCCGGCGCAAGGTGATGACCCGCCGCGCCGCGCGCAGGCGCGCCGCGAACACGCGCGGCTTGAGCGGCTTGCCGATGAAATCGTCGACGCCCGCGGCAAAGGCTTCGACGAGCTTGTCGTCGTCGGAGAGCTGGGTGAGCAGCAGGATGAACAAGGTCTTGCCGGTTTCGCTTTCGCGTAGGCGACGGGTCAGCTCCAGGCCGTCGATGCCCGGCATGAGCCAATCGGATACGACCAAATCGAGCGGCTCGCGGGCGGCGATGTCGAGGGCGATGGCGCCGTCCGCGGCATCGAGCACCTCAAAGCCCAGCTGTTCGAGCAAGGCGCGCAAGAAGCCGCGTAGGCTGGCCTCGTCGTCTACCACGAGCACGCGCAGCCGGGTTCGGGTAGGCGTGGCTTGCAGCGGATCGGCGCCCATCTCGGGCAGGGCGCCGGGCGCGCTGATCTCGGCGAAAGGCGGCGGCGCTTCGGCGGGTACCGAGAACACTTCGGCCCAGTCCTGCCAGTCCGCCACCACGCGATCGACGAGCTCGGGCAGATGTTCCGGACGAATCGCCAGACGCGCCCCTTGCATGAGCAGATCGGCCACCAGGCCGTGCCGGTCTTCTGTTTCGGCCTGGCTGACCTCGACGATGGCCGTGGCGAGGCGGAGGGCCTGGAGTAGATTCCAAGCCCGGCTGCCTTCCCGGAAGGGCGCGGCATCGGGCTGGTCCTGCCAGGCTATAGGCTCGGTCAAGATGCTAGGTAGGCCCCAGTTCGTGAGCATGGCCTGCGCCAGTCCGGCGCTGTCGATGCCGAAGCGCCGGCGCGCCTCGGCGTGCTGCTCGGGACGCGCCAGAGCGAGAATCTCGGCGTAAGCCGCGGGAGCGCCGCTTGCCAGCGCCAGGTCGCCGATGCGGGCCAGCAGCCCGAGACTGAACGCCTCCTCGACGGGAATGGCGCGCACTTCCTGGCAAATCGCCTGGAGCGCCAGGCCACGCAGCAAAGAGGCGGACCAGTAAGCCGGATAATCGAAGGCCGGGCAGGGGCCGGCGCGGTAGTTTTGCAGCAGGCAAAAGCCAAGCGCCAAGCCGCGCACGGCGGAAAAGCCGAGTAGCCGCACCGCATCGCGCAGCGCTGCGATTGGCCGCTGTCCGACGGGACGCACGGCATTGGCGGCCTTGAGCAGGCGGCCGGTGAGCACCGGATCGGCGGCAATGGCGTGCGTCAGGTCTTCGAGACTGGAGTTTTCCTGCTGGGTGAGACGCAGCACCCGCAAGGCGGGTCCGCGCGGCGAGGGCAGCTTGTCTTCGGCGGCGAGATGCTGCAAGAAAGCGGGTTGATCGGTCATGTCGGTCTCCGGTTGCGGCGGATGTTACCAAAGTATGAGCGCCCCGGCCGCCGTGGCGCGGCGTGCCGGGCCGGCCAGGGCGGGGGCGGGCTTCCCCTGATCCTGGGGTTTCGACGATAATTCCCTCCTTTTCATTGCATGGCAGCAGGTCTTTCATGAGCGCGAGCATCCCCCCGGTTTCCTTCAATCCCTTGACTGGCGCCATCCGCGCCCTGGCCATGGATGCCGTGCAGCAGGCCAACTCCGGCCACCCGGGCGCGCCCATGGGCATGGCGGAAATCGCCGAGGTGCTCTGGCGCCGCCACCTGAAGCACAATCCCGCCAACCCGCACTGGCCAGACCGGGATCGTTTCGTGCTCTCCAACGGGCACGGCTCGATGCTGATCTACGCGCTCTTGCATCTGACCGGCTACGCGGTTTCCATCGACGATCTGAAGAATTTCCGCCAATTCGGCTCGCCCACCGCCGGCCACCCCGAGGTCGGGCATATCCCGGGTGTCGAGACCACGACCGGGCCGCTTGGCCAAGGTATTAGCAACGCCGTCGGCTTTGCCCTGGCGGAAAAGGTACTGGCCGCCGAGTTCAATCGGCCCGGGCACGAGCTGGTCAACCACTACACCTATGTCTTTCTCGGCGATGGCTGTCTGATGGAGGGGGTGTCGCACGAAGCTTGCTCGCTTGCCGGCACGCTGGGGCTGGGTAAGCTGATCGCCTTTTACGACGATAACGGCATTTCCATCGACGGCCACGTCGAAGGCTGGTTTACCGACGACACCCCGAAGCGCTTCGAGGCGTATGGTTGGCAGGTGATCCCGGCCGTGGATGGGCATGACCCGGCCGCGATCGAGGCGGCGCTGCTTGCCGCTCGGGCCGAGACTGATAAGCCCAGCTTGATTTGCTGTAAGACCGTGATTGGCATGGGCTCGCCCAACAAGGCGGGTAGTCACGATTGTCATGGCGCTCCGCTCGGGGCCGAGGAAGTGGCCGCGGCGCGCGCCTACATCGGCTGGCCGCACGCGCCATTCGAGATTCCCGCCGAGGTCTACGCCGCCTGGGATGCGCGCGCCAAGGGCGCGGCCGCCGAGGCCGAGTGGCGCGAGCGTTTTGCCGCTTACCGAGCCGCCTTCCCGGAACTGGCGGCCGAATTCGAGCGCCGCGTGCTGCGCAACGCATTGCCGGCCGACTGGAACGAGCGAGTCGCAGCCTATGTCGCCGCTTGCCAGGCCAAGATGGAGAACATCGCCACGCGCAAGGCCAGCCAGAACGCGATCGCCGCTTACCTGCCGGCGCTGCCCGAATTGTTTGGCGGCTCTGCCGACCTGGCCGCCTCCAACTTGACCTTCGTCCAGGGCAGCAAGGGCGTCACGGCGACCGAGGGCGGCAACTACTGCTTCTATGGGGTGCGCGAGTTCGGTATGACGGCGATTGCCAATGGCATCGCTCTGCACGGCGGCCTCATTCCCTACACGGCCACTTTCTTGGTGTTTTCGGATTACGCCCGCAACGCCATCCGCATGGCGGCGCTGATGCGACAGCGCCACGTCATGGTCTATACCCACGATTCCATTGGTCTGGGCGAGGATGGCCCCACGCATCAGCCGGTCGAGCACATCCCTAGTCTGCGCCTCATTCCCAATCTCGATGTCTGGCGCCCTTGCGATGCCACCGAGACCGCCGTGGCCTGGGCCGCCGGCATCGAGCGCACCGACGGGCCGACGCTCCTTGCCCTGTCGCGCCAGAATCTGCCTGCGGTCACGGGCGCGGTTGCCGCCGAGGACATCCGCAAGGGCGGCTACGTGCTCTCCGATGCCGAACAGCCCAAGGCCGTGCTGATTGCCACCGGCTCCGAAGTGAAGCTTGCGCTCGATGCCCAGGCCGCGCTTGCCGCCGAAGGCATTCCGGTGCGTGTCGTGTCCATGCCCTCGACCAGCGTCTTCGATCGCCAGAGCCAGGACTACAAGCTTGCCGTGCTGGGCCGTCACGTGCGCCGCATCGCCATCGAGGCCGCCCATCCCGACTTTTGGTACAAGTACGTCGGCTTGCACGGGGCGGTGATCGGCATCGATGCCTTCGGGGCTTCCGCCCCCGCCGGCCAGCTCTTCCAACACTATGGCTTTACCGTGGCCAACGTGGTGAATACCGTCAAGGCCGGCCTGTGAGCCGTGCCCCCCTTACCTGTGCTGCATTGAACAACTGACAAGGAGAGAAGGACATGGCTATCAAGGTTGCCATCAATGGTTTTGGTCGGATCGGGCGCTGCACCCTGCGCGCCATCTACGAGCAGGGCCTGCAAGGTGAGTTCGATGTCGTCGCCATCAATGCATCCGGCGATCTCGCCACCAATGCGCACCTCCTCAAGTACGACACGACCCATGGCCGTTTCGGCACCTCTGTGGATACCGAGGGCGAGAACACGCTCATCGTCGACGGCAAGAAGATTCCTTTTTACTCGACCAAGGATCCGCAGGGCGTGCATTGGGGGAGTCACGGTGTCGATGTGCTTTTGGAGTGCACCGGCGCGTACACGACCAAGGCCAAGGCCCAGGCGCTACTGGAGCAGGGCGCCAAGCGCGTGCTGATCTCCGCGCCCGGGGGCGACGATGTCGATGCCACCATCGTCATGGGGGTGAACGAAAACGTTCTCAAGGCCGACATGAGCGTGGTGTCGAACGCTTCTTGCACCACCAATTGCTTGGCGCCTGTGGCCAAGGTGCTGGCCGAGCACATCGGCATCAAGCAGGGGTTGATGACCACGGTACATGCCTACACCAACGACCAGGTGACCGTTGACGTGCGCCACAAGGATCTGCGCCGCGCCCGCGCCGCTGCCGCCAACATCATCCCCACCAAGACCGGCGCCGCCAAGGCGGTGGGGCTGGTATTGCCGCAGCTCAAGGGCAAGTTCGACGGTTTCGCCCTGCGCGTGCCCACCCTCAATGTCTCCTTGGTCGACCTCACGTTCACTGCCGAGCGCGCCACGACCAAGGAAGAGATCAACGAGCTGATGCTGGCCGCTGCCAACGGTCCGCTGCAGGGCATCCTGGCCGTGAACACCGAGCCCTTGGTGTCTTCCGACTTCAACCACACGACCGTTTCCTCCACTTTCGATGCGACGCAGACGCGCGTCATCAAGGGTGAGGATGGCTCCGTGCTGGTGAAGGTGCTGGCTTGGTACGACAATGAGTGGGGCTACTCCTGCCGCATGTTGGATGCTGCCCGCGCCTGGATGGCCGCTAAGTAAAGCCGGGCCGATGCCGCGACAAAGCCGCCGCTGCCTGGCGCGGCGGCTTTGTCGCGCAATGAGCCTGTAAAATCCCCATTTTTGCGCTTGTGCATTAAGGCCCCGTGTCCGGCTCCCTTCGTCCTTTTCGTCTTGCCATCAACGGTTATGGCCGCATCGGGCGCTGCTTTTTGCGCGCCTTGTACGAAGCGGGGCTAGCAGACGAGCTGCGCGTGGTGGCGATCAACGAGCCTGCGGACCTCGCCAGCATCGCCTACCTCACCCGCTTCGATTCCACCCATGGCCGCTTCCCCGTGGCGGTCGACGCGCAGCCGGGCGGTCTTCGCATCGCCGCGCATGCCATCGCCGTCAGCCACGCCCGCGCGCCGGAAGAGGTCGATTGGCGCGCTTTCGACCTCGATCTCGTGCTCGAGTGCTCGGGCCAGTACAGCGAGCGCGCGCAGTTGCAGCGTTTTCTTGCCGCCGGCGTGCCGCGCCTGCTGCTCTCGCACCCGGGCCACAGCGCCGCCGATGTCGATGCCACCGTGGTCTATGGCATCAATCAGGCCGCGCTCACTGGCGCTGAGCGCATCGTCTCGAACGCCTCTTGCACCACCAACGCCGTGGTGCCGCTGCTCGACCTCTTGGCGCGTGAGCTGGGTATCGAGCAGGTGCTGCTCACCACCTTGCATTCGGTCATGAACGACCAGCCGCTCATCGATGCCTATCATCATGCCGACTTGCGCCGCACCCGTTCGGCCATGCAATCCATCATCCCGGTGTCCACTGGCCTGGCGCGTGGCGTGGAGCGGCTCTTGCCTGATCTGGCTGGCAAGGTTGCGGCCAAGGCGATTCGGGTGCCGACTACCAATGTCTCGGCCATCGACCTGGTGCTCGAATTGAGTCGGGATGTGTCCGCCAGCGCCGTCAATCGCCTGCTCGCCGAGGCTGCCGCCGGCCCCTGGCGCGGCTTGCTCGCCTATTCGGAGGAAACTCATGCCTCCATCGATTTCAACCACGATCCGCATTCGGCCATCGTCGATGGCAGCCAGACCCGCAACGTCGGGCCGCGTCTCATCAATCTGTTCGTTTGGTTCGACAACGAGTGGGGGTTCGCCAACCGGATGCTGGACGTGGCCCGGTATTGGCTGCGCTTGAGCCGGGCGCCCGCCTTTTTCGATACAACTTTGCAGCGATAACAGGAGACTTTCCATGCAAGTCAAGAAGCTCACCGATCTCGATGTGTCCGGCAAGCGTGTCTTCATCCGCGCCGATCTCAACGTGCCCCAGGACGAAGCCGGCAATATCACCGAAGATACGCGCATCAAGGCGTCGCTTCCCTCGATCGAATATTGCCTGGAGCGGGGCGCTGCGGTGATGGTCACTTCGCACCTGGGCCGTCCCACCGAGGGTGAGGTAGGGCCCGACGATACCCTGGCGCCGGTTGCCGTGCGTCTCGGTCAGCTGCTGCACAAGCCCGTGCGCCTGGTGCAGAACTGGGTGGATGGCGGCTTCGAGGTCAAGCCCGGCGAGGTGGTGCTGCTGGAAAACTGCCGCTGCAACAAAGGCGAGAAGAAAAACAGCGAGGAGCTGGCCAAGAAGATGGCGGCGCTCTGCGACATTTATGTCAATGATGCGTTCGGCACCGCGCACCGCGCCGAGGCGACCACGCACGGCATCGCCCGGTTCGCCCCGGTGGCCTGCGCCGGCATCCTGATGGGCGCCGAGATCGACGCGCTTGGCCGGGCGCTGCACGATCCCAAGCGGCCGCTCGTGGCCATCGTCGGCGGCGCCAAGGTTTCTTCCAAGCTCACTATCCTCAAATCGCTCGCCGAGAAGGTGGATCAACTCATCGTCGGCGGCGGCATCGCCAATACGTTCTTGTTGGCCTCCGGCAAGCGCATCGGCGAATCTCTGGCCGAGCCCGATCTCGTCAAGGAGGCGCACGCCATCATGGACATGATGCGCGAGCGCGGCGCCGAGGTGCCGCTGCCGATCGACGTGGTGGTGGCCGACGAGGTGTCCGCCCTGGCCCGCGCCAACCGCATTTCCGTCGATGAAGTTGGACCACATGACCGCATTCTCGATGTCGGCCCCAAGACCGCGGCGCGCTTGGCCGAAATCATCGCCAACGCCGGCACCATCGTCTGGAACGGGCCGGTCGGCGTGTTCGAATATGCCCAGTTCGCTGGCGGCACCAAGATGCTGGCCTCCGCCATCGCCCACTCGCAGGCTTTCTCGATTGCCGGCGGCGGCGATACGCTCGCGGCCATCGCCAAGTTCCACATCGCCGATGACGTCGGCTACATTTCCACCGGCGGCGGCGCCTTCCTGGAATTTCTCGAAGGCAAGACCCTGCCGGCCATCGCCGCGCTGGAAGCGCGCTACAACGATTAAGTCCGTGCCTGATCGGGAGCGCCTTGGCGGCGCTCCGGCCAGGCGCTCTGCGGTTGCCGCCAAGGAAAGCTAAAACACATGACTCGTCATACCAAGATCGTGGCTACCCTGGGGCCGGCCTCGTCCGATCCCGACGTGCTCGAACGTCTGCTCGAAGCGGGCGTCGATGTGGTGCGCATGAACTTCTCGCACGGCAGCGCCGAGGATCACCGCGCCCGTGCCGTGGCAGTCCGGGCCGCGGCGGCCAAGGCCGGCCGTCCGGTCGGACTACTCGCTGACTTGCAAGGGCCGAAGATTCGCATCGGCAAGTTCGAGACCGGCAAGATCAGCTTGGAGAAGGGCGCCGCCTTCATCCTCGATGCAGCGTGCAGCATCGGCAATGCCGAGCGCGTCGGCCTCGATTACAAGGATCTGCCGCGTGATGTCGGCGCTGGCGACATCCTGCTTCTCGACGACGGTCGTCTCAAGCTCGTGGTGGAAAAAGTGCGCGGCAGCGAGATTCATACCCGCGTCTTGCAAGGCGGCGTGCTCTCCAACAACAAGGGCATCAACCGCCAGGGCGGCGGCCTCACCGCGCCCGCCCTCACCGCCAAGGACATGGACGACATCAAGACCGCCGCTGCCTTAGAAGTCGATTTCGTCGCCGTGTCCTTCCCCAAGAGCGCCGCCGATATGTACATGGCGCGCCAGCTCTTGCGCGCCGCTGGCAGTCATGCCAGCCTGATCGCCAAGATCGAGCGCAGCGAGGCCATCGCCAACCTCGATGAGATTCTCGATGCGTCCGACGGCATCATGGTGG
>JAOAIO010000026.1 GCA_026414665.1 Azovibrio sp.
GCGCTATGATACACCGCTCTCGCGGCTTCGCTGCTGGCGACGACCTTCTATCGAGGCGGCGCCAGCGGTTGGTGGCCAGGGCGTACGACATAGATCAGGCAGCTCGAGCAGACGAGCCGGGCGCCAACGCTGCCATCCGCCTGCGCGGCGGCTGATTCGATGTAGCCTATAATCATCCGCCTTTGCCCGACACGCCATGACACACCCCCGCCAATTCGCTCTCCAGGCTGCCGCGGCGCTATGCGTGCTCAGTCTCGCCTGGCCTTACTACTATTTGCGCGACAGCGCCTGGGACTGGCGCACGCTCGCCTTGGCAATCGGCGCAACAGCCTTGCTCTTTGCCCAGCTAGCGCGCCAACCCTGGTGGTGGCGGGTTATCCACGCGCTCTTTGCGCCCTTGTTATGGCTGGCGCTGCAACTCGACCTACCACCGGCGCTACCGCTTTTCCTCTTTCTCTTGCTCTTCGTGTGCTTCCGCGGCGCGGCCGGCGGCCAGATTCCGCTCTACTTGAGCAATCCCGCCACTGCCACGCGCTTGGCCACGCTCATGCCCGCCAACGGCCGACTCATCGACGTGGGCGCCGGCATTGGCAGCCTAATTACCCCCCTCGCACGCCTGCGCCCGGATCTCTGCCTTACCGGCATCGAAAACGCGCCACTGCCTTGGCTGATCGGCAAATGCCGCACGCTGCGCCAACGCCCGCGCATTGCCTGGCTATGGGGCGATTTTTGGCGGCATTCCTTAGCGCCTTATGACGTGCTTTATTGCTTTCTCTCGCCAGCGCCCATGCCAGCGCTATGGCAGAAAGCGTGCGCGGAAATGCGCCCCGGCGCACTGCTCGTCAGCAAGGCCTTTGCCGTACCCGGCTGCACCCCAACCGAGGTGCTAGAGAGCGCCGCCGGCGATCCCACTGACACGCTCTACCTGTATCGCATCCCTGCGGCGAGGCGCTGAGTGTTTGTACGCAAGAACCCGCTCTGGTTGGCGCTGCCGCTCCTCGTCGCCTCCACCATGCTGGTGCTGGGCAGCCTGCTCCTCGACTTGCTGCAAGGTCTCGAGCATGAGCGCCGAACCGGCCAGCAGCGGCTCGCTCACCTGACCGAACAGGTTGCGGAACACACCGCCCGCTCGCTCGAAGCGGTGGATATCCTACTCAAAGAGCTGGCCAGCGACCTTTCCGGCGATGATGCTTGGATGCGCTGGGATGCCCGCACCGGTTACGACTACCTAGCCACCCGCCATAGCCGCTCGCTCCCCCAAGTGCGCGACTTGATCATCTTCGACCGCCATGGCGAGCAGCGCTTCATCTCGACGCAATTTCCCGCCACTTCGATCAACGTGCGTGACCGACCTTATTTCGAGGCGCTCGCCCGTGGAGCCGACTTCGCCATGTACGGCCCTTATGTCGGCCGCAATTCCGGCCGCTACACCTACGCCTTGGCGCGCAGCATCAAAGATCGTCAGCAGCGATTTGCCGGCGCGGTGTTCGCCGCGATCGAGCCGGCCTATTTTCAGGATTTCTGCTGGTCCATCCGCATGAGCGACGACTTCGAGGCGGTGCTCATCAATACCCAGGGACGGATCGTAGCCTCTTGCCGTCCGGCCGATCTCTCCCGCCATTCGCCGCTGCTTGGCGCGCACGCGCATGACGTACTCGCGGCAGGCGCTCTCAAACGCCTCGATGGCGACGTCAAGCAAGACTGGCTGGTCGCGCAAACCAATGTCAACGGCTTTCCTGATCTGCGCGTGCTAAGCCTCGTGCCGGAACATGCCGTGCTCGAACAGAGCTACCGCCGCCTGACCGACTACGTCATTCTGGCATCGCTGGTCGTCTTGCTCATGCTCGGCGGCGGCTGGCTCTTGCACCTCTATGGGCGTCGCGCCAGCTTGCGCCTCCAGTCCCAGGAAGCGCAGCTGCACGCCTTGGAGCGCCAACTGCGCGCGGCCGACCAACAGCTCGAACGCCAACGCCAAGAAGCCGAACGCGCCAACGCCGCCAAAAGCCGCTTTCTTGCCGCCGCCAGCCACGACTTGCGTCAACCGCTACACGCCCTCGCCTTGTTCGCTGCCGATCTGCAACGCCAGGTGCGCCTGGGCAATATCGAGGCGCTGCCGCAATTGAGCCAGCAAATCCAGGCTTCGACCGAGGTCATCAGCGAACTACTCGATTCACTGCTCGATTTGTCCCGCCTGGATGTTGCCGGCATCAGCCCGGTGCTAACAGATCATCCGCTCGCAGCCGTCTTCGACCGCTTGGCCACGAGCTTCGGCCGGGCTGCGCTCGCCAAGAATCTGCGCCTACGCTTTCGCAACCCCGAGCTCTGGGTATTTACCGATGCAAACCTGCTCGAACGGATGCTCGCCAATCTGATTTCCAACGCCATTCGTTATACGGAGCAGGGCGGCATCCTAGTCTCGGCCCGCCCCCGCGGCGAGCAAGTGCTGATCCAGGTATGGGACACCGGGATTGGCATCGCCCGCGAACATCAGCAAGCCATCTTCGTCGAGTTCTACCAGATAGACAATGCGGCAAGGGAGTCGCACAAGGGGCTGGGACTGGGGCTTTCCATCGTGGACCGGCTGGCTCGCGCCCTGGGCTTGAAGCTCGAACTCCGCTCCCAGCCCGGACGAGGCACCTGCTTCAGTTTCCTTCTGCCCCGCAGCGCGACGCAGCCGGACGAGACTGACGCGGCGGCGTCCCAGCACAGCCCGGGCACGCACGTGCCGATTCGCATCATCGGCGAGAGCGAAGCCATCGCTCAGGTCCGGACGCTGCTACGCGCCTGGGGCTATCCCGTCGCGAACGCCGCGCACGTCCCGTCTGATGCGCCCGGCATCGTCATCTCCACCACCGCGTTCGCCGCAGCGGCACGTCCGCTGCTTGCGCCCGGCAGCATCCAGATCGTGCTCGGCCAGGAGCACGATGGTCGCACCCCGCCCCCTCCGGGCTTGCATTACTTGGGCCTACCGCTCCGGCCGGCGCGCCTGCGCGCTCTGCTACGCCGGCTCGAAGCCGAACTCAAAGCTTGATGCCGTAGCGCGACGCCATCACCAGCGCTTGCGTGCGGCTTGACACTCCCAGCGCCTTGAAGATTCCTGTGACATGGATCTTCACCGTACCTTCGGACAAGCCCAGCTGCTGGGCGATGTCTCGGTTCGACTTGCCTTTCGCCATCAAGGCCAATACCTGCCCCTGGCGCTCGGTGAGACCACACTCCTCCGGTGTCACGCCGCCCGCCGCCGGCAGTACCGGCGTCTCGTTGCCCAGCTGCGGCGGCTCCGTGCTGTCCGGCCGGAAGATATGCCCTGCGAGCACGAGGCGAATCGCCTTGACCAGCTCCTCACCGGAATAAGCTTTGGGAATGAAGCCAGAAGCGCCGTTCAAGAGCACCCGGTTTACCGTCGGTGGGTCATCATAGGCTGACAGAATCGCCACCGGAATGGATGGCCAGTGCTTGCGGAACAGCTCCAGGCAAGCAAAGCCATCTTTCCCCGGCAAGGCCAGATCGAGCAGCACCAGATCGAACTCCTCATCCGCCTCTAGCGCCGCAAGCGCCTGGTCGCCATTGGCGGCTTCGACGACCTGCACGGCCACATCGAGCTGGCGCAAAACGCGCACGAGACCCTCGCGCACGAGGGCGTGGTCTTCGACGATCAAGAATTTCAACATAGTCGCATCACTTCAGCGTGTCGTTTATGACATTACTCTACCACCATCGCCGCCACGCGGGCGGCCCCGCGCCGTCGATTCTCGGCTAATATAGGCGTCACAGCCTCTCTGGAGTCCGCCATGAGCCAGGAACGACAAGACCCGATGGATTTTCTGCGTCAGATGTGGGCCGGGATGGGCGTCCCTCTGCCCGGCATGGTCGCACCGACCTTCGACGTGGAAGAGCTGGAGAAACGCATCGCCGACTTGAAGGCCGTGGAGGGCTGGCTGCGCATGAATCTATCGATGCTGCAGATGACCATCCAGGGGCTGGAAATGCAAAAGGCTACCCTGACCGCGGTTCACGCCATGCGCAAGATGGGCGAGGAAGCCGCGCCCCCTCCGCAGCCCGACGGCCCCACCGTTGGCGAAACGCTGTCGCAAGCTGCGCTCTGGCCGTGGAACCTGATGCAGCACATGCAGGAGCAACTGCAGCAAGAAGCGCAAAAGGCCGCGCCCGCAGCCCCAACTGCCGCAACCAAGCCGAACAAAGCCGGCACCGGCCGCAAGCCACGTAAGAGCGACACCTAAGGCGACTCTGGCCGGCACGCAAAAAGCAGGCGGGCATCGATCTCGAGCTCAGCTTCCGGGCGTAGCGGCTCGTCCAGATACAGGCCGCGGTAGAGCCGCCCCTGGCTAGCCCAGGCCCGCGCCCAGGGCGTTTCCCAACGCCGCGGCCGCAATTTCACCCAAACCACTTCGAACGGGGCCGGCGTGGCTTCGTCTGCGAAACCACACGGCAGCTGCCGCTCGCGCGCGAGCAGCGCGTCACGGTCTTGGAGTCGCGCCTGTGTGCGCCAATCTTCCGGGCAGGCCCGCCAGGGCCGCTGTTCACGGCGAAAGCTCACGACCTCGCCTTCGAGCCAAAACGGGGGCGAATGCCCGAGCAGGCCGGCACCGCCCTCCTCATAACGCACGCACCGACCTGTCTGCAGCACCTCGGGCGCCGGCGCGGCAAGTCCGGAGGCAAGACGTAAAGCGCCGTCCTCTGCCGCACTCCCGGTGCCGCTCGCGAGCATCAGCCCGAGCAGGACGATGCGCCAGCGCCCACGTTCATGCAGCATCGCCCACCCCCTAGCCTGCCACCCCGGCGACGATGCGCGCCGCGAAATAGGGGCCGATGGCATAGAGCAAGACGAGGGCGCAGCCGGTCAGCGCCGTGCCGGCCAGTAGCTGGCGGCCGGGGCGAGCAAACTCTGGCCAATGCCCACGACAAAACAGGAAAGGCCCAAGCACCGGCAGCAGCAGCACGAGCAAGGCCCAGCGCCAGCCATGCGCGATGGCAGCCGGCAGGGTGTCGATGTAACCGACGAGGAGCAAAGCCAGTCCTCCCGCCACGAGCAGGGCGATGAGCAGCACGAACAGAGTGAACCCCACGTCCATCGCTGCGCTCCTAAATCTTCTTGCGCGCTGGCCGCTTCCAGCCCGGCACGCTGGTCTGGCGGGCACGCGATACGGTGAGCGCCTCGGCCGGAGCGTCCTTGGTCAGCGTCGTGCCAGCCCCCAAGGTTGCACCGCGCCCGACCCGCACGGGCGCCACGAGCTGGGTATCGGAACCGATGAAGACGTCGTCCTCGATGACGGTGCGATGCTTGTTGGCGCCATCATAGTTGCAAGTGATGGTGCCCGCGCCGATATTGACGCGAGCACCGATGTCGGCATCGCCGACATAGGCGAGGTGGTTGGCCTTGGAGTCCTGCCCGATGCGGCTATTCTTGATCTCGACGAAGTTACCGACATGGGCGCCGCTGGCCAGCACGCTGCCGGGCCGTAGCCGCGCATAGGGGCCGATTACCGCATCCGGTCCGATCTCGGCGCCGTCGATGTGGGAGAAAGCGGCGATGCGGCTGCCCGCGCCGACACGCACATTCTGTAGCACGCAGTAAGGCCCGATCTCGACAGCCTCGGCAAGCTCGACCGTGCCGGCAAAGACACAACCAACATCGATGCTGACATCCCGCCCACACGCCAAGGTGCCGCGGATGTCGAGCCGCGCCGGATCGGCGAGCCGCACGCCCTGGCGCAGGAGCGCCTCGGCTTGCCGTCGCTGGTAAATGCGCTCCAACTCCGCGAGCTGGAGCTTGTCGTTTACCCCTTGCACTTCCCAGGCACCCTCGGGATGCGCGGTGCGCACCGGCACGCCGGCGGCCACGGCCATGGCCACCACGTCGGTCAGGTAATACTCGCCCTGGGCGTTGGCGTTCGAGAGTGCTTTAAGCCAGCCAGGCAAGCGGCTAGACGGCAACACCATGATGCCCGTATTCACCTCCTGGATGGCCCGTTCGGCGGGCGTTGCATCCTTTTCCTCGACGATGCCGCAGACGCTGCCCATGGCGGAGCGCACGATGCGCCCATACCCCTGCGGCTGCGCGAGATGCACCGTGAGCAGGCCAAGGCCGTCGCCGGCTTGATGCACCAGATGCTGGAGCGTCGCGGCCTGCACCAAGGGCACATCGCCGTACAACACGAGCGTCGGCAGGCTGGCATCGAGATGTGGCAAGGCCTGAGCCAATGCATGGCCGGTTCCGAGCTGCGGCGTTTGCAGCGCCCAACACACGCTGTCAGAGCCTATCGTCTGACGCACGGCCTCGCCGCCATGGCCATAGACCACGACCAGTGTCGCAGGCTGCAATTGCCGCGCCGTATCGAGCACATGCGCCAGCAATGGCTTGCCGCCCAAGGGCTGCAACACTTTCGGCAGCTTGGAATACATCCGCTTGCCCTGGCCCGCAGCCAGGATTACCACATTCAAGGACATGCGCCGCGCTCCTTCTTACGCCATTTTCTTGTTGTCGTCCTGGCCGGTGAGCACGTCGGTGAGCACCTGGCGACCGCGCGCCGAGATCACCCAGTGCAGCACGTTCTTGTCGTTGATGCGCGTGTCGATGAGTCCGACGTTCTTCAACACGGCCAGGCGCTGACTGATGAGCTCGCGCCCCAAGCCAGTTTTCTCGGTGAGTGCCGCCAGGTTGCCGTACACATAACTCTCGTCGGCCAGGGCGCGTAGGATTTCGACATCGTTATACGTCACCACTTCCCGCGGATCGCTGCGACTTTCTGCCTTGTCCGGCGCCAGCTCGGCTGGGGTCGGAGCGGCGGGCACGGCTTCGAGCTTGAGGCGCATGGCTTCCTGCTCGCGGCGCAGCTGCTCGAGCTCGCGGCGTACCTGGTCGAGCTGCTGCTGATAGAAGGCGGCCGGGTTTTCAAAGATGCGCCGGGCCGCCACCACATAAATCAGACAAAACGCAGCGAACACATAAAGCTCACCAGGGCGGGTGCGCGCGCCTTCGAGCAAGTTGCTGGAGAGCATGTTGAGTAAAAGCGGCGTGGTGAGCGCGGTGACGACGCCAAACACCAGATAACGGCGCCAATCCTGACGCAGCGCAGCCCCCGCCTGGCGCTCGGCGAGGTAGTGATTGGCCAGGCCACCGAGCACGCCAGCTACCACCATGACCAGCAGCGCGAGCAGCAAGTGGCTATCGAATTCGCCCAGTGGCGATGTCACTTGCAAGGATTGTTGTAGATTCAATTGGACACCCTCCCGTTCGTGCAGGGCGAATATGCCACAAGCGGCCCCGATCCCAAAGAAAAACCCCGTCGCCAGGTGGTTCGACGGGGTTTGCACGATGCCAGGAGAGGGCGTTACCGTAAAAGTCGCACAACGACCCACGCTACTCCCCCGCCTTGCGAGAGGGGCGGCGCGCCGTTTTCATGCCAAAAGGCGCGCGGACCGATCAGGATGGGTTAGCGCGGCAGGACCGACGTTCCCATGAGGAACTCATCCACGGCGCGAGCGCACTGCCGCCCTTCGCGGATGGCCCAAACCACCAGGGATTGGCCTCGGCGCACGTCACCTGCGGCATAGACACCCGCGACATTGGTCTGGTAGCACCCCTCGCCGTCGGTCGTGGCCTTGGCGTTGTTGCGCGCATCCTTCTCAATCCCAAACGCATCGAGCAGGCTGCCAACCGGCTGGGTGAAGCCCATGGCCAGGAAGGCGGCATCGCACGGCAGCTCGAATTCGGAACCCGGGATTTCGCGCATCTTGCCGTCTTGCCATTCGACGCGCACGGCCTTCAAGGCCTTGACGTGCCCCTGCGCATCGCCGACGAAGGCCTTGGTGGCCACGGCGAACTCGCGCTTGGTATCGCCCTCCTTGTGGGAAGACGAGGTGCGCAGCTTGAGCGGCCAGTACGGCCAGGTGAGGGCCTTATTCTCTTGCTCGGGCGGCGCGGGCATCAGTTCGAGCTGCGTGACGGATGCGGCGCCATGGCGATAGCTGGTGCCGACGCAGTCGGAGCCGGTATCCCCGCCGCCGATCACGACGACATGCTTACCCTTGACGTTGATCGGGTTCTGGATGCCTTGCTGCACTTCCTTGTTTTGCCCAATCAAGAATTCCAGCGCATAGTGCACGCCCTTGAGCTCGCGGCCCGGCACCGGCAAATCGCGCGGCACCTCGGCGCCGGCAGCGAGGATCACCGCATCGAACTCCTGCTTCAGCCGCGCGGCGGAAATGGTTTCGGTGGCATCGTTATTGATGCCGGCGGGCAGGTCGGTAGCGCCGACCAAGACCTTGGTCTTGAACACCACGCCTTCGGCCTGCATCTGGGCGACGCGGCGATCGATCAAGGCTTTGTCAAGCTTGAAATCGGGAATGCCAAAGCCCAGCAGGCCGCCGATGCGGCTCGACTTCTCGAACACGGTCACCGCATGCCCAGCGCGGGCGAGCTGCTGCGCGGCGGCAAGGCCGGCCGGGCCGGAACCAACGATGGCCACCTTTTTACCGGTCTTCACGGCGGCAGGCTGCGGCTTGACCCAGCCCATCGCCCAGCCCTTATCGATGATGGCGTGCTCGATGGACTTGATGCCCACCGGCGCGGCGTTGATGCCAAGCGTGCAGGCGGCTTCGCACGGCGCCGGGCAAATACGCCCGGTGAAATCGGGGAAGTTATTGGTGGAATGCAAAACTTCCAGCGCTGCTTGCCAGTTGCCGCGATACACGAGGTCATTCCAGTCGGGAATGATGTTGTTCACCGGGCAACCGTTATTGCAGAACGGAATGCCGCAATCCATGCAGCGGGCGCCCTGGATCTTGGCATCCTCATCGGACAGGGTGAGTACGAATTCTTTGTAGTGCTTGACGCGCGTCTCAGCCGGCTCGTAGCCCTCCTCGCGGCGTTCAAACTCGAGAAATCCAGTCGGCTTGCCCATGTTATGCGGCCTCCTTCTGTGCAGCCGCGGCGATTTCGGTCAAGGCGCGGCGATATTCGTGGGGGAAGACTTTGACGAACTTGCTGCGGCTCGCTTCCCAATCGGCCAGCAAGGCCTTGGCGCGCGCGCTGCCCGTGGCTTCGGCATGGCGGCCGATGAGCTGCTTGAGCAGCGTCTCGTCGGCCTGGTCGCAGTGGAAGGGCCCGACCTGCTCGCTGGCAGGCAGCACCCGCTCGAGCGCCACTTGCGCGAGGTTGCAACGCTGCGCGAAGCTGCCATCCTCATCGAGCACGTAAGCGATACCCCCCGACATGCCGGCAGCGAAATTGCGCCCAGTCATGCCCAGCACCACCACGGTGCCGCCGGTCATGTATTCGCAACCATGGTCTCCCGTGCCTTCGACGACGGCGGTGCCCCCAGAATTACGCACGCAGAAACGTTCGCCGCCGACCCCGGCAAGGAAGGCTTCGCCGCTGGTAGCGCCATACATCACAGTGTTGCCAATGATGATGTTGGCGGCAGCATCGCCACGGAAATCGGGATGAGGGCGCACGATGATGCGCCCACCGGACAGCCCCTTGCCGACATAGTCGTTGCCTTCGCCGATGAGATCAAGGGTGATGCCCTTGGCCAAAAAGGCGCCAAAGCTCTGGCCTGCCGTGCCAGTGAGCTGGATGTGGATGGTGTCGTCGGGCAAGCCGGCGGCGCCATAGCGCCGCGCCACTTCGCCCGAGAGCATGGTGCCGACAGTACGGTTGATGTTCTTCACCGGCGATTCGATGCGCACCTTCTCGCCCCGCTCCAACGCCGGCCGAGCGGCTTCGATGAGCTGAAGGTCAAGCGCCTTGTCGAGGCCATGATCCTGGCCCTCGAGGTGCAGGCGGCCGACGCTGGCAGGCACGTCGGGCTGCTGGAAGATGCGGCTGAAGTCCAAGCCCTTGGCTTTCCAGTGCTCGATGCCGGCGCGCTTTTCCAGCAGATCGGAGCGCCCGATCAGATCATCGAACTTGCGGATGCCCATCTGGGCCATCAGCTCGCGCACTTCCTCGGCCACGAAGAAGAAATAGTTCACCACGTGCTCAGGCTGGCCGGAGAAGCGCCGGCGCAGCTCCGGATCTTGCGTCGCCACGCCCACCGGACAGGTGTTGAGGTGGCACTTACGCATCATGATGCAGCCTTCGACCACCAGGGGTGCCGTCGCAAAGCCGAACTCGTCGGCCCCGAGCAAGGCGCCGATGACGACATCGCGGCCGGTCTTCATTTGGCCATCGACCTGGACGCGCACCCGCGAGCGCAGGTGGTTGAGCACCAGGGTCTGCTGCGTCTCCGCCAAGCCCAGTTCCCAGGAAGTACCGGCATGTTTGATCGACGACAGCGGCGAAGCGCCGGTGCCGCCGTCGTGACCGGCGATCACGAGATGATCGGCCTTGGCCTTGGTGACGCCGGCGGCCACGGTGCCAACCCCCACTTCCGACACCAGTTTCACCGAGATGCTGGCGCTCGGGTTCACGTTCTTGAGATCGTGGATGAGCTGCGCCAAGTCCTCGATCGAATAGATGTCATGGTGCGGCGGCGGCGAGATGAGGCCAACCCCGGGCACGGAGTGGCGCAAAAAGCCGATGTACTCGGAAACCTTGTGACCGGGCAGCTGGCCACCCTCGCCGGGCTTGGCACCCTGGGCCATCTTGATCTGGATCTGATCGGCATTGACCAGATACTCGGCGGTGACGCCGAAGCGGCCAGAAGCCACTTGCTTGATGGCAGAGCGCAGCGAATCGCCTTCTTGGAAGACATAATCGCGCTCGACGCGGCTCGCGCCAATCACTTCTGAGAGCTTTTGCCCGGCCTTGAGCGGCAGGTAGCGGCGGGCGTCCTCCCCGCCTTCGCCGGTGTTGGACTTGCCGCCGATGCGGTTCATGGCAATCGCCAAGGTGGTATGCGCCTCGGTCGAGATGGAGCCGAGCGACATGGCGCCCGTGGCGAAGCGCTTGACGATCTCCTTGGCCGGCTCGACCTCGTCGAGCGGCACAGGCGCGCCGGCCGGCTTGATCTCGAAGAGGCCGCGTAAGGTCAGGTGCCGCTTGCTCTGGTCGTTGATGAGCTGGGCATACTCCTTATAGGTTTCGTACTTGCCAGAGCGCGTCGCGTGCTGCAGCTTGGCGATGGAGTCCGGGGTCCACATGTGCGCTTCGCCGCGGATGCGGAAGGCGTATTCGCCGCCTGCGTCGAGCATGTTGGCCAGCACCGGATCGGCCGAGAAGGCGCTTTGGTGCAGGCGCAGCGCCTCTTCGGCGACCTCGAACACACCGATGCCCTCGATTTTGGAGGGCGTGCCGGTGAAGTATTTCTCCACGAAGGCTTGCTGCAAGCCCACGGCTTCGAAAATCTGGGCGCCCGTATAGGACATGTAGGTAGAAATGCCCATCTTGGACATAACCTTGCACAACCCCTTGCCGATGGCCTTGACGAAATTCTTGACGTACTTATCGGCTTTTTCGGCATCGCCCTGGGCCAAGGCGCGCAGGGTGTCGATGGCGAGATAGGGGTGCACGGCTTCAGCTCCATAGCCGCCCAACAGCGCGAAGTGATGCACCTCGCGGGCCGACCCGGTTTCCACGACCAAGCCTGTGGAAGTGCGCAGGCCCTTCTTGACCAGGTGCTGATGCACGGCCGAAGTGGCGAGCAGCGCGGGGATGGCCAAATGATCCTTGTCCATCTTGCGGTCGGACACGATGAGGATGTTGGCGCCCTGGCGCACGGCATCTTCGGCTTCGGCGGCGAGCGAAGCCAAGCGGGCCTCGATGCCCTCCTTGCCCCAGGCTACCGGATAGCAGATGTCGAGCTCGTGAGAGCTGAACTTGCCTTGCGTGTATTTGCCGATGTGGCGAATCTTCTCCATATCGCCAGCGCTCAGCACGGGCTGGGCCACTTCCAGGCGGATCGGCGGATTGATCTCGTAAGGATTGAGCAGATTCGGCTTCGGCCCGATGAAGGACACGAGCGACATGACCAGCTCTTCCCGGATGGGGTCGATGGGCGGGTTGGTCACCTGGGCGAAGAGCTGCTTGAAGTAGTTGTAGAGCAGCTTGGGCTTGGCGGACAGGACCGGCAAGGCGCTGTCGTTCCCCATGGAGCCTGTAGCCTCCTCGCCATTGACGGCCATGGGCTCGAGCACGAACTTGATATCCTCCTGGGTGAAGCCAAACGCCTGCTGCTGATCGAGCAGGCTAGCGGGGCCCGCCTCGCGCACTTCTGCCGCAGCCGGCACCTCGTCGAGCTTGATGCGGATCTTCTCGATCCACTCCCGGTAAGGCTTGGCCGAAGCGAGGGAGTCCTTCAGCTCCTTGTCATCGACGATGCGCCCCTTGTCCATGTCGATCAGGAACATCTTGCCAGGCTGTAGGCGCCACTTCTTGACGATTTTGGCTTCGGGAATCGGCAGCACGCCGGATTCAGAGGCCATGACCACCAAGTCGTCATCCGTGACGAGATACCGCGCCGGACGCAGGCCATTGCGGTCGAGCGTCGCGCCAATCTGCCGCCCGTCGGTGAAGGCTACGGCGGCCGGGCCATCCCAGGGCTCCATCATCGCCGCATGGTATTCATAAAAGGCGCGCCGATTCTCGTCCATGGTGCCGTGCTTCTCCCACGCCTCGGGAATCATCAGCATCATGGCATGGGTTAGGGAGTAGCCAGCCATCACTAGGAGTTCGAGCGCATTGTCGAACGAGGCGGAGTCGGATTGCCCCGGATAATGCAGGGGCCAGACCTTCTTCAGATCATCCCCGAGCAAAGGCGAGGAGATAGCCTGCTCCCGGGCCTTGAACCAGTTTACGTTGCCGCGCACGGTATTGATCTCGCCATTGTGGGCGATCATGCGGAACGGATGCGCGAGATCCCAAGTCGGGAAAGGGTTGGTGGAAAAGCGCTGGTGCACCAGCGCCAAAGCCGAAACGACCCGCGGATCTTGCAAATCGCGGTAATACACACCGACCTGGTCGGCCAGCAACAAGCCCTTGTAGTTCACGGTACGCGCCGAGAAGGAAGGCACGTAGAACTCGCCGCCATGCTTGAGCTTTAAGGACTTGATGGCATTGGCGCTGCGGCGGCGGATGATGTAGAGCTTGCGTTCTAGGGCATCCGTGGTCAACACGTCCGGGCCGCGGCCAACGAACACCTGCCGAATCACCGGTTCGGTGGCGCGCACTTTGGGCGACATCGGCATGTCGCGGTCCACGGGCACGTCGCGCCAACCCAGAATCACCTGGCCTTCGGCCTTGGCATTGCGCTCGATTTCGGCTTCGCAGGCCTGGCGAGAGGCCGCCTCTTGCGGCAGGAACAACATGCCTACGCCGTACTCGCCCGCGGCAGGCAGCGTGACGCCCTGCTTGGCCATTTCCTCGCGGTAGAACTGGTCGGGAATCTGGATGAGAATGCCGGCCCCGTCGCCTTGCAGCGGATCGGCGCCTACGGCGCCGCGGTGATCCAGGTTCTTCAGGATGAGCAGCCCCTGCTCCACGATGCTATGGCTTTTTTGGCCCTTCAGGTGGGCCACGAAACCCACGCCGCAGGCATCATGCTCATGCGCGGGATCGTAAAGACCCTGCTGTCCGGGTACTGCCGCCATCACTCTTGATTCCTCGTTCATCTTCGGCATCCTCGTGCGCCTATCTTCAATACGCAAAAAAAAGCCGGGGCACCGGCTGGCAAAATTTAGGGAAAGCGGCGAAATATAACGCCAAAGCCCTGACTTTTCAATAATCCGCAACAGACCGTTGCCGCCACCGCACCAGCCCCAGCATCACGCGCAGCAAGCTTCGATGGCAGCCCGAATTTCAGTTTCCGGCGCGGCATCACTCACCACCGCTCGCCCCACGGCGGCAAGCAGCACGAGTCGCAAGCGGCCATCCTGCACCTTCTTGTCGTGACGCATGAGTTCGAGATAGCGCTCCGCGCCCAAGCGCGGGCCGCGCACGGGTAGCCCGGCAGCCGTGATGAGCGCCTCGATCCGCCGCACGTCTTCGGCAGCAAGCCAGCCCAGCCGCGCCGACAGCACCGCCGCCATCATCGTGCCGGCCGCCACTGCCTCGCCGTGCAGCCACTCGCCATAGCCCAAGCCGGTTTCGATGGCGTGCCCGAAAGTATGTCCGAGATTGAGCAAGGCCCGCTCGCCCTGCTCGCGCTCGTCGGCCGCTACGATCTCGGCTTTATGCCGACAGGAGCGGTACACCGCTTCCTCCAGCAGCGCTTCGTCGCGGCGGCACAGCGCCGGCATGTGCCGTTCCAGCCAGTCGACGAAGTCTAAGTCACGGATCAGGCCGTACTTGATGACTTCGGCGAGCCCGGCCGACAGCTCCCTGTCCGGCAGCGTGCGCAGCGTGGCGATGTCGGCCAACACCAGGCTGGGCTGATAGAAAGCGCCGATCATGTTCTTGCCAAGCGGGTGGTTGATGGCCGTCTTGCCGCCAACGGAGGAATCCACCTGCGCCAATAGGGTGGTCGGCACCTGGATGAACGGCATACCGCGCTGGTAACAGGCAGCGGCGAAGCCGCCCATGTCACCGACCACGCCGCCCCCCAGGGCGATGAGCGTCGTGCGCCGCTCGCAGTGGGCGGCAAGCAGGGCATCGAAGATTTGATTCAACGTCTGCCAGTTCTTGTGCGCCTCGCCATCGGGCAGCACGACGACAAGCGGCGTGATCGCCAGCGCCGCGAGACTCTGACAAAGCACATCCAAATAGAGCGGCGCCACCGTCGTGTTGGTGACAATGGCCACGGATTGACTGGCTAGGTGCTGCCGCAGTAATTCCGGTCGCTGCAAGAGCCCAGGCGCGATGTGGATAGGGTAGCTACGCTCGGCTAGCTCGACGGTGAGGGTATGCATCTTCGAGAAAATTCCTTGATCAACAATTGCGTAATCGCGGCAGGCGGCAGACGCCCGCCATCGACAATGAAGTGCGCCACTTCGCGGTACAGCGGGTCACGCACGCGATGCAGCGACTCGAGCTGCGCCAGCGGATCCTCGACTTGCAGTAGCGGGCGGCTGCGGTCATGGCGGGTACGGTTCCACAGCAATAGCGGTGGCACGTTCAAGTATACGACCCAGCCCTTGTCGTGCAGCAAGCGCCGGCTTTCCGGCGCGAGCACGGCGCCGCCGCCCGTGGCTAGGACGATGTCGGGCTCATCGACCAGCTCGGCGATCACCTGTGCTTCGCGGCGCCTGAAGCCGGCTTCGCCCTCGATCTCGAAAATCGTGGGAATGCTCACTCCGGTTCGAGCCTCGATCTCGTGGTCGGAATCCACGAAACGTCGGCCCAGGCGCTTGGCCAGTTGCCGGCCAATGGTCGTCTTGCCCGACCCCATGAGGCCGACGAGGATGATGTTGTCGCGGTGCTGCACGGTTGGCGTTCCAACAGATGTGAATCCGCCGTTTTACCAGAAAACCCGGGCAAAATCGCGGCCGAGACGCGAGTTCGCATCTCGCCGCGGCGCGTACAGGCTCGCATCATGAAAAAAGGGGGCCGCCAGGCCCCCTCGGCGCGCGTGCGGCGCGAATCAGCGCAGCGCCACGCTCTCGCTGACGATTCTGGGCGTGATGAACACCAGCAATTCGGTTTTTTCGTTTTGCCGCGAGGTGTTCTTGAAGGCATAGCCAATGATCGGCAAATCGCCCAAGAGCGGCACCTTGTTTACGTCGTCGCGGGTCTTGATCTCATAGATGCCGCCGATCACGATAGTGCCGCCGTTATCGACGAGCACATCGGTTTCGACCTTCTTGGTTTCGATGATGGCGCCCCAGCGGGTTTCCGCCCCGATGGCATCTTTGTTGATCTTGAGCTTCATCGACACCTTGCCGTCCGGGGTAATGTGCGGCGTGACTTCGAGCGCGAGCACCGCCTTTCTATACACGACACTGGTGGCGCCGGAGCTGGAGGCTTCGAGGTAGGGCACTTCCATGCCCTGCTCGATGCGGGCCTTGGTTTGATCCGAAGTCAGTACGCGCGGGCTCGACACGACCTTACCCTTCAAGTCCGCCTCGAGCGCCGAGATTTCGAGGTTGAGGAACTTCGTCTTGGCGGAATTGAACAAGATGAAGGAGAACTCGGTTGGACTCACGCCCTTGTAGCCGGTAGCGGGCAGGTTGACCTGGTTGAGGTTGTTCACCAAAGCCTGCGGACTGACCTTGTATTCCGGACCAACCCACTGCATTTGCACCCTATCGATCCAGCCCTGCGTCGTCTGCTGCCTGATGAACGCATCCCCGGCAATCAACTGGTTCTGCCCGCCCCAGTTGCCGTATTTATCCTTACCCATGATCCCGAGCCGGGCACCCAGGTTCTTGGCGAACTGGTCGCTGGCCTCGACGATGCGCGCTTCGATCATCACCTGCCGCACCGGGATGTCGACCTGGGCGATCACCTTGCGCACTTGCTCGAGACGGCTCGGCACATCCTGGACGAACAGCACATTGGTGCGCTCATCGACCACGGCGCTACCGCGCTTGGAGAGCATACGCTGGTCCTTGTCGGTGAGCAGCTTTTGCAGGTTCTGCGCCTTCTGATAGTTGATCTGGAAGCTTTCGGTGCGCATCGGCTCCAGATCTTCAGTCTGCTGCTTCGATTCGAATTCGAGTTTCTCGCGGGTGGCGATTTCATCGCGCGGCGCAATCAGGATGACATTGCCGTTCTTGCGCATATCCAGCCCTTTTTGCTGGAAGATGATGTCGATCACCTGATCTGCGGGCACATCCTTGAGCACCAGGGTGGTCGTGCCCGTGACCGTCTCGCTGATCACGGCATTGAGGCCCAGCTCCTCGGCCATCAGACGCAGCAGGGCGCGCACGTCGCCATTTTGGTAGTTGATGCTGATGCGCGGGCCTTGATAGCCGATCTTGGTGCCTTGCACGAGCTTGTTCGGGTCTTCGACAATGGGCCTGACTTCGACCACGAACTGATTCTCGGACTGGTAGGCGTTGTGCTCCCACAAGCCCTTGGGCACGATGGTCATGCGCACGTTGGCGCCATTCTTCTCGGTGGTGATGGCCGTGACCGGGGTCGCAAAATCAGTGACATCGAGCTTGCGGCGCAAGTTTTCAGGCAGGTCGGTCTTGAGGAAATCGACGACCAGCTCCTTGCCCTGCTGGCGGATATCGATGCCAGTACCGGCATCGGCGAGATCGACGATGATCCGGCCTTCGCCGTCCTTGCCGCGCCGAAAGGCGATATCGCGCACCATGTGCTTAGCCCCCGGCAGCGCCTCGCGCGCGAAGTGCTCGATCTTGCCACCATCCTGGGCCGCGGAACTAAGCGGCGACAGCGTCACAAGCAGGGCATTGCCATCGATCCGGGTCGAATAGTTGAGGCTCTTCAAGAGATTGAGCACCACCCGCGTCCGGTCGCCCACCTGAACGACGTTGAGGCTGGTTAGGTCGCCTTCATTGACGGCATGGCTGTTTTTCCCGAGGTGGTTGGCCACGCCCGTGAAATCGAAAGCGAGCCGCGCCGGATTGGCGATGCTAAAGCCGACGGGCGGACTGGCGAGCGGCTCCTTCAAGTCGAAGCGGATGAGGATGTCCTGCCCCTGCCTGGCAACGTCGAATTTCTGAATCGCATTGCCCGCCGCCGGCTGTGGGCCCTGAGCATGTACCAGCGAAACCGCGCCCAGCATCAGGCAGAGCAACAGATATTTGATATGGCCGAGCTTGTTCACTTCTATCCCTCCTGAGCTTGCAGTTGCAGCGTGTTCATGCGCTCCGACCACTCACCCGTCGAATCTTCGATCATTTCCTTGATTTCAACTGCCTGATCGGTGATTTTGGTAATCACACCGAAATCGAGTCCGATGTAATCCCCGACCTTGACCTGCTTGACCAGCTGATCGACCTGTATCGCCGCCATCGGCGTGTTGTTGATGTTCATGAAGCCGATCATCTTCATGGACTCCAGCGGATACTTCTCCATGATGTTGTTGCGCCGCTCACGCGCCTCGAAATCCGGCCCGTGACCACCGCCGCGCCGCCCTTTCGACTCGGGCTCGATCTTGCCGCTGTTGAAAGGATCGAGCAGCGCCTCGGCGGTATAGGGCACCGGCTCATAGGGCTTGATCTCGGGCAGGGGCGGAATCTTGCCGCGCAGATCCTTCGAGGCTTCGGCCATCCAGGGGCGCAGATCCTCGTGCTCGGCGCCGCCGCATGCCGTCAGCGATAGGCCCAGGAACAGCAGCGCCGCGTAGCGGGAGGCTTGCATCACTTCTTCCCTCCTTTCTTGGCCTTGGCATCTTTTTCGGCCTGACGCCGCTTGGCGATCTCTTCCTCATCCAAATAGCGGAAGGTCTTGATCTGGGCATCCATCACCAACTGCCCAGCCGCAACCGGCGTCGCGCCCTTGGCCGCCTTACCGGCGTTGCCGGCGCCAGCGCCGCTCGTGATGGCGATGTCGTTCAAGGTGACGATACGCGGCAGGCGCGCCACATCGGCGGCAAAAGCGCCCAGGTCGTGATAGCTGCCGATGATCTTCACGGTGATGGGCAGCTCGGCGTAGAAGTCTTTCGCCACCTCATTGAGCGGCTTGAAGAGCTCGAACTGCAAGCCGCGGCCCAGGCCCGCCTGGTTGACTTCGACGAGCAGGGCCTCGACTTCGGAACGGTTCGGGAGCTGCTTGAGCAGGGCGCCGAACGATTTCTCGATCTCGTCGAGCTGCTGGCGATAAAGGTCGAGATTGACCGCCTGCTTCTTCTTGGTGACGAACTCTTCCTTCAGTTTCTGCTCGGTGCTTTCCGCGGCGGCCAGGGTATCGAGCTGATCCTTCCAGACGAACCACCAGCCCAGGACAATGACGCCCAGCACGATGCCGACCAAGATGGTGATGCGAGGAATGAGCGGCCAAGTGCCCGGATCGTTGTTATTCAGGCGCCGGAAATCCTCGGCGATTTGCTGAAAATCGACATCCAGCTTCATGTTGGGAAGCTTCATGGCTGTTTCACCTCCCTGGCCTTGGCGGCGGGCTTGTCCGCCGCCTCGGGCGCCGCGCGCTCGAGATTGAACTCGAGGGAAAACTCGAAAAAGCGCCGTCCGCCCAACAAGGTGGCCTTACTCTCAATTAGGCGCGGCGTGCCCATGCCTTCGGCCGCTTCCAAGTTGCGCATCAAGGTGGAGATGCGGGAATTGGACTGGGCGTAGCCGCTCAAGCCGATCTTGAGGCCATTTTGCTTCAGGCTCTTGAGGTAGATGCCCTCGGGCACCCGCTGCACCAGCTCGTTGAGTAGATAAACCGTCTCGCCTCGATCTTTCTGCAAGGATTCGATGGCGTTCTTGCGGTCCAGCAAGGCCTGGCTCTTTTCCTTCAGTTCCTTGATCTCGTCCACCTGCTTGTTGAGGATGGCGATCTCCTTCTTGAGGAACTCATTCTTGCTCTCCTGATGCTCGACGTAGCCATTGATGACCGTGTGGCCAGCGAACACCACCAACCCGCCCAGCGCCAACATCATGCCGGCAAGCACATAAAACTGCTGCCGCCTGGCCTTGCGCGCCTCTTCCCGGTGCGGCAATAGATTGATGCGGATCATAAGGGGTCGAACCTCCGTAGAGCCAGGCCGCAGGCTGTCATCAAAGACGCGGCATCGGCAAGCAGGTTCTTGGCCCGCACCCGATCCGACAGCATCATCCCGGCAAAGGGATTGGCGACGATGGTATTGACCTGGGTTCGCGTTGCCACCAGCTCGTCAATGCCGGCAATCGCGGCGCAGCCCCCAGCCAGAACGATGTGATCCACCTTGTTGAACTGGGTCGAGGTAAAAAAGAACTGCAAGGCACGCGAAACTTCCAAGGCCAAGCTATCCATGAACTGCGGCAGCAGCTCGGCATCGTAATCTTCCGGCAGATTGCCAGCGCGCTTGGCCGCTTCTGCCTCGCCATAGCTCATGCCATAGCGGCGGGAAATGTCTTGCGTCAGCAACGCTCCCCCGAACGCCTGTTCGCGGGCATAGACCTGCATGCCGTTACGCAGCACGGTGAGCTTCATGACATTCATGCCAATATCGACGAGCGCGATCACCGGGGCGTTCTCGGCGAGCGGCAATTGCCGCGCCACGAGCTCGAACGCGGCCAGCGTGGCGTAGGATTCGACATCCATCACCAGCACCTTGAGCCCGGCTGCCTCGGCCACGGCGAGCCGATCTTCGACCCGCTCCTTCTTCGAGGCGGCGATCAGCACCTCGAGCTCATCTGGGGCCGAAGGCGCCGGACCAAGCACCTGGTAATCGAGGTTCACCTCGTCGATGGCAAAGGGGATGTACTGATTCGCCTCGGATTCGACCAAGGCCTCCAGCTCATCCTCACGCAAGCCAGCAGGGACGATGATCTTCTTGGAGATCACCGCGGCGGCCGGCAGCGCCATCGCCACGTTGCGGGTCGACGTAGCGAGCCGTCTCCACGCGCGCCGGACCCCATCCTGGACCGCCTCGAGATCGGCGATGTTGCCATCGACCACGGCATCCTTGGGCAGTACCTCTATCGTATACCGCTCAACCCGGTAGCCTTCCTTGCCGGCCGCGGCCAACTCCACCATCTTGATCGACGAGGAGCTGACATCAAGCCCTAGCAAGGCGCGTGACTTGGGATTGAAAAAAGAGAGATCGAAGCGCACCGGACCCCCGAAATATCCATTAAAAATCGGAAGTTACATCAACAACCCATAATTCACATCAAATGCTAGCAACAAGCCCTAGCAGTGTAAAGCAATTTATTTGTCTTAGACACGCTCGCAGTGGCGGGCGCGTATAATCGCGCTCTGCGCCAACTTCCGGCCTGCCGCCATGCCCGTCATCTTGCGCTTCATCCTCTATCCGCTCCTGTTCATCCTCGGCCTTACCGGCATTGCCATCGGCATTATTCTCATCATTCTCGTGCTGGCTTACCCAAATTTGCCCAGCCTCGAGGTGCTGACCGACTACCGACCTAAGGTCCCGCTCCGGGTATACACCGCCGACGGCCATCTAATCGGCGAGTTTGGCGAGGAGCGCCGCGCCCTGGTCAAGATCCAGGATGTGCCCGAGATCATGAAGCAAGCCATCCTCGCCGCCGAAGACGAGCGCTTCTACCAGCACGGCGGCGTCGATACGCTCGGGGTGCTGCGCGCCGCCTACGCCAACTTTGTCGGCGGCGGCAAGCATCAAGGCGCCTCCACCATCACCATGCAGGTCGCCCGCAATTTCTTCCTGAGCTCGGAGAAAACCCTGACCCGCAAGCTGTACGAGGCGCTCTTGTCGTTCAAGATCGAGCACAACCTGAGCAAAGATCAGATCTTCGAGCTCTATATCAACCAAATCTTCCTCGGCCAGCGGGCCTACGGCTTTGCCGCTGCCGCCCAGATCTACTATGGCAAGCCCTTGGCGCAGATCAGCATTGCCGAAGCGGCGATGCTCGCCGGCTTGCCCAAGGCACCCTCGGCCTTCAACCCCGTCGTCAACCCCAAGCGCGCGCGCATCCGCCAGGAATACGTGCTGCGCCGTATGCGTGACCTGGGCTTCATCACGCCGGCGCAGTTCGAGAGCGCCATGGCCGAACCCCTGGTCGTGCGGCGAGATGCTGGACAGAGCGGCATCCACGCCGAGTACGTGGCGGAAATGGCGCGCCAGATCACCGCCGAACGCTTTCCCGAGGCGGTCTATACCGCCGGGCTGCAAGTCATCACTACGATCCGTAAGGATGAGCAAGAAGCCGCCTACCAAGCTTTGCGCAAAGGCGTGCTCGACTATGACCGCCGCCAAGGCTACCGCGGCGCCGAGTCCTTCATCGACCCGAAAACCCTCAAGAGCGACCAGGACGAGGCACTCGACGTGGCCTTACAAGACTTTGCCGCCATCGAGGATCTGCTACCGGCCGTGGTGCTCGATGCCAATCCCAAGCAGGTGCGCGCCTACGTCCGCGGCGGCGAGATCGTCACCTTGTCCGGCAACGGCTTGAAATTCGCCAGCCGTATGCTCGACGACAAGGCTCCTCCCGCCAAGCGGCTGCGCCGTGGCGCCGTCATCCGCGTAAGCAAGGCCGCCGACGGCTGGCAAATCGGCCAACTGCCCGAGGTCGAAGCAGCCTTCGTCGCCGCCCATCCCAAGGATGGCGCCATCCGCGCCTTGGTCGGCGGTTTCGACTTCAATCGCAATATGTACAACCATGTCACCCAGGCCTGGCGCCAGCCGGGTTCGAGCTTCAAGCCCTTTGTCTATTCCGCGGCGCTGGAAAAAGGCTTTTCGCCGGCTAGCATCGTCGCCGACGAGCCGATCACGATCTCGGCCAGCCAAACCGGCAGCCAGGCCTGGCAACCGAAAAACTACGACGGCAAATACGAAGGCCCGATGAAACTGCGCACGGCGCTCGCCAAATCGAAGAACATGGTCTCCATCCGCATTCTGCAAGCCATCGGCACCACCTATGCGCAAGACTACATCACCCGCTTCGGCTTCGACGCCGAGCGTCACCCGCCTTACCTGACCATGGCGCTCGGCGCCGGATCCGTCACGCCCTGGCAAATGGTGGCGGCCTACGCCGTGTTCGCCAACGGCGGCTACCGGGTAACACCTTATATCGTCAAGGAAATCCGCGACCAGCAAGGCCGCGTGCTAGCGCAAAGCACGCCGGCCGAAGCCGGCGACGAGAGCCTGCGCAGCATCGACCCGCGCAATGCCTACCTGATGTACTCGATGTTGCGCGATGTGACGCTCTACGGCACTGCGGCGCGCGCCTCGGCCACGCTCAAGCGCCAGGATCTCGCCGGCAAGACCGGGACCACCAACGACCATCTGGATGCCTGGTTCTGCGGGTTCCAGAAAACCGTAGTGGGCTGCGCCTGGGTCGGTTTCGACCAACCCAAGAGCCTGGGCAACCGCGAAACCGGCGGTTTCACCGCCTTGCCGATCTGGATCGACTACATGCAAACAGCGCTCCGGGGCGTGCCCGTGGAACCCCTGCCGCAACCTGAAGGCATCAGCAATGCCCAGGGCGACCTGTTCTACAGCGAAAACGTTCCCAGCGCGCCGCCCGAAGCGACGTTGGAGGAAGGCTTGCCGATGCCTGCTCCAGCAGTCGTGGACGGGGCAAGGCCCAAGATCGACCCCTTCCCGAGCGATTGACCCTGGCCGCCCTGCCCCGCTTACCGTGAAAGTCGCGCCGCTTTCATGCCCAGGGGCGCGCGGACCGATGATGCTGACCAGTCCGGCGGCAGGGCGTCAGAACGCAAGCGCGAGGCCGGCCTGCGCTTGCACGAGGCGCGTCAAGGCCGCCATCAAAGGCTCGCCGCTGCGGGTATCGACCCAGTCCTCGCCATTCCAACGAAAATGAAAGCCACCACTTTTGGCCGCCACCCAAATCTCCCGGGCGATGGCATGGCGATTGATCACCATCTTGCTACCGTTGGCAAAGACGATCTCGAGCACGCCGCCGGGCGCCAGCTCGAACTCCACATCTTCGTCCGCCGCTTCGAGCACGGCCTCGATATGTGCGAACGCCGCATCGGCGTGTCGAGCGAAATCTCGTTCATCCATGCTGTGCTAACATCCTCGGCTTATTTTTGCGATGTTCCATGATGCGCCCATTGCTTTTGTCCCTCGCCTTGTCGCTGCTCTGCAGCGCCTGCGGCGCCAAGGGCCCGCTCGAACGCCCCAGCGGCCCCGTGCCGGCCCCCTGGTTTGGCGCCGGCCCGCTGCCGCCAGCCGATGTTAGCACGCCCGAGAAAGTCGAAGAATGAACTCCATTGGCTCCCCTTTCTTTACCTACCAGCAGGGTGTCCTGTGCGCCGAAGCCGTTCCTTTACCGGCCATCGCCGCCCGTTTCGGCACGCCTACCTACGTTTATTCCCGCGCCGCCCTCACCGCCAACCTCAAAGCATTCCAAGCGGTCTTGGCCAATCACCCGGCCGGCGCCGACAGCCTCGTGTGCTATGCGGTCAAAGCCAACTCCAACCTCGCCATTCTCAACCTTTTCGCCCGTCTAGGCGCTGGTTTCGACATCGTCTCCGGCGGCGAGCTTGAACGCGTGCTGGCCGCCGGCGCCGATGCCGGCAAGGTCGTGTTCTCCGGCGTCGGCAAGAGCGAAACCGAAATGGAGCGGGCGCTCACCGCCGGCATTCTCTGCTTCAACGTCGAATCCGCCGCCGAACTCGAACGCCTCGATGCCGTAGCCGGCCGCCTGGGGAAAAAGGCGCCCATCAGCCTGCGCGTGAACCCGGATGTAGACCCCAAGACCCATCCCTACATTTCCACGGGCTTGAAAACCGCCAAGTTCGGCGTGCCCATCGACCAGGCTCTGGCGCTGTACGAAAAAGCGGCTGGCCTGCCCCACCTACAGGTGGAAGGCATCGACTGTCATATCGGCTCGCAACTCCTCGACCCCACCCCCTTCGTCGAGGCGCTCGAACGGGTATTGCGGCTGCTAGATAGCCTGACGGCGCGGCGCATCCCCATCCGCCATCTCGACCTGGGCGGCGGCCTGGGCATCCGCTACCGGCAACAGGACAGCGAGCCGAGCGTCGAGAGCTATCTGCGCCCCCTGCTGGACAAACTTGCCGGGCGTGGCCTGAAAGTGATCCTGGAACCGGGTCGGCGCCTGGTCGGCAACGCGGGCGTGCTACTGACCAAGGTTGAATTTCTTAAGCCCGGCGCAGAGAAGAACTTCGCTGTCATCGACGCCGCCATGAACGATCTGATGCGCCCCGCGCTCTACGAAGCCTGGCATGAAATCCAGGAGGTCGAGCCAAGGTCGGAGCGCGCGCCCATGGTCTATGACGTAGTCGGCCCGGTGTGCGAGACCGGCGACTTCCTCGGCCAAGACCGCCGCCTGGCTATCGCTAGCGGCGATTTGCTCGCCGTCATGTCCGCCGGCGCCTACGGCATGGCCATGAGCTCCAACTACAACACCCGCCCGCGCGCCGCCGAAGTGATGGTCGATGGCGAAGCTGCGCATTGCATCCGCCGCCGGGAAAGCGTGGCCGAGCTCTATGCCCTAGAGCAGCAGCTGCCCGACTAAGACAGCACGCCAAGTCCCTTGCGCGACAGCCCGGGAAACCCCGGGCTGTCGCGTGTCGCACGCTCCAATGCCTAGAGCACGTAGCGGGATAGATCCTCGTCTGCCGCCAGACCACCGAGCCGAGCATCGACGTAGGCGGCATCGACATGCACGTGCTCCAACCCGGCCTTACCGGCGCTAAAGGACACCTCCTCTAGCAGTTTTTCTAGCACCGTATAAAGGCGCCGCGCGCCAATGTTCTCGGTCTTTTCATTGACCTGGAAGGCAATTTCCGCCAGCCGGCGGATACCGTCCGCGCCGAATTCGAGGCGTAACCCCTCGGTAGCGAGCAGCGCCTGATACTGACGGGTAAGGCAGGCATCGGTCTGGGTCAGGATGCGCTCGAAATCGGCGACCGAGAGCGAATCCAGCTCCACCCGGATGGGGAAACGGCCTTGCAGCTCGGGAATCAAGTCGGAAGGCTTGGCCAGATGAAAGGCCCCGGAGGCGATGAACAAGATGTGGTCGGTCTTCACCATGCCGTATTTGGTAGAGACCGTGGTGCCTTCGACGAGCGGTAGCAGGTCGCGCTGCACCCCTTGGCGCGATACATCCGCCCCTTGGGCATTGCTACGGCTCGCCACCTTGTCGATCTCGTCCAAGAAGACGATGCCGTTCTGCTCGACGTTGCGCAAGGCTTCGAGCTTTACATCTTCGTCGTTTACCAATTTGGCGGCCTCCTCATCGGTAAGGAGCCTCAAAGCCTCCTTGATCTTCAGCCTACGGCTTTTCTTGCGGCCGCCGCCGAGATTTTGGAACAGCCCCTGGATCTGATTGGTGAGCTCCTCCATCCCGGGTGGAGCGAAGATTTCCGCCTGCATGGCGGGCAGCGCCACCTCGATCTCGATTTCCTTATCGTCCAGCTCGCCTTCGCGCAGCTTCTTGCGGAATTTCTGCCGGGTGCCGTTATCCTCGGCGGGACCGTTCTCGGCAAAAAAACCGGCATTGCGCGCCGGAGGCAAGAGCGCATCCAGCACCCGCTCCTCGGCCGCGTCCTCGGCGCGCACGCGCACCTGCGCCTTCGCCTTTTCACGCTGCTCCTTGATGGCAATTTCAACCAGGTCGCGGATGATGGTGTCTACATCTCGGCCCACATAGCCCACCTCGGTGAATTTGGTGGCCTCGACCTTGATGAAAGGCGCATTGGCCAGCCGGGCCAGAC
>JAOAIO010000027.1 GCA_026414665.1 Azovibrio sp.
TCTCGCCACTTCACCCTTCCTCTATCGCCCCTCTGCTTACGATTCTATCGAGGCGACAACTATTCTGACCCAGGGGGTCTCCGCCCTACTCACCGAACTCGACGACGAGTGGATGACCGGCAAGGTCTATCTCAACTTCAACCCGTAACCCGAATGTCATGACCGCCAATCCGGAAATTTACAGAAAAGAGGTTGCACAATCATAAATCATCCCTTTTTCATCCCCAACTTTTCCAAGGATTTGCCAAGCACTGTAGTAAGATTGTATGTATTTGATTATTAAATATTTTCAACGATTTTCCACAGACTTGTGCCGGACTTTATCATTTTTGTAGTTTGATATATGACTTCAAGAACAAAACCCAACTGCACCGTTATCATGCTGCTCGCACCATGGTCATGATCTGGCTAGCATCGAGGGTCGCAGCCCGTTCCTGGATCTGCGGTAGATAGCGGCGCTGCATCTCCTGCGCCGGGCCGAGCAGGTTCTGAAAGCTCTGCTGCAGCACCGCGCTGCTCATCTGTCGGCCACCGGCGTAATAGCGTTTGGCGATTTGTCCCAAGGCATAGGTCGTCGCGAAGGAAAAAGCCATGCCGGCGGCGGCTTTGCCGATCTTGCCGACGCTCTTACCGCCTAGCTTGCCGAGGAAGCCGCCTAGCAGCTTGCGTCCGAACTGCTCCAAGTACTGTGAGGTGAGGCCGATACCCACGGTAGCCAGAAATTCCTTGATGTGGCCTTGGTCGAGCTCGTAGCCGTAGGCCTTGCCGATGCGGTATACCATCTTGATCTGCAAAGGGATGATGGCGACTGAAGCCCAGGACTGGGGGAGCAGTTCCAAGGCACCGTTGAGGATTGAGTAATTGAGGATGGATTTATCCAATTCGGCTTCCGGCAGGCTCGATGGCCTGGTTGTCATGCCAGCGGTCGCAAGGCTCGTGGCGTTTGCCGGGGCGGATTCGTCTCGGTTCGGGGAGGGCAGGTAGCGATCGAGATCGGCCAAGGCTTCGGCCTGGCTTTCGACCTGTGTCACTTCGGCATCGCCTGCAAGATCGAGCAAGGTTTTCAAGCGTGCCAGAAAGTTTTTCTCGGCTTCACTCTGGCGGCCGTCGGCATCGCAGACACATACCGCCATTTCGTAGGCATACTGACGCTGGCCGAGTTCTGGCAAACCTTCGATCACTTCTTCCAAAGTCAAGCGCTTGAGCAGCACATCTTGGTAAAGGCGCGCTAATTCCGGGGCCTGAGCACCCAGGCTTTCGGCGAATTGGCGAATGTGTTCGCGTTCCCGGTCATCGTTGGCGCCGTCGGCAAAGGCGGCGAACAGGCTGATGGCGAGCATGGCGCGTTCCGGGGTCATGGTGTCTCCTCGTGACTTGAATTTTGCGGTTTGGAAGCAAAATGAAAGGGGCAGGAATCCGGCGTCTGCCGTATGCCTTCTGCAATGATAAATAGAGGACTGCGCCTCGTTATGAGGCTTTTCGTAACAGGAGTTTACCGATGCCTACCCTCTTCGATCCGCTGCGCTTAGGCGAGCTCGATCTACCCAACCGCATTATCATGGCGCCGCTCACCCGTTGTCGGGCGAGCGCCGGTCGTGTGCCGAATGCCTTGATGGCGGAGTACTATGCCCAACGCGCCGATGCTGGCTTGATCTTGTCCGAAGCCACTTCGGTGTGTCCCCAGGGGGTCGGCTATCCTGATACCCCGGGGATTTGGAGCGAAGCTCAGGTAGCGGGCTGGAAGCAGGTTACCGATGCCGTACATGCGCGAGGCGGGCGCATTTTCCTGCAGCTCTGGCATGTTGGCCGGGTGTCGGACCCCTGCTATCTCGACGGCGAGCTACCCGTAGCCCCGAGTGCCATCGCGCCGAGCGGCCATGTCAGCCTGGTGCGGCCGCAGCGGCCTTATGTCACACCTCGGGCGCTTGCCACCGATGAAATCCCCGGCATCATCGCGGCTTACCGCCAAGGCGCGGAAAACGCCAAACAAGCCGGCTTCGACGGAGTGGAGATCCATGCCGCAAACGGCTATCTGCTCGACCAATTCCTGCAAGACAGCACCAATCACCGCACCGATGCCTACGGCGGCAGCATCGAAAATCGCGCTCGCTTGCTATTGGAAGTAACCGATGCGGCGATTGCAGTCTGGGGGCCAGGCCGAGTTGGCGTGCATCTGGCGCCACGTTGCGATGCGCACAGCATGGGCGACAGCAATCCTGCCGCGACCTTCGGCTATGTCGCTGAGCAATTGGGGCAACGCCACATTGCCTTCATCTTTGCCCGCGAGGCGCAAGGCCCTGGACTTTTGGGGCCGGAATTAAAGCGCAAGTTCGCTGGCGTGTTCATTGCCAATCAGGGGCTGACGGCTGAAACTGCGGCAGCCATCGTTGCTAGCGGCCAAGCCGATGCGGTGGCCTTCGGCGTGCCTTACATCGCCAACCCGGACCTGGTAGAACGCCTGCGCCAAGGTGCTGCCTGGAACGAAGCCCGGCCCGAGCTGTTCTATGGGGGTGGCGCAGCCGGGTATACCGATTACCCGCGCCTCAAATAAACCGGAAAAGCGCGCTACGGAGAAAGACAAACTGTGCCTTACCGTGGCGCGATTCTGGCTTCAAGCTTCAATCACTACGCAAGCTGGCAAAGAGGAATTTCTCGGCTTCCACGATCAACAGCAGCAAGAAGCCGGCGACGCCGATCTTCAGCCAGGCAAGCGCATCGATCGCGGTGGTGTGGAACAAGGTCTGCAAAGTCGGCAGATAGGTAAAGCCGAGCTGCACGACGAACAACACGCCAATGGCTTCTAAGGCGAGCGGGTTGCCCAAGAGGCCTTGGCGGTTGAGGATCGAACCGCGCAGGCTGCGGCAGTTGAATAGATAGAACATTTCCGCCACAACCAGGGCATTGACGGCGACGGTGCGGGCCGTCTCGATGCTAGCGCCCCGGCTTTGTTCCCACAAGAAAAGGCCGAAAGAGGCGCAGACCATGAGCAAGGTGACGAAACCGATGCGCCAAAGCATGAAGCCATTGACCAGGGGTTCAGCCGGGTCACGCGGCGGCCGGGCCATGATGTTCGCTTCGGAGCGCTCGAAGGCGAAAGCAAGCGACAAGGTGACGGCAGTGACCATGTTCACCCACAGGATTTGCACCGGTGTGATGGGCAAGGTCATGCCCAAGAGCACGGCGATTAGCACCATCGCGGCCTGGCCGGCGCTGGTGGGCAGGATATAGATGATGGCCTTGCGCAGATTGTCATAGACCGTGCGGCCTTCTTCGACGGCGGCGGCAATGGAAGCGAAATTGTCGTCGGCGAGCACCATTTCCGCTGCTTCCTTGGCGGCTTCGGTGCCTTTGTGCCCCATCGCCACACCGACATCGGCGCGCTTCAAGGCTGGGGCGTCGTTGACGCCATCGCCGGTCATGGCAACCACCCTGCCTTCGGCTTGCAGGGCTTTGACGAGACGCAGCTTATGTTCCGGGTTGGCGCGGGCGAACACCTCGGTGTCGCGTACCGCGAGGCGTAGTGCTGTATCGCTAAGTTCCTCTACCTCAGCTCCGGTGAGGACACGGCCATTTTTGCCAATGCCGAGCGCGGCGCCAATGGCTTGTGCGGTGATGCCATGATCGCCGGTGATCATCCGCACGCGGATGCCGGCACGCTGGCACTCGGCTACGGCGCGAATGGCTTCCTCGCGCGGCGGGTCGATGATGCCGGTGAGCGCCACCAGGGTGAGATGCTTCTCGACATCGGCGAAGGTCAGTGTCTTACGCTCGGTAGGCAAGACTGCCGTGGCCAAAGCCAGGACACGCTGTCCGGCGCGCGCCATGGTCTCGATCTGATCCTGCCACCAGGCAAGCTCGATGGGCGAGTCAGCCTCTGCCTGGCGCTGCCGGCTACACATGCCAAGTAGGCGTTCCGGCGCGCCTTTGACGAAGACGAGCACGCGGCCGGCGTGATCGTGGTGTAGCGTTGCCATGAAGCGGTGCTCGGACTCGAACGGAATCACATCGAGACGGGGCCAGGCCTCGGCCTCGAAATGCGGGTCGAGGCCGGCCTTATAACCCAAGGTGAGCAAGGCGCCTTCGGTCGGGTCGCCCTGGAGATGCCACTGTCCATCCTGCTCGCGGAGCGTTGCATCGTTGCAGAGCAAGGCAATCCGGCCGATTTCCACGAGCTCCGGGATTTCCGCCAGGCTCAATTCGCGCCCGGCGCAGGAAAATCCGCCACGGGGCGCATAGCCGCTGCCTTCGACATCCAGCACCCGGGTGGCGGTGACGAGCCGCTGCACGGTCATTTCGTTGCGGGTCAGGGTGCCGGTCTTATCCGAACAAATGTCAGTAACCGCGCCTAGGGTTTCCACTGCTGGCATCCGGCGGATGATGGCTTGCCGGGCTGCCATGCGCTGCACGCCAATGGCGAGGGTGATGGTCATGATCGCCGGCAGCCCTTCGGGAATCGCGGCTACCGCGATGCCTACGGCGGCGAGGAACATTTCCGCCGCGTCATAGCCGTGCGCGAACATGCCAAACACCAGGGCAAAGGCTGCCAGGGCAACGATGACAAAGGTAAGCACTTGGCTAAAACGCGCCATCTGCCTTAGCAGCGGCGTGCTTACCGTCTCGACGTGCGCGAGCATACGGCCGATGCGGCCGATTTCGGTCTGATCGGCGGTAGCCACTACCACGCCGCGGCCCTGGCCGAACACCACGAGCGTGCCGGAATAGGCCATACAACTGCGGTCGCCGATCGGGGTTGCGGCCGGCACTGCCGCGCTCGTTTTCTCGACGGGTTCCGATTCGCCGGTGAGCGCCGCCTCGTCGATGCGCAAATTGCGCGTTTCGATCAAGCGTAAGTCGGCTGGTACCTTGTCGCCCGAAGCCAAGAGCACGATATCGCCTGGCACGAGCGCGGCCGCCTCGATTTCCTGGCGTTGTCCGTCCCGCACCACGGTGGCGTGTGGCGAGAGCAGGTTGCGGATGGCATTAAGCGATTGCTCCGCCTTGCCTTCCTGGATGAAGCCGATCAGGCCGTTGATCAGCACCACGCCAAGAATCACCCCGGTATCGACCCACTCGCCAAGACTGGCAGTGACTGCGGCGGCGCCCAACAGCACGTAGATCAGGGCGTTGTGGAACTGAAGCAGGAAACGCATCAGCGCTCCCCGCTTAGGCGGTGGGGTGAGGCGATTCGGACCGAAACGGGCTAGCCTCGCCCGCGCCGCCTCGGCAGTCAGCCCTTCACGTTCGGATTCCAGCGCCTGGAGTACCCGTTCCGGGCTTTCCTGATGCCAGATCATCGGATCGGACATATCCGCCTCCCCTGCGTTGTCCGCCATGTCGTTCGTCTCAAACTATACGGCATCGGGTGGCATGGCCAGCGCCAGGCGCTGCACCCGGTGCATCCGTCCGAGCTGGCGCGAGACGCTCTGATGCACGCGGTCCGCGACACGGTCGACAACCTGACGCATGTCATGCCCTAGATCCTGGATCACGACCCGGCTGTGTTGCTTCAATTGCACGACGATGCGGCAAAACTTGTCACTGCCGCCGCGCGGGCCATTTACATCGCTGAGATAAACCCGCACCGTCGATACCCCATGGGCGAAGCGGCCCAGCGCGAATTGCAAGCGATGCCGGACATGCTCGCGGATTTCGTTGAGCGCGGGCATCCTCTTGGCCTGGATTTCGATGCGCATGATGTGTCTCCTTCGTTGTTGATCGGGGTGGTTTCACTCTACGCCTCGCCAACATTCAGGTAAATTCGTATTAATTAACTGGATATTTCGATTTTTACGAAATCAATGCCCATCAATCACAAGCATCTCTTCTATTTTTGGAAAACCGCCCGCGCAGGCGGCGTGGTCAAGGCCGGCGAGGCGCTACACCTGACGCCGCAGACCATCAGCGGCCAAATCCGCCTGCTCGAAGAAAGCCTGGGCGTGCGGCTCTTCGACCGCCAAGGGCGCGGCCTCGAACTGACCGAGATGGGCCGTCTCGTGCTCGAATATGCCGAAGAAATGTTTGCTCTGAGCGCTGAACTCGAGCAGATCGTCCGGCACTACCCAGGTGGGCGGCCGACCGAGTTCCGCGTCGGGGTTTCCGATGCCCTGCCCAAGTCCTTGGTGTATCAGCTTTTACAACCGGCAGTGGTCGAAATCGATCCGGTGCGCATCGTCTGCCGCGAATGGCGGCTCGAGCGCTTGCTTGCCGCCTTGCTCGAATACCGGCTCGATCTCGTGATCGCCGATGCCGCGCTTACAGCCGCAGGCCCGGAACAGCGCCTTTATAGCCACCATCTGGGCGAGTCGGGACTGAGCTTTTTCGCCAGCGACAAGCTGCTTAGCGGCGCGCGGCCGCCCTTTCCGGCAGCCTTGGCGGAGCTACCCTTGCTCGTGCCCGGCGAGGATGCCGCGGTGCGTCAGAAGCTGATGGCCTGGCTCGAACGGCAGCGCTTGCGCCCCAAGGTGGTCGGAGAATTCGATGACCATGCTTTGCTGGTGGCCTTCGGCCAAGCCGGGGTCGGGGCATTTGCCGTGCCCACGGTGATCGAAGCCGAGTGCCTTTCCGACCCGAGCATGGTGCTGCTTGGCCGAGTAGCGGCCATTCGCACCGACTATTTCGCGATTTCGATGGAGCGGCGCTTGACGCATCCTTGCGTGTTGAGCGTTACCACCGCGGCGCGCGAGCGGTTGGGCGGCACGGACAGGCTTCATTCCGTATAAATATCTTCCCGCCCTTGCCACGAGCTCGCTATATTGCTGCGATGCGCCGGCTGATGCTTTGCTGCTTTCTATGTTCGTTCTGGCTGCCCTTGCAGGCGGCGCAGTTGGCGCTCGTGCTAAGCTCGGAAGAAGGTCCCTACCGCGAATTTGCCGGAGCGCTGAAGGGCGCCATCAGCGGCGGCATTTGGCAGATTGTTTGGATAGGCAGCAGCGAAGCCTACGCCCAGGCCGCGCCGGCGGGCATCGATCTGGTAGTCGCGGCTGGCAGCCCGGCTACTCGCGTCGCCCTGCAAAATGCCGCCGGCCCGCCGGTCATCGCCACCTTGCTCACTCGTGCGAGCTTCGAGCAGATCCGGGCCGAGAGCCCGGCGTTTCGCAACGGCGTGACGGCGCTCTATCTCGACCAGCCCTTGCAGCGCCAAGTCGCCTTCATCGCGCGCCTGCTGCCCGATACTCGGCGCCTCGTGACCGTGGTCAGCGACAAGCTAGCGGATCAGCTACCGCTCTTGAAACGTGAGGCTGCCGCCCGACAAATGACGCTCGATGCGGCGGTCCTAGCCGATAGCGACAATCTGGTGCCGGTGCTCGAACGTATGTTGGCGCGTGACGCGGTCTTTCTCGCCCTGCCGGATAGCAACATCTTTGCGCGCGACAACATCCGTCCCTTTTTGCTGACCACTTACCGCTACCAGCGTCCGGTCATTGCCTTTTCCGCGCCTTTCGTCCAGGCCGGCGCGCTGGCGGCGCTCTACACCACCCCGGCGCAGCTGGCGCTGGAGCTGGGGCAGATGCTCATGCGGCTTAGCCCCGGCAACCTCGCCTTGCCGCCGCCTCGCAGCCCCACCCGTTTTAGCGTGCTATTCAATGCCCAGGTAGCGCGTGCCTTGAAGCTCACCCTGCCTGGAGAAGACGAGATCCTTGCCACCCTGAATGTCCAGGGAGGGGAAAAATGATGACCAGTCTCTACCGGCGACTCCTGCTCATGACCCTGCTGCCGGCCTGCCTCCTATCCTTGGTGCTGGCCTTGTACTTTTCTTTCGCCGGCCTACGTGCCCTGGAAGACGAATTGCTGCAACGCGGCGAGGATATCGTGCGCTATATGGCCCCCAGCAGCGAATATGGCGTGGTTTCCGGCAACTGGTTGAGCCTACAAGGCATGGTCCAAGGCGCGGTGCAGCAGCCGGATGTGCGCGCCGCCGCGGTGGTCAACCGCGATGGCCGAGTCGTGGCCGTGAGTGGCCGCGTCAATTTAGGCGCCGAATACCTCAAAGCGCCACTCCATGGAGTCGCCCAGGTGGCGAGCGGCAAGGACTGGATCGCTTTTGCCGCGCCAATCTACCGTAGCCGCGCCGGCAATGGTGTGTTCATCGACGAACCCGGGCAGGCGGGCGCCGAAGCGCCGGTGCAGGTTGGCCAGGTATTCGTCGAGCTCGACAAGTCGGGTTTGGCCGAGCGGCAGCGGCAGCTGCTGTTGCGTGCCCTGGGCATCCTCATGGTGGCCTTGGCGCTTACCGTATATTTCGTAGCTCGGCTTGCCCGCGATTTGGTGCAGCCCGTGACCCATCTCGTCGAGGCAGTGCGGGCGATGGCGGCCGGGCATTTCGATGTGCGCGTCGCCGAAGTCTCGCCCGATGAACTCGGCGAATTAGAGCAAGGCTTCAACCGCATGGCTGAATACATCGGCGATGTGCATCGCAACCTACAAGATCGCATCGACGAAGCGACGGCGCTGCTCACCTACCAGGCGCGCCACGACGCCCTCACCGGTCTCGTCAACCGGCGCGAGTTCGAAACTCGTCTGGAAGCGGCTATCCGAGTCGCGCAGGCCGGTGGCGAGAGCAGCGCCGTGCTATTCATCGACTTGGACCGCTTCAAGCGCGTCAACGACACGAGTGGCCACATCGCGGGTGACGAGCTATTACGCCAGCTAGCGCGCCAGCTGCAAAGCCGCCTGCGCCAGAGCGACACTCTGGCACGTTTGGGTGGCGATGAATTCGCGGTGCTATTGTCCGGCTGTAGCTTGGAAAACGCGCAAAAGCAGGCCGAAGCGTTGTGTCGCTTGGTGGCTGGATTCCATTTCTCCTGGCAGGACAAGGTGTTTACCGTAGGCGCCAGCATTGGCGTGGTGAGCGTCGATGGCAAGAGCCGTTCGGTAAGTCAGGTGCTTAGCGCCGGTGATGCGGCCTGCTATGCGGCCAAGGCCGGCGGTCGCAATCGCGTCGAGGTGTATGAGCCACAGGGCCAGGAAGCGCGCCCGCTCGCCACGCCGGAACTCTGGCGCGAGCGCATCGAAATGGCCCTGGCCGAAGATCAGCTCGCCTATCAGGCCCAACCCTTGCGCGCGCTCAACCCAGATGCGTGGCAGCGGCAATTGTTCGAACTGACCGCCTTGGTGCACGACCGCCAGGGCAAGCCGCTGCTCGTGCCGATCGAATGCATCGAGCGTGACGAACTGGCGCCGCAGCTCGATTTGCGGCTGCTTACAGCAAGCGGCGATTGCCTAGGGCGCATCGAGGCTGCCGGCAAAGGCGCGGACCTGCTGTGTGTGCTGCGTCTTTCCACCGCGGCACTGGGCGATGCGCAGCATCGGGAAAAGCTACTCGCCGGCATCGCCGGCCTCGGCCAGCGGGCAGCGGCTTTGTGTCTGATGTTCAGCGAGGAAAGCGCGCTGCAATACCCGACGCAGATGCAGCAGCTCTGTGAACGTCTTCATGGCCTTGGCTGCCGAGTGGGGCTCGACGATTTTGGCGGTTGGCTCGGTTCGCTTGAGCATTTGCATGCGTTGACGCCCGATTTCATCCGGATCAGTCCGACCCTGACCCGCGATGTCGGCGAAAGCCGCAGCGCCGCGGCGCTGGTGCGTGCTGTCGTGGAAATCGCCGCCGAGCATGGCATTGCCACCATCGCAAGCAGTGTTGATGCGCTGGCAGCGCTGCAACGTCTGCAAGAACTCGGTATGGCCTATGCCCAGGGGCGCGTGGTGGCGCCGCGCGAGCCGCTCGAATGCTGGCTCGAAGGCGCTGTGCTGCGCCGTCTGTGAAGCCGCCCCGGCGCTTAATCGCGGGGCGGCGAGCCGCTAGCGCCGGATCAAAGGCCGGCAGCGGCCTTGAGCAGTTCCGCCTTGTCGATGGCTTCCCAAGTGAATTCCGGCTCGTCCCGGCCGAAGTGGCCGTAGGCAGCGGTTTTCTGGTAGATGGGGCGGAGCAGGTCGAGCATTTGCACGATGCCCTTGGGACGCAAGTCGAAATGCGCGCGCACCAGCTCGGTGAGCTTCTCGTTGGCGAGTTTCCCGGTGCCGAAGGTTTCCACCATGATCGAGGTCGGCTGGGCCACGCCGATGGCGTAGGAGACTTGCACCAGGCAGCGCTCGGCTAAGCCGGCGGCGACGATGTTCTTGGCGACATAGCGGCCGGCATAGGCGGCGGAACGGTCCACCTTGGAGGGATCTTTGCCGGAAAAAGCGCCGCCGCCGTGCGGTGCGGCCCCGCCGTAGGTGTCTACGATGATCTTGCGGCCGGTGAGGCCGCAGTCGCCTTGCGGACCGCCGATCACGAAGCGACCGGTGGGGTTTACCAGGAAATTGATGTTGCCCTTGATCAGCTCTTTGGGCAGCACCGGCTTGATCACATCCTCGATTACTGCCTCGCGGATGGTTTCCAGGGCGACATCGGGTGCGTGCTGGGTGGAGAGCACCACGGTGTCGATGGCGTCGGGCTTCCCATCGACGTAGCGGATCGTGACTTGGGATTTGGCGTCAGGGCGCAGCCAGGGCAATCGGCCGTCTTTGCGCAGATGGGCTTGGCGTTCCACCAGCCGGTGCGACAGATAGATGGGCAGGGGCATCAGGGTCGGGGTTTCGCGGCAGGCATAGCCGAACATCAAGCCTTGGTCGCCGGCGCCTTGATTGAGGTAATCGTCATGGGCATGATCCACCCCCTGGGCGATGTCGGGGCTTTGCTTGTCGTAGGCCACCAGCACCGCGCAGCCCTTGTAGTCGATGCCGTATTCGGTGTTGTCGTAGCCGATGCGGCGAATAGTGTCGCGCGCTACTTGGATGTAATCGACATTGGCGTGCGTGGTGATCTCGCCGGCCAGAACGACCAGGCCGGTGTTGCACAGCGTTTCGGCGGCGACGCGGGCGGTTGGGTCCTGCGCCAGAATGGCGTCCAGAATGGCGTCGGAAATCTGATCCGCGACCTTGTCGGGATGGCCTTCGGAAACAGATTCCGAAGTGAAGAGGTAATCGCTCATGGGTGCTCCTTTTGGGTCAGTCTTGTCCGGCGTTACCGGCTCTGACCCAGGAGCGGTGACGCTTTAGCAGTATTTATGAGTCGCCCTGCAAGTTGTCTGTTTAACTCGGCGAGCCGATAATCCTAACCCTTTTTCTTTTTTTATCAAGCCTACGGCCGCCATGGTCTTTTTTTTCCGTCTCCTCGGTTGCCTGCCACTAGCCTGGGTACAAGGGCTCGGCGCCCTGGCCGGCTGGCTCGTGTATTGGGCTTCGCCGCGTTATCGCCGGCAGCTTCAAGCCAATCTGGCCCAGGCTGGGTTGGGTCCCGAGTGGCGTTTGCCGGCGGCGCGAGAGGCGGGCAAGCAGGTGTTCGAGCTGGCGCGTATCTGGACGAAGACCCTGGCGCAGACGAACGCTCAAGTGGTCGACGTGCGCGGCTGGGAGCACGTACAGGCCGCCCAGGCCGCAGGCAAGGGCATCTTATTCCTCACGCCGCACCTTGGCTGTTTCGAAATCACCGCTCAATATTATTCGGCCTTCGGCCCGATCACCGTGCTCTATCGGCCGCCGCGGCAGCGGAGCCTGCAACGCATGATTCTCGCCGGCCGTAAGCGCCCCAATCTGCACCTCGCGCCTGCCGATCTTGCCGGGGTGCGGGCCCTCATCAAAGCGCTCAAGAAAGGCGAGGCGGTAGGCATGTTGCCTGACCAGGCGCCCAAAGTCGGTGAAGGTGTCTGGCTCGATTTCTTCGGTCGGCCCGCCTACACCATGACCCTCGCGGCGCGGCTATCCGAAACCGGCGCGACGGTGCTCATGGCTTGGGGTGAGCGCTTGCCTGGCGGTGGCGGCTACCGGCTGCACTTTAGCCCGCCCGGCCGTGCCTTGGCAGGAGATACACGGGCGCGGGCGGCGCAGATCAACCACGAGATCGAAGCGTTGATCCGCCAGTGTCCGGCCCAGTATCTGTGGGGCTATAACCGCTACAAACGCCCGGCAGGGGCGGAGCCGCCGCCCGGAGCAGAAGCGTCATGAGACATTTTTTTCGGTATCTGCCTTCTTACGCCGGTCTCGGCCTACTCTGGCTGCTGCACTGGCTGCCTTTACCCTGGCTGCGAGCCCTCGGCGCTGGGCTGGGCTACTTGCTTTTAGGCTTTGGCCGGGAGCGGCGCTGGGTGGTGCGCACCAATCTGCGCCTATGCTTTCCGGCTTGGAGCGAGGCCGAGCGCGAGCGCGTGCTGCGGCGGCATTTCGTGGTTTTTGCCCAGGCCTTCCTCGATCGCGCCCTATTCTGGTGGGCGCCGCGTGCTCGGCTCGAACGGCTCATCAAGTTCAAGGGCGGCGCCTATCTACAGCGCCAGGATGGCTCGCCTACCCTGATTCTGGCGCCGCATTTCGTCGGTCTCGATGCAGGGGGCGTGATGCTGACCATGACCACGCCGCTCGTCAGCATCTATTCGAACCAGAAAAATCCCATTTTCAATGCCGTGCTCTTGGCCGGACGGATGCGCTTCAACGGTCCTGTGCTGCTGTCGCGTCAGGAGGGGATGCGGCGCGCCCTCAAGGCCATGAAGCAGGGGTTGCCTTTTTACTATCTGCCGGATATGGATTTCGGTCGCAAGGAATCGATTTTCGTGCCCTTTTTCGGTGTCCAGGCTGCTACCATCACGGCTGTTTCCCGCCTCGTGCGGGCCACCGGCGCGAAGGTGGTGCCCTGCATCACCCGTCTGGTGCCGCAAGGCTACGAGGTGGAGTTGCTACCGCCCTGGGAAGATTTTCCCGGCGCCAGCGTCGAGGCCGATACCGCGTTCATGAATCGATTCATCGAAACTCAGGTGCTGACCATGCCGGAGCAGTATTTCTGGCTGCACAAGCGCTTCAAGACCCGTCCTGCGGGTGAACCGAGGATTTACTAAAATGAGCAGAACCGCCTTCCCCGTCATTGAAATCAGGCCCGTGACGCCGCCGGATGTGCCCGCCATCGCCGCTTTGGCCCGCGAGATTTGGCAGGCGACCTATCCGGGGATCATCACCCAGGCTCAGATCGATTTCATGCTCGAGCAACGCTACGGTCACGAGCGGCTCTACGATGATCTCGAGGATGCCCACAAGTGGCTTGACCAGGCCTTTGCCGACGGGCGGCGCATTGGCTTTGCCTTCAGCGAGATCTACAAGGGCGAATTCAAGCTCGACAAGCTCTACATCCATCCCGACATGCAGCGCCAAGGCGTCGGCGGCCGCCTCATCGCCCATGTCGCGGCGCGGGCGAAGCAGCTTGGCTACCCGTGCATGATCCTGGCCGTGAATAAACGCAACGAAAAGGCCATCAACTCCTATCGCAAGTATGGCTTCACCGTACGCGAGGCCGTGGTCGACGACATCGGCGGCGGCTTCGTGATGGACGACTACATCATGGAAAAACAGCTCTGATGCGCCTCAAATTCACCAAGATGCACGGTCTTGGCAACGATTTCGTCGTCCTCGACGGCGTGCGCCAGCAGGTCCATCTGAATCCCGAGCAGCTACGCTGGCTCGCCGATCGGCACTTTGGCATCGGTTTTGATCAGCTGCTTCTGGTCGAACCGGCTACCCGGCCGGATGTCGATTTCCGGTATCGCATCTTCAATGCCGATGGCAGCGAGGTCGAGCAATGCGGCAACGGCGCCCGCTGCTTTGCCCGCTTCGTCTTCGATCAGGGCCTCACCGCCAAGCGCGAGATCCGCGTCGAGACGCAAAAAGGCGTGATCGCGCCGCGTCTCGAAGCCGATGGGCAGGTGACTGTGGATATGGGCGTGCCGCGCTTTGCGCCCGCCGAGATTCCCTTCCTCAGCGATAGCGATGCCGTGTGCCAGCCGCTGGCGTTGGACGGCACGACGGTAGAGATCAGCGTCGTTTCCATGGGCAATCCTCACGCGGTGCAAGTGGTAGACGACGTGGATACGGCGCCCGTGGCGACGCAAGGGCCGCGCATCGAATCGCATCCGCGCTTTCCCGAGCGGGTCAATGCCGGCTTCATGCAAGTCGTGGACCGTCACCATGTGCGGCTGCGGGTCTATGAGCGTGGTGCTGGCGAGACCTTGGCCTGCGGCACCGGCGCTTGTGCCGCCGTGGTGGCCGGCATCCGCCGTGGTCTTTTGGATTCCCCGGTGCGGGTCGCCACCCGGGGGGGCGAACTCACCATCGCTTGGGGGGGTCCCGGTCAGCCCGTGCGCATGACCGGCCCGGCCGTCACTGTCTTTACCGGAGAAATCGAGTTATGAGCGCAGAAGCCGTTGCCCAGTATCTGCAAGCCAATCCCCAGTTCTTCGAGCAGTATGCCGACTTGCTGGCGGAAATCTTCGTGCCACATCCGCATGGCGGCCGCACCATTTCCTTGTCCGAGCGGCAGATGCTGACGCTGCGCGAAAAAAACAAGCAACTCGAACGCAAGCTCGCCGAATTGCTGGCCTTCGGCGAGGAAAACGACGCCATCAGCGAGAAGATGCACCGGCTTTCGGTGGGCCTGATCGCGGCCGAAACCTTCCAGGCCGTGATTCATCTGCTCAACTTCCATCTGCGCGATGACTTCGCCATTCCCCATGTGGCGCTACGCCTGTGGGATAAGCCGGCCGGGGTCGAGGATCTGCCCGAATTCACTGCCGTGAGCGAGGAACTGCAGGTCTTCGCCGAGACCCTCACCAAGCCCTATTGCGGCTCCACCTCCGGGTTCGGCACGGCCTCCTGGTTTGGCGAACATGCGGAGCATATCCGCTCCCAAGCCCTGATCGCCCTTAGGAACGGCGGCGGCACCATCGGCATGATCGCGCTGGGCAGCGAAGACATTCGCCGCTTTTATGCCGACATGGGCACTCTCTACTTGGAGCGTCTCGGCGAACTCGTATCGGCCGCTTTGGCCCGGGTTACGCATACGGCGCTGTAAGCTAAGATGGACAACGCTGCGGCGGTGACGGCCTATCTTGCCTATCTGGGCGAGCAGCGGCGTCAATCGCCGCATACTCTTAGCAATTACCGGCGCGATTTGGAGCGGCTCGTGTCTGCCGCCGCCGACCGGCCCTTGAACCGCTTCGATGCCCTGGCGGTGCGCCGCCAGGTGGCCCTATTGCATGGCCAGGGCCTGTCCGGCCGTAGCCTGGCCCGCTTGCTTTCGGCTTGGCGCGGCTTTTTCAAATGGTTGCAGCTTAGGGGCGAAGTCCACGCCAATCCGTGCACGGGCATCAAGCCGCCCAGGTCTCCCAAGCGCCTGCCGCGCGTGCTCTCCGTGGATGAAGCCCAGGGCCTCCTCGATCAGGCCCCGGAAATCGGCGATATACGCCTCAACCAGCGCGATCAGGCCATGTTCGAGCTGTTCTATTCTTCCGGCCTGCGCTTGGCGGAGCTGGCCGCACTCGATGTCGATGCGCTCGAATCGATGCTGCGTGAAGGCGAGGTGCGTGTCCTAGGTAAGCGCAGCAAGGTGCGTCTCGTGCCCGTTGGCCGTCAGGCGCAAGCGGCCCTGGCGGCCTGGGCCGCCGTGCGGGCGCAGCTCGCAGCGCCGGGCGAGCCTGCCCTGTTCGTCAGCCGCCTGGGGCGGCGCATTTCGCCGCGCATGATCCAAAAACGCCTAGGCCAGCGCGCCTTGCTTGCCGATATGCCGACCCACGTGCATCCGCACATGCTGCGCCATTCCTTTGCCTCGCACGTGCTGCAATCGAGTGGCGACCTGCGCGCCGTGCAGGAAATGCTTGGCCATGCCAGCATCGCTTCGACCCAGGTCTATACCCATCTCGATTTTCAGCATCTGGCCAAGGTCTATGACCAAGCCCACCCCCGCGCCCGGCGCGGCAACAAGGCGGACAGCGAGCGCTGACAGACCGTTGCACAGCGACGGCGGTAGGCGATTCTGTGGCGTTGCGCGGGGCTGTCTCCTGCACCTATCTAGCAGCGATGTCGCGGTGCGCTGCGCACCAAGCGCTTGGCATCAGGTCGGGCTGCATTAGCGTTCTCAACGGCCGGCGCAAGCGATACGCGCCGCAAGGCGCGCGCGCAGTTTCACGAGGCGCAGGCGCTCAATTGGCAAGGCGATAGCGTAATTCCAGCTTTTGGGCGAATGACGAGACTTTCCAAGCGTAGGATTTGTCGAAAATGCCCGGGGTGCTGCTCGCATTGTGTGAGATGACGTGGGCGGCGGCTGGCAGAGTCACGGAAATTACCCCGGCAGGCAGGATGCCCAATTGCGCCAGCGCTTTTTGCTCTTTTTCTTTCAAGACCGGGGACGACACGGTGAAGCTGCCATCTTTGTTTTGCCGGACGGAAATCAAATCGAGGCTGTTGCTTGCCTTGCCGGATCGATTTTCCCGTTCCAGCTCGACCCGGAAGCGGGCGTTGCCCAGGTATTCGAACTTCTTGACACCCGGTTTCGCCGCTTCTTTCTCCGCGTCTTGACGCAAACTCGCTTCGTCCTTGGCGGACAAGCTGCCATGCTCAGCGATCTGCGCGGCGGCCAATGCGTGCATGGCAGTGCCTTCGTAGCGGTAGATGAACGAGCCATCGGCGCGGATGTTGGCCGCCGCCTTGAATTGCTCGGGGACGAGGCAGCCGCTCAAGAGGCAAGCGGTGAGGCAGCCGATCAAGGTGAACGATGTGCGGGACATGGTGACATTCCAAAAGGGGGGGTCGATATTATGTTTTTGGCATTATCCTGGCAAGCCTTACCGTGCAAGTCCGCGCAAACGACTCGCGCGGCTTCCGTGTGGGGGAGGGCTTGGGGGCGTGCGGACCGGTCACGATGGCTTGGGCGCGGCTGCATGGGGGCGCTAGAAATTTGACCTAACACGTTCATCCCTTTAAGATTTCGCCCCTTTGCTGTACCCCGAATCTAGTAACCGGCTTCCATCTGGAGAATTCGCATGGCTATCACCCGTACCCGTCGCTCTTCCATCGAGCGCCGCTGCCTGTCCAAGACTGGCAAGCGCATGTTCCGTGGCAAAGGCAGCGCCATGATGCGCATGATCTATCTGGCCGAATGCCAAGCGCGTAACCGCAAGGCCCTGGGCTAAGGCGCCAGGCGTCGATCCGTCATTCGTTCGGCCCCGGTGGCGCTGGCGCTGCCGGGGCCGTTTGTCTTGCTCGACATGGCAGAACTGATACTCAAGCCCGGCAAGGAGCGCTCGCTGCTACGCCGCCATCCCTGGATTTTCGCAAGCTCCGTGGCGCGGCTCGTGGGCCGGGCCCGCTCCGGGGATACGGTGCTCATCCAAGCGGCCGATGGGCGCGTGCTGGCGCGCGGCGCGTATAGTCCGAACTCGCAAATCCGCTGTCGGGTGTGGAGTTTCGATGCGGCAGAAGGCATCGACGATGCTTTCTTCAAGCGCCGTGTCGCCCAAGCCGTGGCGCGGCGCCGGGCTTTGCCGGAGCTGGCGGAGCAAGAAGGCTTGCGCCTCATCCATGCCGAGTCCGACGGCCTACCCGGAGTGATTGCCGACCAGTATGGCGATACCGTGGTGGTGCAGCTAAACAGTGCCGGCGCCGAGAAGTGGCGCCAGGCCCTGGTCGGCGCCTTGGTCCAGGCGACTGGCTGCGCCCGCATCTACGAGCGCTCCGATTCTGAAGTGCGCGCCCTCGAAGGGCTGGAGAAGGCGACCGGTTGGCTGTATGGCGAAGCCCCGGCCCAGACCCTCGCCATCTACGAATATGGGGTGCGTCTCGGTGTGGATTACGCCGATGGCCACAAGACGGGCTTTTATCTCGACCAACGCGAGAATCGCCGTTTGCTCGGCCGTCTGGTGGCTGGGCGGTCGGTGCTCAACTGCTTTTGCTATACCGGTGGTTTCTCGCTCCAGGCGCTCGCCGGCGGCGCGGTTTCGGTGCTTTCCATCGATTCTTCCGGTCCCGCGCTGGCGCGGGCGCGCGCCAACCTGGCCTTGAATCCGGCGCTGCCGGCGGCGCGGGCCGAGTGGCTGGAGGCCGATGTGTTCCAGGCCTTGCGCGATTTCAGGCAGGCCGGCCGAAGTTTTGATGTGATCGTGCTCGATCCGCCCAAATTCGCGCCTTCCGCTGCCCATGCCGAACGCGCGGCACGGGCCTACAAAGACATCAACCTCTTGGGTTTTCGCCTGCTCAATCCGGGAGGATTTTTGATGACTTATTCCTGTTCCGGCGGCATCGGTCTCGAATTGTTCCAGAAGATCGTTGCCGGCGCGGCGCTCGACGCCGGGCGCTGTGCCCGCATCGTGCGCCGTCTGGGGGGCACGGCGGATCATCCGGTGGCGTTGGAATTCCCCGAAGGCGAATACCTCAAGGGCCTGCTCTGCCAGGTCGATTGACGCCGCTCGGCCGACCTAGACGGCCTCACTCTTGGGGGTTGCGATGCCGTACTTGCGCGCTACCTGATGGTAGATGTCGCGGGCGGCGAGTACCTTGGGGTTGCGCGGCGCCTTGGCTTGGGCGCGCTGTAGGTAATCCGTGGCGCGGCCTGCCAGCGTTTCGTTCCACCCTTGCTGATCCATGAGCGTGAAGATGGCGCGGGCGGCATTGATGAGGAACTGCACGTTGGGCACCCGGTCGGCGGCGCTCATCAGCATCTCCACCGCGGCGGCGAGGTCGCCGTCTCGGGCCGTGAGCACGCCCTGATTGTTGAGCGCGACGATTTCGGCGCCGACTTCTTCGAGCATGGCGCGCCCCACGTCGGATTGGCCGGCTTGCTCGAACACCCCCTCGATGTGGGCAATGACCCGAAAATCGTCGTGGTGCTCGCTGGCGATCTGGCGCAATAGCGCGTGCGCTGCCTCGTCTTGACCGTTCGCCATGCAGGCATGGGCGAGGTCCACGGCTAGGCGCTGCGCTCCCGGTGGCGTGGCGCCCGATTCTGCCGCCAGTTCCCGGTGCAGGTTGAGTGCTTGCGCTAAGGCCTGGCCGGCACGATCTTTGTCGCCCTCCTTCTGGAAGGCTAGGCTTTCCATGACCAGCGCCGCCAGTTCGCCTTGTTTCTCGCCGCGCCAGTCGCGGCGTAGGGCGCGGATCACCTCGCGGGCGGCATCGACCTTGCCCTTTTCCAGCTGCACTTTGGAAAGACTGGTGTAGTCATCGACCGAGCGCAGACTGGAGCCGCGATGCCGCTCCAGCACTTTCGTGAAGGCGCGTTCCGCGGTTTCCCATTCGTGGTTGCGCAGGGCCAGATCGCCGACCAAGCGCTGGCGCAAGGTGTTGTGCGGCGCACGCAGGGCGGCTTCCTGCAAGGTCTGTTGGGCTTCGACCAGGTGGCCTTGCGATTCGCGTACTAGGGCGAGGAAATCATAGGCCGAGAGGAAGTCGGGATGGGCCTCGATCAACTCCTGGGCGAGCCGTTCCGCCTCGTCGAGCTGGCCCTGGCTGCGCGCTACCATGGCCAGGCCCATCTTCGCCCAGGGAATGAGCTTTAGACTCAGGAGCCCCTGGTACAGGCTCCGGGCTTCGTCGAGCCGCCCTAGCGCCTGGAGCAGCTCGCCTTTGCAGCGCTGTGCGTCGAGCTGAAAGGCGGGATGCTCGAGGAGCACTTGATCGCAAGCTTCGACGGCCGCCGCGAGCGCGCCACGCGCCATATGCGTGTAGATCGGCTTGAGGATGCGCTTTTTGTAGAGAGCTTTGGCCAGTCGGGTTTGGAGCTGCTCGGCCGTGCACGGTTTGATCAGGTAGTCGTCCGGGGTCAGCTCGGCCAATGAGGCGACATTCTGGTAGCTGCGTTCGCTGGTGACGATCATGTACACCGAGGTGAGGGGCAGCAATTGGCTATGGCGTAATTCTTCGAGCAGCTGCTGCCCATCGCGGCCATCTTCGAGGATGTAGTCAGAGAGCACGATGTCGAAGCGGTTGTGCTTTACCTGGCGCAGCACTTCGGCGGCAGAGCCAGCGCCATGAACCTGGGTGATGCCAAGGTTGGCGAGCATGAGGCGCAGCGATTCCCGCGCCGGGGGATGCCGGTCGATGAGCAGGACCCGCTGCTTGTGCAGATCGGGCTGCATGGCCATGAGCAGGTCGGATGTGCGAGCAGAAGCAGCCATGAACGCGGCGAGTGAACGAATGGCTTGCGAAGCTACGCCAACTCCTGGGCGCCAGCAAGGGGATGGCGGGGCTAGCACGCTTATTTGGCGCCTCGCTGGGCTGAAAAACTGTGTTTTTTCAGCACGCTGACGTAAAATCGCCGTCCCTCGGCCCTAGCCCCTGCCCTGTATCGGGCAGGTTTCCTGCCCATGATTTTTCCCACCCGATTCGATGTGATCGTCGTCGGCGGCGGCCACGCCGGAACCGAGGCTGCCCTGGCGGCAGCCCGGGCAGGGGCGCGCACCCTGCTGCTCACCCACAACCTCGAAACCCTGGGGGCGATGAGCTGCAACCCTTCCATCGGCGGTATCGGCAAGGGCCATTTGGTGAAGGAAGTAGATGCCCTGGGCGGCGCCATGGCGGCGGCTACCGACGAGGCCGGCATTCAGTTCCGCATTCTCAATGCCTCCAAGGGCCCGGCGGTGCGCGCTACCCGCGCCCAGGCCGATCGGGTGCTTTACAAGCAAGCCATCCGCAAGCGCCTGGAGAACCAGCCCAATCTCACCTTGTTCGCCCAAGCCTGCGATGATCTCATCGTCGAGGGCGACCGGGTGGTGGGGGCCGTGACCCAACTCGGCATCCGCTTCGAAGCCCGGGCGGTGGTGCTCACGGCCGGCACCTTCCTGAACGGCCTGATTCATGTCGGCCTCTCGCACTACAGCGGCGGCCGCATGGGCGATCCGCCCAGTGTCTCCCTGGCGGCTCGCTTGAAGGAGCTGGCGCTGCCCCAGGGCCGCTTGAAGACGGGCACGCCGCCCCGTCTCGATGGGCGCAGCATCGACTTCTCGGCGATGGAGCCCCAGTATTCGGACGATCCCTTGCCGGTGTTTTCTTTCCTTGGCCGCGCCGAGCAGCATCCACGCCAATTGCCGTGCTGGATTACCGCCACCAATCCGCGCACACACGCCATCATCCGCGCCAATCTCGACCGTTCGCCGATGTATACCGGTGTGATCGAGGGCGTTGGACCGCGCTATTGTCCCTCGATCGAGGACAAGATCCACCGCTTTGCCGACAAGGAGAGCCATCATGTCTTCCTCGAGCCGGAGGGGCTGGAGACGCACGAGATTTATCCGAATGGCATCTCCACTAGCCTGCCTTTCGATGTGCAGCTCGAAATCGTGCGCTCTATTCGCGGCCTGGAGCATTGCCACATCCTGCGCCCCGGCTATGCCATCGAGTATGACTACTACGATCCGCGCGGCCTGAAGGCTTCGCTCGAGACCAAGGCGATCCGTGGCCTCTTCTTCGCCGGCCAGATCAACGGCACGACCGGCTACGAGGAAGCCGCGGCGCAGGGACTGCTGGCCGGGCTCAACGCCGCCTTGCTGACGCAAGACAAGGAAGCGTGGTGCCCGCGCCGTGACGAGGCTTATCTCGGCGTCCTGGTCGATGATCTCATCACCCGCGGGGTTTCCGAGCCCTACCGCATGTTTACGAGCCGCGCCGAATACCGGCTGTCGCTGCGCGAGGACAACGCCGATCTGCGGCTCACCGAGCAGGGCCGCGCCTTGGGCTTGGTCGACGATGCGCGCTGGGCCGCTTTTTGCGAGAAACGCGAAGCCATCGCCCGGGAGCTGGAGCGCCTCAAATCTACCTGGGTGAATCCGGCCATCCTGCCGGCGGCGGAGGCCGAGCGGGTGCTGGGCAAGGCCATCGAACGCGAATACAGCCTGTTTGATCTGCTGCGCCGGCCCGAAGTGGCTTACGTCGAGCTCATGAGCCTGCCGCTAGCCGGCGCGGGCGTGCGCGATGCGCGCGTGATCGAGCAGATCGAGATCCAGGCCAAATATCAAGGTTACATCGATCGGCAGCAGGAGGAGGTCGCCCGGCTCGCGGCCTATGAGGCAACCCGGCTGCCGGACGACTTGGACTTTAGCCAGGTTCCCGGTCTTTCGCGTGAGGTGCAGCAGAAGCTGGCGCAGCATAAGCCGGAGACGCTAGGCCAGGCCAGCCGCATCCAGGGCATCACCCCGGCGGCCATTTCCTTGCTCTTGATCTATTTGAAGCGCCAAGGGCGCGCGTCGGCGCCATGAGCGAGCGTGATCGACTCCGCCAAGGCCTAGACGCGCTTGGCCTCGAACTGCCCGCTACCGCGGTGGATCGGTTGCTTGCCTACCGCGACCTGCTGCTGAAATGGAACCGGACTTACAACCTCACGGCGCTCAAGGATCCCGAGCAGATGCTCGTGCAGCATCTGCTCGACTCCCTCGCCATCCTGCCCTGGATCGCCGGCCCGGAACTCCTCGACGTAGGGAGCGGCGCTGGCCTGCCCGGCATTCCTTTGGCCATCGCCCGGCCCGATCTGCGCGTGACCTTGGTCGACGCGGTGCAGAAAAAAGCAGCCTTCCAGCGCCAGGCGGCGATCGAGCTCGGGCTTGCCAATGTCGAGGCGCGTCATGCCCGGGTCGAGGCGCTGTCCGGCCAATATGGCATCATCACCGCCCGGGCCTTTGCCGAACTGGCCGAATTCGTGCGGCTCACCCGGCCCCTGCTGGCTCCCGGCGGGCGCTGGCTGGCCATGAAGGGACAGCTGCCGGAGCGGGAGCTGGCTAGCCTGCCGGCCGATGTGCGGGTGGCGGGCCTACAGCCGTTAAAAGTGCCTGGCCTCGATGCGGCGCGGCATTTGGTCATCCTGGAAGCCTCATGAATTCCTGGCGTGGAGCGTTAGCGACCATGAAAGTGTTAGCCATCACCAACCAGAAAGGCGGCGTCGGCAAGACCACGACGGCCGTCAACCTTGCCGCCAGCCTGGCGCACGAAGGCTGTCGGGTGCTGCTCATCGATCTGGATCCGCAAGGCAATGCCACCACCGGCGCCGGCATCACCAAGCGTGAGGCGCTACCTACCGTGTACCAGGTGCTACTTGGCCAAGTCGGCCTGGGCGAAGCCGCGCTCGCTACCGAATTCGGCTTTGCCGTGCTGCCAGCCAACCGTGAGCTGGCAGGCGCCGAGGTCGAGATCATCGAGCTCGAGCGGCGTGAATTCCGCCTGCGCGATGCGCTCAAGGACGCGCCTTACGATTTCGTCCTGATCGACTGTCCGCCCGCCCTCAACATGCTCACGGTCAACGGCCTGGTGGCCGCCGATGCCGTGCTCATCCCGATGCAATGTGAGTACTACGCCCTGGAAGGGCTCTCGGACCTGGTCGAGACCCTGAAGAAAGTCCGTGCCCATCTCAACCCGCGTCTGGAAATCGAAGGATTGCTGCGCACCATGTACAACCCCCAGAGCACCCTCACCCAACAGGTCTCCGGCGAACTCGAGCGCCATTTTGGCCGCAAGGTCTACAACACCATCGTGCCGCGCAACGTGCGGCTCGCCGAGGCGCCCTCCTATGGCAAGCCGGTATTGGCTTTCGACCGCAGCTCCAAGGGTGCTCAGGCTTACCTGGCGCTTGCCCAGGAAATGCTGGGCCGTCTCGCGCATGACGAGGGGGCGGCATGAAGCCAAAAGGATTGGGTCGCGGCCTCGATGCCCTGCTCTCGGCCGGTAGCGAAGCGCGCACCGAGGAACAACGCGAATTGCCCATCGACCGGCTGCGGCCCGGCAAATATCAGCCGCGCACGCGCATGGACGAGGCCTCCCTGGCTGAACTGGCGGCCTCCATCCAAGCCCAGGGCATCATGCAGCCGATTCTGGTGCGCGCCATCGACGCCACGCCTGGCGCCGAGCGCTACGAAATCGTCGCCGGCGAGCGGCGCTGGCGGGCGGCACGCCTGGCGGGGCTTACCCAGGTGCCAGTGCTAGTGCGCGCCATCCCCGACGAACAGGCCTTGGCCATGGCCTTGATCGAAAACATCCAGCGCGAGGACCTCAATCCTCTGGAGGAGGCCCAGGGGTTGCAGCGGCTCGTAGACGAGTTTGGGCTCACCCATCAGCAAGCCGCCGAGGCCGTTGGGCGCTCGCGTTCGGCTGCCACCAACCTTTTGCGCCTCTTGCAGTTATGCGAGCCGGTGCAGGCGCTGCTCATGGAGAACCGCCTCGACATGGGCCATGCCCGGGCGCTGTTGCCGCTTCCCGCGGCGGAACAGGTGCGGCTGGCGCAACAGGCGGTGCAACAAGGCTTGTCGGTGCGCGAAGTCGAGCGCCTGGTGCAACGCCGGCTACGCCCCCCGGCGCGGCCGGTCGAAGCGCAGCCGGATCGGGATCTGCTCCGCCTGGAGGAAGAACTCTCCGATAGCCTGGGCGCAACCGTGCGCATCCGTGCCAACAAAAAAGGCGCTGGCAAGGTGACGATCGAATTCGGCGGCCTCGATCAGCTCGAGGGCCTGCTGGCGCGTTTGCGCTGAAAACAAAGGGAAAAGTCTTGCTGCGGCGCGGCGAAGCTTACGGCAGCCTGACGTTTCGTTTGACGTGAGTGACCTTAAGTCTTATATTATTTAGGTTTTGTATGCGGCGGCCGGCATGAACCGCACAGTGCCATGATCAAAGCAATTTACCTGCAGCTTGGCGCTACGCTACTCACCGTGGTGATTGCCGGACTACTCGTCGGAACGCGGGGGGCGGTTTCGGCGGGCCTGGCAGGATTGGCCTGCATTCTGCCCAGCGCCTGGTTTGCCCTGCGTCTCACAGCGGTGTCGAAGCGTCCGGGAGCGTCTCTGCCGGCCCAGTTCTTCATCGGCGAGTTCATCAAAGTCGCGGCAACCATAGGATTGTTGGCAATCGCCGTGAAGGCGTATCCGGACATGCACTGGCCTAGCCTGCTGATCGGAATGGCGGTTGTGTTACAAGCGAGTTTTTTTGCTTTTTGGAAGAAATCCTGACATGGCTACTGAAGCAGCTGCAGCACACGGTCCCACCGCGGGCGAGTACATCGTCCATCACTTGACCCACCTGAACAACACGGGTCACGCCCAGACCGCCATCGTGGACTGGAGCGTCATCAACTTCGACACCCTGTTCTTCTCCATCTCGCTTGGCCTGCTTACCGTGTTCATGCTCGCCAAGGCCGCGCGTCATGCCACCTCTGGGGTGCCGGGGCGCTTCCAGGCCGCCGTGGAAATCCTGGTGGAAATGGTCGCCAATCAGGCCAAGGGCATCGTGCATCACGAAGAGTCGCGCCGTTTCGTCGCGCCTTTGGCGCTCACCGTGTTCGTCTGGATCTTCTTGATGAACGCCATGGACCTGGTGCCCGTCGATCTGATTCCGCGCATCTGGGAGGGCATCTACGCTGCCAACGGCGGGGATCCGCATCATGCCTACATGCGCGTCGTCGCTACCGCCGACCTGAATGGCGCGCTCGGCATGTCCTTGGGCGTGCTGCTCATCTGCCTGTGGTACAACATCAAGATCAAGGGCCTGGGGGGCTGGGTGCATGAGCTCTTTTCCGCGCCGTTCGGCAGCCATCCGCTGCTCGCTCCCGTGAACTTCCTGATGCAGATGATCGAATTCGCCGCCAAGACCATTTCGCACGGCATGCGGCTGTTCGGCAACATGTATGCTGGCGAGCTCGTGTTCATGCTGATCGCCCTGATGGGCGGCGCCATGGTGGCGGGTTCCGGCCTCACTGGGCCGCTGCTCTGGATCGGCCATGTGATCGCCGGTTCGATCTGGGCCATCTTCCACATCCTGATCATCACC
>JAOAIO010000028.1 GCA_026414665.1 Azovibrio sp.
GATCAACGGCCTCGGCGGCGCCGATCTCCTCGATGGCGGCACCGGCAACGACGTGATCCAGGGTGGCACGGGCGCCGACACCATCATCGGCGGCGCCGGCCGCGACCGACGCCGCCGATCCCGACGCGCATCGGGCCGGCTACACCACGGTGCTCGACTGGTCCACTCTGGAAACCTGGCTGACGCGCATTAAGACCGCCGCGCTGACCGCCCTCGATACTGAAACGACGAGCCTCGACCCGTTCGCGGCGCGTCTCGTCGGCCTTTCCCTCGCTACCGCGCCAGGGCAGGCCTGCTACATCCCGCTTGGCCATGCAGGACCAGACACCCCAGCGCAGCTCCCGCTAGAAGCCGTGCTCGCCAGGCTGAAGCCCTGGCTCGAATCCGATCGCCACCTCAAGGTGGGGCAGAATCTCAAATACGACCAGCACGTGTTCGCCAACCATGGCATCGCGCTCGCCGGCATCGCCCACGACACCCTGCTGCAATCCTACGTGCTGGAATCGGACAAGGGGCATGACTTAGACCAGCTCGCCAGTCGCCACCTCGGCCTTGCCACCCTTGCCTACGCCGACCTGTGCGGCAAAGGCGCCAAACAGATCGGCTTCGAGCAGGTCCCCGTGCCGCTTGCCGCCGCATACGCGGCCGAGGACGCCGACATCAGCTTGCGCCTGCACCAGACACTCTTTCCCCGGATCGAAGCGGAACCCGGCCTCGCCCGCGTCTATCGCGACATCGAAATGCCGACCCGGGAGGTGCTCTTCAAGATGGAGCGCGCCGGCATCCTCATCGATGCCGATCTGCTGGCGCAGCAAAGTCACGAGCTCGGACAGAAAATCCTCGATCTCGAACAGCGCGCCTTCGCCCTGGCCGGCCAGCCTTTCAACCTCGGCTCGCCCAAGCAGCTCGCGGAAATCCTGTTCGCCAAGCTGGGCCTGCCGGTAAAAAAGAAAACCCCGGGCGGCGCGCCCTCCACCGATGAGGAAGTGCTCACCGAACTCGCCTTGGATTACCCGCTCCCCAAGCTTCTGCTCGAACATCGCAGCCTTGCCAAGCTCAAAAGCACCTACACCGACAAACTGCCGCGCATGATCAATCCGGCCACCGGCCGGGTGCATACGCATTTCTCGCAAGCCACCGCCGTCACCGGCCGGCTCGCCTCCTCCGAACCCAACCTGCAAAACATCCCGGTACGCACCGAAGCCGGCCGGCGCATTCGCGCCGCCTTCGTGGCGCCCGCCGGGTGCAGCATCGTCTCCGCCGACTACTCCCAGGTGGAGCTTAGGATCATGGCCCACCTCTCCGGTGACGCGCGCCTGCTGGAAGCCTTCGCCCGCGGCGAGGACGTGCACCGCGCCACGGCCGCGGAAATCTTCGGCGTGGCGCCCGAGGCCGTGGGGCCAGAGCAGCGCCGGGTAGCAAAAACCATCAATTTCGGCCTGATCTACGGCATGAGCGCCTTTGGCCTAGCCCGCAACCTGGGGCTGGAAAGAAGCGCGGCGCAAACCTATATCGACCGCTATTTCGCGCGCTACCCCGGCGTCGCCCGCTACATGGAGACGATCCGCGCCCAGGCGCACCGCCAAGGCTATGTCGAAACCGTGTTTGGCCGCCGCCTCATGCTGCCCGACATCAAGAGCCGCAACGTCGGCCGCCGCCAAGGCGCGGAACGGGCCGCGATCAACGCGCCGATGCAAGGCACTGCCGCCGATTTGATCAAGCTTGCCATGGTCGCCGTGCAGAACTGGCTGAGCGCGGCGCAGCTCAAAAGCCGCATCGTGCTCCAGGTGCACGACGAGCTGGTGCTGGAAGTGCCGGATGCCGAGCTCATGCAAGTGCGCCAACAGCTCCCCGACTTGATGGCCGGTGTCGCCCGCCTCGCGGTGCCGCTCGTGGTGGAAGTCGGCGCCGGACCGAACTGGGAAGCGGCGCACTAAGCGCGCCGTCAGCGCCTGGCTGCGCCGTCCCCGGCTTCGCCCACCGGGTCGGCGACATAGGGCTGGCGCAGGCGCACGGGCGCATTGGCCTGCTTACGCATACGGATGTTGAGCATTTCCACCATCACCGAGAAGGCCATGGCCGAGTAGATGTAGCCCTTGGGCACATGGTGGCCAAACCCATCGGCGATCAGGACCACCCCCACCACCATCAGGAAAGATAAGGCCAGCATCTTTACCGTGGGGTGCATCGACACGAACGCGGCAATCGGGCCGGAGGCGACCATCATCAACGCCACCGAAGCCACCACGGCTGCCATCATCACCGGCAAGTGGTTGACCATGCCGATGGCAGTGATGATCGAATCGAGGGAAAACACGACGTCGATGGCGATGATCTGGACGATGATGGCAGCGAGCGTGGTACGCACCGCTGTCGAAGCCTCGCCCGCCTCGCCTTCGAGTAGCTGATGGATTTCGCCGGTGCTCTTCCACACCAGGAACAGGCCGCCGGCGATCAAAATCAAGTCGCGGCCGGAAACGCCATGTCCCCACACTGCGAACAAAGGCGCCGTGAGGCCGGCCAGCCAAGCCAGCAGCGCCAACAAGGCCAGGCGCATGAACATGGCCAGAAATAGGCCGAGCTTGCGGGCGAAGTTACGCTGCTCCGGCGGCAGCTTATCCACCAAGATGGAAATGAAGATGATGTTGTCGATGCCCAGCACCAGCTCCAAGGCCGTGAGGGTGAGAAAAGCGAAGATGAGTTCCGGGGTGAACATGGAAAGCCAAATGCAATGCGAGGCCGGCAGCATAGAGCGCCCACCCCCGGCCCATCAAGCTTGCATTCGCACCCATATAACCAGCCCGGGGCGCCGAGCCGGGTTCACGCGAAGGGATAGCCGACGCGCTCGAGCAGGCGCCCGGTCTCGCACAGCGGCAGCCCCATGATGCCGGTGTAGCTGCCGGAAATATGCGCCACGAACAGCCCGGCACGGCCCTGGATGCCATAGGCGCCAGCCTTGTCCATGGGCTCGCCACTGGCGACATAGCGGCGGATTTCGGCATCGTCGAGGGCGCGGAAACGCACCTCGGAGACGCTCAGCGCGGTTTCCAAGCATCCCTCGTGATACACCGCCACGCCGGTCAACACCCGGTGGCTGCGCCCCGAGAGACGGCGCAGGATGGCCAGCGCATCGGCAGCATCGACGGGCTTACCGATGATTTGGCCATCCAGATCCAAGGTCGTGTCGGCGGCCAGCACCGGCTGTGGCACGAGCTTGCGCCAGCCGACCAGACGCTGGCCGTGCTCGGCCTTGGCCCGCGCCAGGCGCAGCACATAGGCATCGGCCGCCTCACCAGGTAGCGGCGTCTCATCGGTTTCCGGATCGGCGCGGCTACCGGTCCGGAAAATCAACGTATCGAAATGCACGCCGATCTGGGTGAGCAGCTCGCGCCGCCGCGGGCTGCGCGAAGCCAAATAGATGCGCTGAAAACCCGATGTGATGTTCATGCCCGTCTATTCGCGGTGATAGGGATGATTGCGGATGAGGCTCACCGCCCGGTAGAGCTGCTCGCACAGTAAGAGACGCGCCATGCCGTGCGGCAAGGTGAGGCTGGAAAGACGAAGCGTCGCCTCGGCGCGCTGCTTCAACTCGGCATCGAGGCCATCGGCGCCGCCGATCAGGAAAGCCGTATCGCGGCCATCCTGCATCCAGGCCGCGAGCCGCTCCGCGAATTTTTGCGTCGTCAAGTCGCTCCCCTTCTCATCCAAAGCGATGAGCCGCACGCCAGCGCCGGCGGCTTCGAGGATGCGCATCTTCTCGGCCGCCTGTAATTGTTCCCGGGTGCGGGCGCCGCGCGGCTCGGGCTTGACCTCGACGATCCGTGTCGGCAACTCGCGCGGCATCCGCTTGAGATATTCCTGACAGCCGGCCCGCAACCAGTCCGGCTGTTTGTGGCCGACCGCCACGATAGCTAGCTTCATGCCACGCCGGAGGCGCCGATCGGGACCCTCTGACGCCGAGTCGGGGCACTCTGCCACAGCTCTTCCAGGTTGTAGTAGCTGCGCACGGCAGGCTGCATGACGTGCACGACGATATCGCCGAGATCCACCAGCACCCATTCGCCGACTTCCTCGCCCTCGACCGCCAGCACGGTGCCGCCCGCCTCGCGCACCTTGTCTTGGACATTGCGGGCCAGGGCCTTGACTTGGCGATTCGAATCGCCGCTGGCGATGACGATGCGCTCAAACAAGGAAGTCAGCGGTGTAGTGTCGATCACTTCGATGTCCTTGGCCTTGATGTCTTCCAAGGCATCGACGACGGTCTGCTGTAATTGCTGTAGTTCCATCAGGGGGTTACCGGGGGCCGTAGAGTTGGTGGCGGCGAATATAGTCGAGAACCGCATCGGGCAGCAAATAACGCGGGCTTGCGCCACGGGCCAGGAGGGCGCGGATGTGGGTGGCGGAGATATCGAGCTGGGTCATCGGCAATGTCAAGATGCAGCCGCCCGGAGCAGCCGCCCATGCCGCAGGGCCGGCCGCCTGGCGCGCGCGGTATTGCCAGGCCAAGGTTTCCGGCAAGCTTTCGGGCCGTAACGGGTAGCCCGGCCGATGCAGCACGGCAAGATGCGCAAGCGCAAAGATTTCCTGCCAACGGTGCCAAGTCGTCAAGCCGGCGAAGGCATCCGCGCCCAGCAGAAGCACCAGAGGCTGCTGCGGCCCCAGCTCGCGGCGCAGCCGCGTAAGCGTCGTGACCGTGTAGCTGGGCGCAGCAGCCTCCACCTCGGCCGCATCGACGCTAAAGCGCGTATTGCCGGCCACCGCCAAGCGCACCATGGCCAGCCGGTGCGAAGCGGCCACGCGCGGCGGCTCACGGTGCGGCGGCTGGCCCGCCGGCAGCCAGCGGATGCCGGTCAGCCCCAACGCCTCGCAGGCTTCCTCGGCTAAGCGCAAATGGCCGAAATGCACCGGATCGAAGGTACCACCAAACAGGCCAAGCGGCTGGCCCGCGGACGCCCAGTCGGCTTCAGGCATGTTCGGAAAGCGGCGCGGACGGCACGAATACGTCGCGGTAGCTCACATAAAAACTGGCAAATACGGTCGGCGCCAGAACGAGGAGCAAGGGCAAGGTGATCACAGAAGCGAGCCATCCCGCCGCCCCTGGGAACAGACTACCCAGCACACCCAGCAACACGCCGGGCAAGATGGCGCCGACACCGACCAGCCCCAAGCCATAGACGAGAAAGGCACGCCAATTGCGCAAGCAGGCAATGCCGCTAAAGAACAGCGCCTTGGGGATGGAAAGCCGATGCCAGGCGACCAAGATCGGGGCGTACCAATACGCCATGAGGATGGGCGCCATCGCCAAGAGCAGCACCTGCGCCGCGAAAAACAGGCGGCCATCCTCGAGCGCCTCGGGGTCGACGGGCTTGCCTGCGGTCACCGCGGTCAGCAAGGCGCCGCCGTCGACAAGACCGGCCAAAGCCAGGGCCAGGAGGGTATAAGCCAGATAAATCGCGCCCAAAGCCATCAACGGGCCCGGCGCATCCCGCAAGGCTTGCAAGAACACCCCCAGCGCCGGCTGCCGGTTGCGGTCCACCTCGCGGCAGGCCGCCATGACCCCGACCGACAACCCCGGCATGACCAGAGACGCCAGCAAGGGCCCCACGATGGGCAGCACATTGAACACGACGAGGCTCATCCAGTAGCTCATCACCATCAAGCCGATCACGGCCGGCTGGCGGCGGAACAAGGCATAGCCTTGCGCCAGCCACTGCCAGCCGCCGCTAGCGGGAAGGGTCAGCGCCTGCATGGTTCCCCCCACGCCGGCATCAGATATGCATCCATCCTAGACACCCACGAAAATATCCCGGTAGGCGGCATGGAGCGCGCCGCACGCTACCGGAATCAGCACCAGAAAGCCCAGTCCCAAGGACAGGACGGCAACGCACGCGAGCATGGCGAGCAAGCCGCCGCACACCAAGAAGGCGCGCCAGTTTTTCAAGCAGGCCGCGCCGCTGGCTTTGAGCGCGGCCCACGGCGCCATGCGCTGGAACGCCACCAGGGCCGGCGCAAAGCAGAAAGCCATGGCGAGCGGCAAGGAGAGTACCACGACGAGCAACGCATCGAGCAAGAAACCGCCAAGCCAGCGCCCCAACTCGGCAAGGCCAAAAGCGGCCGGGGCGGCAGCCACACGCCAGGCATGTGGCAGCGCGAGGAGCGCGCCGCCGAGACAAAAGCCGAGCCCCAAGCGCATGAGCGCGGCACGCCGCGCGCGCCAGCTGGTGAGCAGATCATCCAGCCGCGGCGCCTCGCCGCGCGCGGCGCGCTGGCAGGCAGCGAGCATACCGACGCAACAAAACGGCAAGGCGCACAGCGCCAGCCCCACGCCCAACCCAGGCAGGCTCGCCGCAAGGCCAAGCACGCTAAGACACAACAGGCTTTGCCCCAGCCAGCGCCCAGGATAGGCGCCAAACAGCACCCAGCCTTGGCGCAGCCAATCGAAGCCGGCGCCAGGCTCGACGACGCGGCTACGCCCGGTAAAAGGGGGCGGCGCGAGCGGGAAGCCAGAAGGCGCGGCAGCCATCGACACACCTCCTAACGTACCGCCGCGGCCGGCTCCAGCCAGGGCCGGCCAGGTAAGCGCGCCGCGAGCCGCGACCAATCCAGGGCGGCTTCGACGGTATCGGCCAAGCGCTCCAGATCCGCCTCGCGCCGGGCGGCGAAATCGACCGGCGCCGCGCCTGCCAGCCCCGCCCATGCAAGCAGCGCCGCGAGCGCTTCCGGGTGCTCGAAGAGGCCGTGACAGTAGCTGCCCAGCACCTGGTCATCCGCCGAGCAGGCGCCCTCCGCGCGGCCGTCGGCAAGGCGCACCAAGGGCCGCGCCAGCGCCGCGCCGTGCGTCACGCCGAGATGGATCTCATACCCCGACATGGCCGGCGCGTCCGCCAGCGTAAGCCGGCCAACGACGTTGCGCAGTTGCTTTTCCGGGGCAAGCGTCGTCTCACAGGCGAGCCAGCCCAGCCCGGGCGAGCTACCCGGCGCGCCTTCCAGGCCCAGAGGATCATGGATGGCCTGGCCCAGCATCTGATAACCGCCGCACAGGCCGAGCACCTTGCCGCCGTAGCGTAAATGCCGTTGCAGATAGCTCTCCCAGCCCTGGCGGCGCAGCCAGTCGAGGTCGGCGCGCACCGCCTTGGAGCCCGGGAGCACCACCAGGTCGGCGGGGGGGATGGCCTGATGCGCACCGATCCATTGGAAATCCACCTCCGGGTGCAGGCGCAAGGGGTCGAGATCGTTGTGGTTCGAGGTGCGCGGGTAGGCTGGGGCGATCACCTTAAGGCGCGCCGCCGGCTTGTCGGCTTGCTGGGTGGCGATGGCGTCCTCGGCATCGAGGAACAGGCCGTGCAGATAGGGCAGCACGCCCAACACCGGCTTGCCGGTGCGCTGTTCGAGCCACTCCAGTCCCGGCGCAAGCAGCGCGATGTCGCCCCGAAAGCGGTTGATGACGAAGCCCACCACCCGCTGCGCCTCCGATGCGGAAAGCAGCTCGAGGGTCCCCACCAGGTGGGCGAACACCCCACCTCGATCGATGTCGGCCACCAGGATCACCGGGCAATCCACTGCCTCGGCGAAGCCCATGTTGGCGATGTCCCGGGCCCGCAAGTTGATTTCCGCCGGGCTGCCGGCGCCCTCCACGAGCACCGCCTCGTAGCGTTCGCATAAGCGCGCCCAGGATGCGAGCACGGCTTGCATGGCGCGCGGCTTATAAGCTTGATAGTCGCGGGCATCGAGATCGGCGGCCACCCGGCCGTGGATGATGACCTGCGCTTTCTTGTCGGTGGAGGGCTTTAGCAGCACTGGATTGAAATCGGTATGCGCGCGCAGTCCCGCGGCTTGCGCTTGCAAGGCCTGGGCGCGGCCAATCTCGCCGCCGTCTTCGGTGACGGCGGAATTCAGCGCCATGTTCTGTGGCTTGAAAGGCGCCACGCGCACGCCACGCCGCTTGAAGATGCGGCACAGCGCCGCAACCAGCGTCGATTTGCCGGCGTCCGAAGTGCAGCCCTGGACCATGAGGGAATTAAGATTCATCGTGTCGGACATGAAAACAGCATCTACGGAAGCAAACCCGGACTCGGACTTTGGTTATAAAATCCTGCCTCTTTTTTCGCAGGTGCCCAAGAAGGGCCGGATTATCCCATGGACTTTCTGGCTGAATTGCTGGCGCAACATCCCGCTTTGCACATTCCCACGGCGGCCTTGGCGGCCGTGCTGCTCGATCGGATACTCGGCGAACCACGCCGCTTCCACCCCCTGGTCGGCTTCGGCCGGCTCGCCGGCTGGCTAGAAGCGGCGCTCAACCATGCCGGCGGCGCGGGCGGCAGCCGCCTCCATGGCATCCTCGCTTGGTGCCTGGCCGTGCTGCCGCCGGTCGCGCTTGCCGTGTGGTGGCGCCAAGCGCCAGGCTGGGCTTGGTACGTAGACGTGCTGCTCGGCTATTTCGCGCTGGGCGCACGCAGCCTGGCTCAGCACGGCGAGGCCGTATGCCGGCCGCTCGCCGCGAAGAATCTGCCCGAAGCCCGCCGCCGGGTGAGCTGGCTGGTCTCGCGCGACACGAGCCAGCTCTGCGCCACCGGCATCGCCCGAGCCGGCGTCGAATCGGTGCTCGAAAACGGCAACGATGCGGTATTCGGAGCCTTGTTCTGGTTCGCGCTCTGCGGCGGACCTGGCGCCCTACTGCACCGGCTCGCCAATACCTTGGACGCCATGTGGGGCTACAAGAACGCGCGCTACCGCCAGTTCGGCTGGGCTGCCGCCAAGCTGGACGATCTGCTCAATTGGGCGCCCGCCCGCCTCACGGCCCTGACTTACGCCCTGCTCGGCTCCCCGCGCCGGGCTTTGGCGTGCTGGAAGCGCCAGGCAGCGGCGTGGGAGAGCCCCAATGCCGGCCCAGTCATGGCGGCCGGCGCCGGCAGCCTCGGCATCGTCCTGGGCGGCGCGGCCGTCTATGCCGGACAAACCGAGGTTCGTCCCCAGCTCGGCCAAGGCCGCGCCCCGGATCATCGCCACATCGGCCAGGCCATCCGGCTCGTGCAGCGCGGCCTGGGACTGTGGCTGGCGGCTTTTTTCCTCGTCGGCCTCATCCATGCTTGAGCACGGCGGCCGCTTGCGCGAGGCGGCTCGAGGTAGCGGCATTGCGCTCGCCGATTGGCTCGACCTCTCGACCGGCATCAACCCCAGCGGCTGGCCGGTGCCCCCCCTCCCGGCAACGGTCTGGCAGCGCCTGCCCGAAGCCGACGACGGGCTAGAGCGTGCCGCCGCAGCCTATTACGGCAATCACCGACTCTTGCCGCTGCCCGGCTCGCAAGCCGCGCTCCAGCTCCTGCCACAGCTTTTTCCGCCTGCCAGCATCGCCTGCCTCGCGCCGCTCTACGCCGAGCACCCAGCGGCCTGGCAGGCCGCCGGCCATACGCTTAGGCAACTACCCGCCGGCAATCTGCGGCGCGGCCTTGCGGCCGCCACGCCGCGTCTGCTGCTGTGCAACCCCAACAACCCCACCGCCCACCGCCTAGACCGGGAGGCCATCCTAGAAGCCGCCGCCGAGCTGGGCCGCCGCGGCGGCTGGCTGTTCGTAGACGAAGCCTTCATCGACGCCACCCCAGCCTATTCCGTCACGGATCAGGCCGGCAGCGCGGCCTACCCGAATCTGGTGGTACTGCGCTCGCTCGGCAAGTTCTTTGGTCTGGCCGGCGCCCGAGTCGGCTTCATCTTTGGCCAGGAAGCGCTGTTACAGGCGCTAGCGGCCAAGCTCGGCCCCTGGCCCGTCAGCCATCCGGCGCGCTGGGTCGCCACTCAAGCCCTGCGCGATAGCGACTGGCAGGCCAAGGCCCGGCAAGAATTGGCCCGCGCGAGCGAGCGCCTCGCCGCCCTGCTGGCGCCCCTGGCCGAGACAACGCCACCCGCCGCTTGTCCCTTGTTCGTCAGCCTGGCGCTTGCCAATCCGAAACCGCTGTTTAATTTTCTCAAGTCGCGCGGCATCCTAGTGCGCCTGTTCGCCACGGCCCGCCTGGTGCGTTTCGGCCTGCCCGGCAACCCGGCCGCATGGCAAAAACTAGAGGCGGCGCTGGCCGCTTGGAGAACACGATGCGCCACTACCTAACGCAGCTCGCGCTAATCTTCACCCTGGCTACGAGCTGGCCGCTTGCCGCCGCGCCGGTCACGCTCATCGACGATACCGGCCGCGCGGTGCATCTCGCGGCGCCAGCCCGGCGCATCGTCAGTCTCGCGCCGCACGTCACGGAAAATCTCTATGCCGCTGGCGCGGGCGCCGCCTTGGTCGGCGCCGTCGACTACAGCGACTATCCCCCCGCCGCCCAGCGGCTGCCGCGTGTGGGCGGCTATACCCGCCTCGATCTCGAAGCCATCTTGCGACTCAAGCCCGACCTGGTGATCGGCTGGGAAAGCGGCAACCCGCCGGCCATGCTCGACAAGCTGCGCCGCCTGGGCATCCCCGTGTTCTTGACCCAACCCAACAGCATCGACGCCGTGGCCGACGAGCTCGAGCAGTTCGGCCGCCTGGCCGGCACGGAGCAAGCAGCCCGGGCCGCGGCAGAGGCCTTCCGTCAACGCCTCGCGCAGCTGCGCGCCAACTATGGCCAGCGCCCCAAGGTACGGGTGTTCTATCAGATCTGGAAGGAGCCCCTGATGACGGTAGGCAGGCCGCAAATCATCACCAGCGCCATCACCTTATGCGGCGGCGAAAACATCTATGGCGAGCTCGACCAAATGGCGCCGACAGTGAGCTTGGAGTCCGTGCTCGCCGCCAATCCCGAGGCCATCGTCGCCACCGGCATGGGCGATGCCCGACCGGAGTGGCTTGACGACTGGAAACGCTGGCCACGCCTACTCGCCCAGCAGCGCGGCAATCTGTTTCATATCAACCCGGACATCATGCAGCGCCACACGCCGCGCATCCTGGATGGTACCGAGGCGCTCTGCCGCGCTCTCGAATCCGCCCGGCAGCGCCGCCCCTGACAGGCCGTTGAAAAGCATGGCGCGCCTTGCGAGCCGCAAGGCGGACACGGTATAGCGACGAGGACTCGGATAGCCGCAAGAGCGCGCACCGCAGCGCGCCGTAACGCACTGACCACAGGCGCTTTGCCACCGCCGCCCCAGGCCCAAGCGCGGCTTAGCCGGGTTTTCTGAGCAGATCGACGCGCTGGGGATTGAAGAAGGTGGCGCCCTCAGGCGTCAAGTGCGCTTCGAAGCGGCGCCGCACCGTGTCATACAGCGCCGGCGAGAGCCGGTGCTCGGTATGCGTGACCTGAATCATGCGCCGCTCGAAGGCGGCAAAATCCTCGAAATGGCTGCGGGTGAGGAAAAAGCGTTGCCGCTCGAGCGCCAGCACGCCACGCTCCACCGCCCGGCAGACGGCCGCGAAGGCGGCTTCGCGCACTTCTTTTTCGTCATGAAAGAGGCGCATCACCTCATTGAGTGCTCCGGCATAGACCGGCTCGGAAATCCAGGCTAGCCCGCCCGGGCGCAAGACCCGCGCCACTTCCGCCAAGGCATCGTCCATGCGTGGCATCGGCACGTGATGCAGCGACTTGAACATGATGACGATGTCGAAGCTGGCGTCGGCCGCAGGAATCGCCTCGGCGCCGCCTAGCGCGAAACGCACGCGGGGCAAGTCGGTGATTTCTAGATTGCGCCGATGCTGGACCGCGTCCACTTCCAGCGCCAGAATCTCCTGCATCCGCCCCGTTTCCGCCAGCACACGGGTCTTCTCGGCCCGGCCGCAGCCTAGCTCGAGCACCCTGGCCCCGTCAAAGGGCAGCTCGGCGAGCATGAGCTGGACTTCATTGACACACTCGGTTTGGCTAGGATCGGCGATTTTCATGGCACGCAAGTTCGGCAAAAGGATAATATTAGCAGAAGCCAATACTATCCGGCGCGCCTCACCAGGCACGGGCGCCAAAGCGGTAATCCCGCGCCGTCGCGAGCGGCTCACGCCCGCCCTGCGACAAAGACGCAGATTCAGGCGCGGGCGGCGCAGCAGGCGGCACGGCGACAGGCGGGCAGAGCAGCTCGCGCAGGCGCAGGATGAGCACCAATAATTCCTCGTCCTCGGCCAAGGCTTCGAGTTCGGCAAGACGTCGACGCGCATATTCCGGATCCTGCCGCAGCGCCTCGAGGTCGACGGACTGGTTCAGCACACGACGCACCTGCAGCTTCAAGCGGGCCAGCAGGCGGGGCAATTCATACGGATCGGCCATGTTCTTTTCCTCCGGACATGTAGACGACGCCCCCTTTGTGCGAAAAACATGCCAAAAAACTGATTCTTGCGAATCAAGGACTTAAACAATGCCCCTGATGCCATGTCTGGCTTTTCTGGTGCGCCGAACGGGTTGCGAGCGCTGTTCTGGTGCATCGCAGCAAAAGCTGGCGAAAGGGTAGAATAAGGCTCCACCCTGCGCCAAAACCCCCATGTCCCACCCTGCTGCGCTCACCTCGCTTACTGGCTGGCTGCCCGTCTGGCGCCGCAACTTCCTGGTCTGGAAAAAGCTCGCCCTACCCTCCATCCTCGGCAATCTTGCCGCCCCGATGATCTACATGCTCGGCCTCGGTTACGGACTCGGCACCCTCTTGCCCAGCCTCGACGGCCAACCCTACGTTGCTTTCTTGGCCGCCGGCATCATCGCGTCCTCGACCATGAACGCCGCCACATTCGAGGCGCTCTATTCGGCTTTTTCCCGTATGCACGTGCAAAAGACCTGGGAGGCCATCCTCAACACCCCTTTGGGCTTGAATGACGTACTGCTCGGCGAGCTCATCTGGGCCGCCAGCAAGTCGCTGCTCTCAGGCGCCGCCATTCTCGTAGTGGTCAGCGGCATGGGGCTCACACACGGCAACTTGGCGCTCTTTGCCTTACCCGCCATCCTACTCACTGGACTGGCTTTTGCGGCGCTCGGGCTGATCTGGAACGCACTCGCGCCGTCCTACGATTTCTTCATGTATTACTTCACCCTATTCATCACGCCGATGACCCTGATTTCCGGCGTGTTCTTCCCTACCGACCAGTTGCCCGGCTGGCTCGCCAGCCTGGGATCTTGGCTACCTCTGGCCCAAGGCGTGGCGCTGGTGCGGCCGCTACTGAACGGCCAGGTGCCGGAAACCGTCTGGACCCACGTCGGGGCTCTGCTCGCCCTGACCGTAGCCGCCTACGTCATCGCCCTGGCGCTGACCCGGCGCCGCCTATTGCGCTAACCCAGCGCAACCGATCCACGCGCCCTCCCCCCGCGCGGCAGAGCGCGGCGCGGCTCTCACGCTCAAGCGCCCGCCTTCAGGCGCCGCCGGGTTCGAGACCGGTGAGGATGAGCATCTGCGCCTCGTGCGCGGCAACCGGCCGGGAATAGAGAAAGCCCTGGGTATATCCGACACCCATGGCTTTCAAGATGGCGGCCTGTTCGGGCCGCTCCACGCCTTCGCAAACCACCTCCTGACGCAGACGCTGGGCGAGATGCACGATGGTTTCGACGAAATGTCGGTCGGTCTCGCGCTCGTGCAAGTGGCGCACGAAGGAACGGTCTACTTTGAGGGTGTCGATGGGTAGACGGTGCAGGTAGGAAAGCGACGAATAACCGGTGCCGAAATCGTCGAGCAGGATGCGAATGCCCTGGGCTTTGAGCGCCTCTAACAGGGCAATGGCGCGGTCGGCATCCTGCATCAAGGCGCTCTCGGTGATTTCGAGCTTCAAGGCCGTAGGCGGCAGGCCGCTTCGGGCTAGCGCTTCTTGCACATGGCCAAGGAGCTGCACATGCATGATTTGCTTGCTCGAAAGATTGACGCTGACTGAAAGCCGCTCAGCCCCAGGCAGACGGGTGCGCCAAATTTGCAGCTGGCGGCAGGCTTCATACAGCATCCAGCGTCCAAGCGGCACGATCAGGCCAGTTTCTTCTGCCACCGGCACGAATTCGAGCGGCGAGACCAACCCGCGCACCGGGTGGTTCCAGCGCACGAGCGCCTCGAAACCCGCCAAGCTACCCTGGCGCAAGTCGACGATGGGCTGGTAGTAAGCCTCGAACTCCCCCCGCTCCAGCGCGTGGCGCAGGTCCATTTCCAATTCCAAGCGGCGCACCGCCTGGTCATGCATGTCCTTGTTGAACACCATGTAAGCGCCGCCGCCTTGCTCCTTGGCGCCGACCATGGCGAGATTGGCATCGCGCAGCATCACGTCCGCCTGGCGATACTCGGGCGAGCTGGCCACGATACCGAAGGAAACCGTGGCAAACACCTCATGGCCATTCAAGGTGAAGGGCAATTGCAGCTTGTTCTGGATGCGATGCACGACGTGTAAGGTGGAGCTCACATCACGGATGTCTTCGAGCAGGATGCCAAACTCGTCCCCGGCCAGGCGCGCCACCATGTCGGTCGGGCGGATGGTGTTGCGAATCAGGTTGGCGACGCTCATGAGCAGCAGGTCGCCCATGCGGTGCCCGAGGCTGTGGTTGATGACCTTGAAGCGGTCGATGCCGCAATGCAGCACGGCAAAGCGCGTATCGGGACGGCGCTCGGCCCGGTGCAGCGTGTGCTCGAGCCGATCGAGGAACAAGCTGCGGTTGGGCAGCCCGGTGAGCCCATCGACGAACACATCGGGCAGATGCGCCTCCTCGCTCGACAGGTGCACCGCGGTCTCGTGCGCCGAGGCGTAGAACAGCGCCTCGTCGACATCATAAGTGAGATTCCAGACCACCCCGAGATAGCCGCCGCCCTTGCGGCAACACCGGCTGGCGAAGCGCAAGGTGAGCTGGCCCGGCCCCATGCCGGACAGGCGCCGGACACAGTCGTCACGGTCCCCCTCGAAGAGCAGATCGAAAAAGCTCTGCTGGCGCAGCTCGGCGAGCGAAAAGCCCAGCGCTTCCTCCCAGGCATCGCTGACCAGCCGCAAACGCCCCTCGCGGTCGAACACCAACAAGAGGGTGTCCGGCAGCTTGAGGAAGGCGCTCGACAAATGTCCGGGTTCGCTACGCTGGCGGTACATGCTCGCTGGCTCGAAGGAAACGCTGTCATTATCGCCCAAGGGAGCCGGCCCCGGGAATGACCGTAACGCCAATCCGCAAGACCGCCCGTGCAGCAATTTATTCAGCCTTTCCTTAAAATGGCGCCATGACCGATACCCTCCTCATCCTCACCAATCTACCCGATCCGGCAAGCGCCGAGCGGCTCGCCACGACCCTCGTGGAAACGGGACTGGCTGCCTGCGTCAACATCCTCGCGCCCTGCCACTCGGTGTACCGCTGGCAGGGCGCCGTGGAAAAGGCGACGGAGATCCCGCTGCTCATCAAGACCCAGCGCGCGCGCTATGCCGAGGTCGAAGCGGCGCTGCGCAGCCAACACCCCTACGCGCTACCGGAAATCATCGCCCTGCCCATCACGGCCGGCCTACCGGCCTATCTCGACTGGGTACGCCAGGCAACGGAGGGCCCATGCGCCGTTTGCTGACGTGCTGCCTGTGGCTGGCCGCGTTGCTCGCCGCCATGCCCCTCGCGGCGCAAACCTTCCTCGATCCGCAAGAGGCCTTTCGTCCTAGCGTGCGCGCCCTGGACGACCGCACCCTGGAAGTGCGCTTCGAAATCGCCAAAGGCTACTACCTGTACCGCGACAATTTCCGCTTCGCGAGCGATGCGCTCACCCTAGGCGAGCCACAGCGCCCACCCGGCAAGGAAAAGCAGGACGAAACCTTCGGTCGAGTCCAGGTGTATTACCAGGAAGCGGCGATTCGCCTACCCGTCGAGCGCGACACCAGCGCCCCACTCGCCTTTGCCTTGCGCGTTACCTCGCAAGGCTGCGCCGATGCGGGCATCTGCTACCCGCCGCAGACACAGACCTTGCACGCCGAATTGCCGGCAGCCGGCAGCGTGCCCCCTGCGCCCCCCCTAGAAACCGCGGACAGCAGCGGCCGAATCGCGGCCACGCTTGGCAAAGCCGGGTTTTGGACCAATCTGCTCATTTTCTTCCTCGCCGGACTGGGGCTCGCTTTCACCCCTTGCGTGTTTCCAATGATCCCCATTCTCTCCGGCATCATCGCCGGACAAGGCAAGCAGGTCGCACGCGGCCGAGCCTTCGCGCTCTCCCTCGTCTATGTGCTGGGCATGGCGCTGACCTACACCGCCGTAGGCGTGGCCGCCGGGCTCACCGGCACCTTGCTCTCAGCCGCCCTACAGAATGTCTGGGTGCTGACCGCCTTCGCCGGGGTGTTCGTGCTGCTTTCCTTGTCGATGTTCGGCTTCTACGAACTGCAACTGCCGCCCAGCTTGCAGAGCAAGCTCTCACAAGAATCCGGCCACCTACAGGGGGGACGGGGCATCACGGTGTTCTTGATGGGCGCGCTCTCGGCCCTGATCGTCGGGCCTTGCGTCGCCGCGCCCCTCGCCGGGGCGCTGCTTTACATCAGCCAAACCGGCGATGCCGCCTTGGGCGGCGCCGCGCTATTTTCCATGGCGCTTGGCATGGGCGTGCCACTGCTCCTGGTCGGCTTATCCGCCGGCGCCTTGCTGCCGCGCTCCGGCCCCTGGATGGAAGGCGTGAAGAAGGGCTTCGGCGTCGCCCTGCTCGCCACTGCGGTATGGCTGCTGTCGCCCGTGCTGCCGCTTGCAGCACAAATGTTGGCTTACGCACTGCTATTGATCATCCCCGCCATCTATCTGCACGCCCTCGATCCCTTGCCACCGCACGCCAAGGGTTGGCTGCGCTTTTGGAAAGGCGTCGGCGTGGTGATGCTGCTCGTCGGCGCCGCCCTCTTACTCGGCGCCCTAGGCGGCAGCCGCGACCCCTTGCAGCCGCTCTCCGTGTTCCAAGGGGGCGCCCAAGCAGCCCCCGCCCATCCGCCTTTCACCCGCGTCACGCACCTGGAGGAACTGGATGCCCGGGTGGCCGAGGCCCGCTCCGCCGGCAAGCCGGTGCTGCTCGACTTCTACGCGGATTGGTGCGTCGCTTGCAAGGAAATGGAGCGCTTTACCTTCAGCGACCCGTCGGTGCAGGCGCGCATGCGCCGCTTCGTGCTGCTCCAAGCCGACGTGACGGCCAATAGCCCGGCGGACAAGGCGCTCTTGGCGCGCTTTAAGCTCTTTGGTCCGCCCGGCATCGTTTTCTTCGATGCGCGCGGCGCGGAAATCCCCGACCTGCGGGTCGTCGGCTTCCAGGCCGCGCCCGCCTTCGCGGACGTGCTGGATCAGGCGCTGGCGCGCTAAGACGCGGGCCGCCCGTGCTAAAATCGGCGGCCTCGTCAAGCCTGCCCCGAATCTCCCCATCATGTTTTCCGGCATCGTCGCGGCCGTCGGCCGCATCACCCAGTTGACCCCGCGCGCGGCGGGTCTGCGTCTGAGCATCGACCCGGGCGGCCTCGACCTGTCCGATGTCGCGCTCGGCGATTCCATCGCCCACGCCGGCGTCTGCCTGACCGTCGTCGCCAAGACCGCGGATGGCTATTGCGTCGATGTCTCGCCCGAGACGCTGTCTTGCACCGTAGGCCTCGACCGCCCCGGCGAGGTGAATCTGGAAAAGGCCCTGTGCCTCAACGATCGCTTAGGCGGCCACCTGGTCTCCGGCCACGTCGATGGCATCGGCGAAGTGTTGCGCTTCGATCCGGTAGGCGATAACCGCCGGCTCGACATCCGCGCGCCACATGCGCTCGCCAAGTACATCGCCAGAAAAGGCTCGATCGCCGTCGATGGCTGTAGCTTGACCACCAATAGCGTCACCGGCGATGTGTTCAGCATCAACTTAATCCCGCACACCCTCGAAGTCACCACCTTGAAGCACCTCAAGCCGGGCAGCCGCGTGAATCTGGAGATCGATTTGATCGCCCGCTACACGGAACGGATGCTAGCTTGGGAAAAGGAGGAAGCCCGCTGATGTCGCCCGCCCATTCCGCCATTGCCTCCACTGCGGAGATCATCGCCGAAATGAAGGCCGGCCGCATGGTCATCCTGGTAGACGAGGAAGACCGCGAAAATGAAGGCGACCTGGTCCTGGCCGCCGAGCACGTCACCCCTGAGGCCATCAACTTCATGGCCAAGTACGGCCGCGGCCTGATCTGCCTGACCATCACCGAAGACCGAGCGCGGCAATTGGGCCTGACGCAGATGGCGCGGGACAACAAAACCCCGTACGGCACCGCCTTCACGGTGTCGATCGAAGCAGCCGAGGGCGTCACCACCGGCATTTCGGCCCAGGATCGGGCCCGCACCATCCAGGTGGCGGTGGCCAAGCACGCCACCCCGGACGACATCGTCCAGCCCGGCCATGTGTTCCCCATCACCGCCCGCCCCGGCGGCGTGCTGGTGCGCGCTGGCCACACCGAGGCGGGCTGTGATCTGGCCATGCTCGCCGGTCTCGAACCCGCGGCGGTGATCTGCGAGATTCTCAAGGAAGACGGCAGCATGGCGCGCCTGCCGGATCTCGTCGAATTCGCCCGCGAACACGGCCTCAAGGTCGGCACCATCGCCGATCTCATCCACTACCGCGCCGCCTCTGAAACCTTGATCGAGCGTGTCACCTCGAAGCCGGTGCGCACGCCGCATGGCGAATTCACCCTGCACGCTTACGTAGACCGGGCCGCAGGCGCCACCCACTTGGCCTTGGTGAAAGGCGAGATTCCCGCCCACGGCGAAACCCTGGTGCGCGTGCATGAGCCACTGTCGGTGCTCGACTTCATCGATCCAGAGAGTCGCCCCGCCTCGTTCAGCATCGACCAGGCCCAAGCCGCGATTGCCGCCAATGGCCACGGGGTGATCGTGCTCATGCATCGGCCCGAAGGCAGCGCCGAGATTCTCGCCCGCCTCACCGCCGAGCCTGGCAGCCAGCAACGCAAACCCAAGTGGGATCCGCGCACCCACGGCATCGGCGCGCAAATTCTGCGCGACTTGGGCGTAACGCGGATGCGCCTCCTAGCCAGCCCGCGCAAGATGCCCTCCATGACCGGCTTCTCGCTCGAAGTGACCGGTTTCGTCTCGTCCCCCGAGGAGTTGAACTGACATGCCCCGTTTCGACAACGTCTACGAATACCCCGAATCCCTGCACGGCGCTGGCCTCAAGATCGGCATCGTCATGAGCCGCTTCAATCAGGACGTGGGCGAGGGCCTGCTCTCCGCCGCCGTGGCCGAGTTGAAGCGCCTAGGTGTGGCCGATGCCGACATGCAGATCTGCACCGTGCCCGGCGCGCTGGAAATCCCCTTGGCGCTACAGACCTTGGCGCAAAGCGGCAAGGTGCATGCGCTTGTAGCCTTGGGAGCGGTGATCCGCGGCGAGACCTACCATTTCGAAGTCGTTTCCAACGACGCTTGCCGTGGCGTGCTGGAAGTGCAGCTGCACACTGGCATCCCCATCGCCAACGGCATTCTCACCTGCGAGAACGACGACCAGGCGCTCGCGCGTATGCAGCAAAAGGGCACCGACTGCGCCCGGGCAGCCGTCGAAATGGCACGCTTGCTCGAGCAGATCAAAGCCCGTACCGCCCGCATCTGACCCAGGATCGAGCCATGCGCGAAGCCAAGACCAGCGCCCCCAAAGCGCCGCCCAAATCCCCCCGCCGCCGAGCCCGTGAATTCGCCCTGCAAGGCCTGTATCAATGGCGTGTGGGCGGCGCCGACGAGGCCGCCATCGAGGCGCATCTGCCCGAGCTAGACGGCTATCTGAAGGCCGACCGGACGCTGTGCCTGACCCTGATACGCGGTGTCATGCGCCAACACCAAAGCCTGGCGGACGAACTCGCCGCGGTGCTCGACCGTCCATTCGCCGAGCTCTCGCCGATCGAAGCCAACATCCTGCTGCTCGCTACCTACGAGCTCGTCCATTTTCCCGAAACCCCTTATCGGGTCATCATCAACGAGGCCATCGAGCTCGCCAAAGTCTTCGGCGGCACCGATGGCCATCGCTACGTAAACGGCGTGCTCGACAAGATGGCCGCGCGGCTGCGCCCGGTCGAAGTCGCGGCCCGACGCCAGCCGGCCTAAGCCCGGCCAAGGAGATACATCGCGGCATGGGAGAGTTCGATCTCATCGCCCGCTACTTCGTCCGCCCGACCCCGAGCGCCAGTCTCGGCCCCGGCGATGACTGCGCCCTGGTGCAGCCACGGCCAGGCATGGAGCTCGCCTGCACCACCGACATGCTAGTCGAGGGCATTCATTTTTTGCCCGACACCGACCCCCGCGCCCTGGGCTGGAAGACCCTCGCTGTCAATCTTTCCGATCTCGCCGCCATGGGCGCGCAGCCACGCTGGGCGCTACTCGCCGTCAGCCTGCCTAGCGCGGAGGCGGCCTGGCTGGCCGCCTTTGCCGAAGGCCTGCACGACTGCGCCCGAACGTTCGGGGTAGACTTGATCGGCGGCGACACCACGCGCGGACCGCGCAATCTCTGCGTCACCGCCATCGGCGAAGTGCCTGTAGGCCAAGCCTTACGCCGCAGCGGAGCCCAGCCAGGTGACGACATCTGGATTTCCGGCCAACCCGGCCTGGCGGCCTTGGGCCTCGCCCAGCTCCAGGGCCGCCTGGAACTGCCGCCTGCCTGGCGCTCGCGGTGCATCGAACGCCTCCAGTCTCCCCGACCGCGGGTTCTGCTTGGCGCAGCGCTGCGCCCCGTTGCCCACGCCGCCATCGACATCTCCGACGGTTTGCTCGCCGATCTCGGCCACATCGCCCGCGCCTCCGGCCTGCAAGCCCGCCTGGTGCTGGAACAACTGCCATCCTTGCCGGACGGCGTAGCCCGCCACGTCGCGCTCGATGCGCTGCTCGCCGGTGGCGACGACTACGAACTGTGTTTCACCGCACCGGCCAACCAACGCCTCACCCTGGGCTGCATCGCCGCCGATCTGGACGTGCCGCTCACGCGCATCGGCCACATGACTACCGCCAACCCCTTAGGCGAGGTGCTGCTCATCGACGCCGAAGGCGCGGTATTGCCCTGGCCCCGGCAGGGTTACGACCACTTCGCCTGAAATGCCGCGCGGCGCCGGAAGGCCGCGCACGCACGCGACATTTGGCGTCCAGCATGAAAGACGGCACCCGCAGGTGCCGTCTTTTTTCATGTAAGCCCGCCCGGTTAGCGGAAGATGATGACCTCTTCCTTACTGCGTTCCTGCTGGATGACGGTTTCGCGCACAGGGCCTTCGCCCCCCAGGGCCGCGATCTGCTCTTCCAGCTGCCGGATCACGTCCTGGCCCAGGCTCTTGGAAACCTCGGACACGACCTTACCACGGTTCAGCACGACGCGGCCGCCGCGCGCGGACATCAGCTTCACGTCCTGGCCCTGGCCCATGGCCGAGAACGACGCCTTGACCTGATAGTTCTTGGTGCTGATGAGGCTAAATTCCGCGACCAATTCCAGGCTCAAGGTGTGGGATACCGTATCGGTATGGTCGATGGGATTGGCTTCCTGCCGGAACTCGATGCTGTTGATCGAGCCGAACAGCACGTAGTCGGCGCCTGGATACATGCCCTGCTTGATGCGGGCGATCACGTCGTAGAGCTTCTCCGAGTTCTTGGCCGTGAAAGGCTTGGCCTGGGTCACTTGGAAATAGCCGGATTTGAGCATTTCTCCTTTGATATCGGCTGTGAATTTGCGCAATTCGCCGCGCTCGATATAGGAGTAAGTGCCTTCTTCGTAGGCAAAAGAGGACTCGGAACGGGCATTGAGGGAGCCGCTCGAACGGCGGGAATAGCCGTAATCGCTCTCCCGCTCGCTCTCGCGCCCAAAAGCGCGCAGCGACGATTTTTCCGATGCCTTGATAGAGCGGAAGTATTGCTGCACGCGCTCCTCATAGGCCAAATCGGTGACGGCGACCTTGAGCGGCCCCGCCGCTTGCGCCGCCAGCGCGCAACCCAGCAGCGCGCCGGTCAACAGTAGCTTCTTGAGAAAGGCACTCATGCTGTTGGCTCCCGGATCAGCGCTTGGCGGACTTACGGATTTCTTTTTCGTCCGACCACTCGACAACCCCCGTCTCGATCTCGATCAAGCGCAGGTTCATCTTGTAATAGACATCCTTGACATTGGCGCCTTTCTTGACGATCGAGGAAATGCTGCCGTCCAGGCGGTACTTGGCGCCTTGCATATTGCCCATCTTCACCGACTTGGACTTGTTATAAAGGCCGCTTTGGTTCTGGCGGCGCAGCTCGTCCACCTGATTCTGCATGTCCTCGCCCTCGATCACGTACTTGACGCCGTTCTTTTGCAACTGCGTGAGAATAGTGTCGGTGATGAGGCGGGTATCGAAATATTCGCTCGTCTTGTTTTTCACCGGAGAAGCCATCAAGAGCTCACGCTTTTTGATGGCATTGCGAATTTCCGGGGTTTGCAGCAAAGACTGGGTCATCTTCTCGGCGATCATCTGGATGTCGGTCGAGCCCAGATCGGTGGTCACCGTTTCCACCGCCTTGGCATCACCATAGCTGACACTCCCATCACCAGCGGCGGTGGGAGACGTAGTCTGGCAAGCCGATAGCGTCAGCGCGAGCAGGGCAGGCAACAGCAGGACTTGGGGTTTGCGAGTAAGGCTCATGCAGGATCTCCGTGAAGATAAGAGGGGAAATTACGGGTTCGTGATGCCGCCAGGCGCATTGCTGCCGGAAAACGGCGCCCCTTCGTTCTTGGGGCTTTGCAATTCGAGGCGGAAATCGGTGGCTTTGAGGGTGGGGGAGACGGCCTGGATCACTTTCTTTTGCAAGCCGTAGATCACTTCCGGCTTCCAGGGCTCCTCGTCCCAGACAGTGAAGCCGTCGTCATCCAGCCAGCGGAAGCGGTAATAAAGCTGCTGATTGCTCGTGTCGGTATTGCTGATCGTGACCTGGATGCGCAGCAGTCCATCCCGCTTGACGGCGCGCATGTCGGTGACCTTGAGGTAGCTCATCTTGCCCAGTTCTTCTACCTTGCTGGCGATGCTGCCGCCCTCGGTGGCGGCCTGCAGGCTGAAAGGCGCGCCCAGGAGGGCAAAACCCAGGGCGGCGGCGATAGCGATCTGCTTCATGGTTGTCTCCCGCTCATTTGCTACCGGCCTTGGCCTTGCGCTTGGCAGGCTTGACCGGCGCTTCAGTGGTGAGGCTCGGCCCGACTTCGACATGGGGCTGGCCGACGTAGACGGCGCCGTTGGCAAGGCGGATGGGGATCACGGTCAACCGATCACCCACCGTCACCTCGGTCTTATAGACCCCGGCGCCGGTTTGGAACTCGATGGGTATGCTGCCCTGGGGCAAGATGGCGCGGGCCACGGCCAGACGCTCGGGCAAGGTGCGCCAGGCGCGCTCGTCGGCCTGCTCGGTCACGACCGAGGCAATGCCGGCAATCAAACCCGCCACCGGGCCGCCATTCTTCTGCGCTTGGTATTGCAGCGCCGACTTGGCCACGGCGCGCACCATGGTGCGGGCGATGATGCCGGGCAACTGATCCTTCAACTGCCGGCGCGCCATGGCATCAACATCGACCAGGGTTTCTACCGGCAGCTCCCGGCCGTTCGCCTTGAGGCTAGCGGGCATGAAGCTCCGCCCTTCGGACTTGAGCACCGGGAACGAGAGCGGCGTGGCAACCCAGCGGCCATTGACGGGAATGGGCAAGGGAATGGTGACGGATTTCCAGGCTGGCGCGAAGCCGGTCTCGACCACGAACAGCACGTCGGTCTCGTTCGGACCTGGCTTGACGCGCCCGACCTTGCCCACTTTATCCTTGATCAATTTGCTGTCGGGGCGTAGCGCCAGGGCATTGCGATAGCCGGGCTCGGCCAGCGAATACTCGCCGGTGACTTCGAAGAAGTAGCCGGCGAGATAGTGCGCAAAGGCATTCTGGAAACCGTTTTTCAACTGGCGCACTTCGGGCGTATCGAGCTCGTCGAGCGGGTAGCCGCGCGCGGCCAGGTCTTTGGTATCGACCTTAAGGCCTTGCTTTTCCTGTTCTTCCTTGAGCTTGTCGTACTCCTTCTCGCGGTAGCTCTCGATCAGCTTTTCCCGCTCGTAGGTCTTCTTCATCTCGATGCGCGCATGATCGAGATTGCCTAGCAGGATGTGGTCGAGCGTCAGCTTGGTCGACAGAAATACCTTTTCATAGTCCTGGCCGTCGTAGCGGCGCACGCGGTCGCTCACCAAGAAGGCGCCGATCTCGCCTAGCACCTTGGTGGGATTGGCGCGGTATTCGTCCTCCCAGGTGCGCACGATCTCGTCTGCCACGAGCCAGCTATCGCGGCTTCCCTCATAGTCTTTCTTCAGGCAGAGCAGCTCGCCTTTCTCGAAGTAATAAAGGATGTCGCGGCCGCTGACGGAATCGAGCACCGTCTTTTCCTTGGGCTTGCCATCTTTGTCTTTGGGCGCATCGCTGGCGAACAGGGGCTTGTTGTTCTTTTCGAGCTGGGCGAGCGCTTGGTCGATCTGGCC
>JAOAIO010000029.1 GCA_026414665.1 Azovibrio sp.
GCTGCGCTGCTCGGCCTCGACACTTTCGGGTGCTGGCGTTTCTTGGTTCATGGCCGCGTCCTCTCCTTGTTCCTGACGAGCGCCACCACCAGCTCGGCCTCGGCCCGGGCGATGCCGCAGCGCTCGGCAATGGTCAAGGCATCATGGCCGAGCAGCGCCATCTGCATGGCATCGCTGTAAAGCGGGGAGGCCTGCTGGGCAGCGCGACGGGCGTGAATTTCCTGCTCGAAGGTCTGGCTCAACGCTGCGACATCCTCGCGCAGCCCAGCCAGAGCGCCGCGCAAAGCGTCCATCTCCTCGCGCAACTGCTCGAGCTCGCGCTCGACTCCGGCCATGAACGCCTCTTGCGCCAGACGCACGCTGTCGGCGCCATCGCCGGACCAGAACGGCTCGGCCTCGGCCGCATCCGCTGCGGCGATCGGCGCCGCGGGCTCAGCACGCACCTGCGGTTCCTGCGGCTGGCTCGGAACGGCTTTGCCCGGGCGGCCGATACGGCGCATCCGCGCAAGCAACCAGAGCATATAGACGATGACCGCGATGATGAGGGCCAGCAGCCCTTCCCGCCATCCCAGGCTCAGCCCTCCCCAGCTCAGTTGCATGCCGTCCCTGCCGGCCCCAGGTCAGAAGCTCTGGGTGTATTGCACGCCCAAGAGATGGCCGCTGCCGTCATATTCGCCGCGCAGGACGTTGCCGCCTAGGCGTTGATCGATCCGGCCATCTTTCATCCACAGGTAGGTGTAGCCGAAATCGAGCGCTGCGCTGGGGGTGGGCTTGTATTGGGCGCCGATGCTCAAGCCAACCCGGTAGTTCTCGGGTAGCTGGGCGGTGCGGTCGCCGTTACGCACCGGGCTGCGGTCGTAAGAAATGCCAAAGCGCGACTTCCAGGCGTCGTTGTACTTGTAGGCGGCCCCCCAGGCAAAGCGCCAGGCGTCTCGCTCGAAGGCATCGTTGCGCCGCCAGCGCGTGTAGGACAAGTCGCCCATGGCCTCCCAGCGGTCGGAGACCTGCTGCCAGACGGACAGGGTGAACGTGCCAGGCATGTCGAGCGAGCGGCGGGCGGCACGCTCGGGCGCGAGGGCGAGCCGCACCGGTCGATCGAGATCGAAATCCAAGCCAGAACGATAGGCCACGCCGACCCGCATCGCCGGCGAGAGAGTGAACAAGGCGCCGGCATTCCAGCCCCAGGCCGCATCGTCGGCCGAGGTCCGCGCGATGGCGCCGGTGCCGTCATCCACGGCGGTATCGACCTTGATCTTCTGATAATTGAGGCCAAAGCCCAACGACACGCGCTCGGACAGCCGGTAGGCCACGGCAGGGTTGATGTTGAGGCTGCGCACCTCGGTCTCGATGCTCTGGAAGCGGCCGCGCCAGCCGGCGTCGTACTTGTTGTGCAGGCTGAAGGGCGAGGACAGGCCGAGGCCGACGACCCACTCGGGGCTCAAGGCCCAAGACAGATAGGCGTTCGGCAAGGCGCGCCATTTGCCGACATCGCCGCCGTCGCCGCCGGTGCCGGTCGAGCCTTGGTCGTGGAATTCATAGCCATGCAGGGCCCCCAGCACGCCCAGCGAAACTTGCCGGGCGGGCAAGCGGGTCATGCCGGCCGGGTTGTAGAAGATCGTGCTGGCGTTGTCAGCCACGGCGGCGGAGCCGGCGTAGCCGGTGCCAAGACCACTGGCGTTCTGTTCGACGGACTGAAAGCCACCAGCCAGCGCGGCGCCAGAACAGGCGGCGAGCAGGGCGGCGGACAGGGCATTCTTGCAATTCATGATCGGGCTCGCGGCAGGGGCAATGACAACAAGTTGCGGATTCTACGCATTTTCTGGGGGCACGTCGCGCTTGTTGCCCGCGGCATCGAGGGCAACATAGGTGAGTGTGGCTTCCGTTACCTTGACGAATACCGGGTTGGCTGGATGGCGCTCGGCATAGACCTGCACTTCGACCGTGATCGAAGTGCGGCCAACGTGAGTGACCCGCGCATAGAAGCTGACCAGATCGCCGGAGGACACCGGCTGATGGAACTGGAAGGCATTGACGGCCACCGTCGCCACCCGGCCGCGCGCCCGGCGCATGGCTTCGACCCCACCGGCGAGATCCACATGCGCCATGACCCAGCCGCCGAAGATGTCGCCGAACATGTTTTCTTCCTTCGGCATCGGCACCAGGCGCAAGACGGGTTGCTGGTCGGGCAGGCAGACAGGTTGATCGATCACGGCGAGGCTCCATGCAAAAGCGTTGATTTTCGCGGATTCCCGCGAGTTTTCATATACTCCCCGGCTCGATCCGCTACGAACCGATGCGCTCCGCCTCCCGACCTCTCCTCCCTGCCGCCCCTGACGGCGTGGAACCGGCGCTATGGCCGACCCTCCGCCGCCTGCTGCCCTACCTGTGGGCTTGGCGCGTCCGCGTCGTGGCGGCCTTGCTTTGTCTAGTCGGCGCCAAGCTGGCCACGGTGGCGGTGCCGCTCGTATTCAAGGCGGTGATCGACGGCCTCGACCCGCGCCAGGCGCTGCTCACCTTGCCGCTAGGACTCTTGCTGCTCTACGGCTTGCTGCGCTTTGCCGCAGCCTTATTCACCGAATTGCGCGAGATCCTGTTCGCCCGCGTCACGCAAGAGACCATCCGTCATCTGGCCCTGACGGTGTTCCGCCACCTGCACGCGCTTTCTCTGCGCTTTCATCTCGAACGTCAGACAGGCGGCATCTCGCGCGACATCGAACGCGGCAGCCGCGCCATCGCCAGCCTCATCAACTACAGTCTTTATTCGATCCTGCCGACGCTCATCGAGATCGGCCTCGTGCTCGCCGTGCTGGCCAGCCGCTACGACCCGGTGTTCGCGCTGATCACCCTCGCATCCTTATTCGCCTACGTGCTGTTTACCGTGACGGTGAGCAACTGGCGCATTCAGATCCGCCGCCGGGTCAATGAAACCGATTCGGCCGCCAACACCCGCGCCATCGACAGCCTCATCAATTACGAGACGGTCAAATATTTCAACAACGAAGCCTACGAAGCACGCCGCTATGATGCCGACCTATCGCGCTGGGCCGAAGCCGCGACTCGCAGCCAGACCACGCTGTCCTTTCTCAACCTAGGCCAGCAGGCCATCATCGCCTGCGGCGTCACCCTGCTCATGTGGCAAGCGGCGCGGCAAGTGACCGAAGGCCGCATGACCGTCGGCGACCTGGTGCTGGTCAATGCCTTCTTGGTGCAGCTTTACATGCCGCTCAACTTCCTCGGTGTGGTGTATCGGGAGATCCGCCAAGCGTTGATCGACATCGAGCGCATGTTCGCCCTGCTAGGCGAGGGCAAGGAGGTCGAAGACGCGCCGGATGCCCGGCCGCTCGCCCGCGGTCCCATGCACATCCGCTTCGAGGCGGTGCGTTTTGCCTACGACCCGCGCCGCCCAATCCTGGATGGACTCGACTTCAGCATCCCGGCCGGCCAGACGGTGGCCGTGGTCGGCCCCTCCGGGGCCGGCAAATCGACGCTGGCGCGACTCTTGTTCCGTTTTTACGACGTGCAGGCAGGCGCCATCCGCATCAACGGCACCGACATCCGCCAGCTCACCCAGGCCAGCCTGCGCGCCGCCATCGGCATCGTGCCGCAGGACACGGTGCTGTTCAACGACAGCCTGTATTACAACGTCGCGTACGGCCGCCCCGATGCCAGCCGCGCCGAGGTCGAAGCCGCGGCCCGCGCCGCCCAGCTCGATGCGCTGATCGCCCGTCTGCCCGAAGGCTGGAACACCCAGGTAGGAGAACGCGGCCTCAAGCTCTCCGGCGGCGAAAAGCAACGGGTAGCCATCGCCCGCGCTCTGCTCAAGCAACCGGACATTCTGATCTTCGACGAAGCCACATCAGCTCTCGATTCGCGCACCGAGCAGGCCATCCAGGCCCAGATCGAAGCCGCCGCCCGGGGGCGCACGGCGCTGGTAATCGCGCACCGCCTATCGACGGTCATGAGCGCCGACAGGATCCTGGTCATGGAGGCCGGCCGCATCGTCGAGCACGGCCGGCACGCCGAACTGCTGGCAAAGGGCGGGGTTTATGCTCAAATGTGGGCTGCCCAGCAACAGGAAAACCCAAGCCTCTGATGCGCCCCGCTCTGCGTCTGCCGACCAATCCGCTCCTGGCCTTGCCCGCTGGGCGCTGGCTGCTGACCGGCAGCGTCTTCCTCGCCATCTTGCTGGCCAGCTTGGGACTGGCGCAGCACCTGCACCGCCAGGACACGCTCGAACGCCAGACCCGCTTTTCTCTCGATGCTGCCTTGGTCACCGTGGAGATCCGCGACCGGTTGCGGCATCACGCCCAGTTCCTGTACGCCTTGCGCGCTTTCGTCTCGAGTATGCCGCGCCTGCGCCACGCCGACTGGCAACGCTTTAGCACCCAGCTCGACATCGCTGCCCATCTACCCGGCTTACACGCTTACGGCTACTTGCCGGCGGTGCCGAGCACGGCGCTGGCGCGTTTCGAGCAGCACGCCCGGCAGGACCTCGGCCGGCCCGATTACACGGTGCAGACCACGACCGACCTACCCGTGCGCTTTCCCGTGCTCTACGTCACGCCCATGCAGGGCAATAACCTAAAGGGCTTGGGACGCGATCTAGCCTCGGAACCGACCCGCTGGGAAGCCATGCAATACGCCCGCTATGCCGACACGGTGAGCATGACGCACCGGCTACAGCTGATTCCCGACCAAGACGGCCTACCCCGGCCCGGCATCATCTTGTTCCTGCCGATCTACGCGGAACCGCAACCACACGCCAACGTCGAGGCACGGCGCCAGGCGCTCGCCGGTTACGTCTTCGCCGCCTATCGCATCAGCGACCTGATGCAAACCCTGAATCATGTGCGTAAGCCGCACCTGGCCCTGCAAATCTTCGATGACCAGGGCTTCATCAGCCAAAAGGGCGGACAGCAGCTCGAGCTCTTGCACGACACGCATCCCGAGCGGCGCGACTGGCCGGCGGACAGCCTCAAGGAAGAACGCGAACTGAGCTTCGGCGCGCGCACCTGGGTACTGCATTTCGAGGACCCGAGTACGCCGCCCTGGCTAAGCTGGCACAACCCGGCGGTGCTCACGCTCGCCGCTGGCACTGGCTTGGCCAGCCTGGCGGCGCTTTTGCTCTGGCTGCTCGCCACGCAAGGACAACGCGCGCAAACTCTGGCCCAGGGCATGACCCAAGCGCTCGAACAGTCGCAACAGCGCTTCCGCCTGGCCGCCGAGGGCGCAAGCGACGGCATCTGGTACCGCGATTTCCGCACCGGCGAGTTCTTCGTCTCCGACCGCGGCATCCGCCTGCTTGGTTACGACGAAACGAGTTTTACGCAAACCGACGCGTTCTTTCTTGACCTCGTCCACCCGGAGGATCGTCTGCGCCGTCGCCAGGCCATGGAAGCGCACCTCAAGCACCGCGCCCCCTACGACATCGAAGTGCGGCTCAAGCGCGGCGATGGCCAATGGCATTGGTTCAACCTCAAAGGCCAGGCGATTTGGGATGCGCACGGCCAAGCCTTGCTCATGGCCGGCTCGTTTTCCGACATCCACGCCCGCAAGGCCGCCGAAATCGAACTGCGCCAGCACCGCGACCGCTTGCAAGAACTCGTGGAAGAGCGCACCCAGCGCCTTGAGGCGGCGCTCGAAGAAGCCCGCCAGGCGGCACGCGCCAAGGCCGAGTTTCTCGCCAACATGTCGCACGAACTGCGCACCCCGCTGCACGCCATGCTCGGCTTCGCCAGCATCGGCCTGAATAAGAGCGAAGGCCAGGAAAAAATCCACCGCTATTTCGCGCGCATCCAGCAAAGCGCCGAACGCCTGCTCTCCTTGGTCAATGACCTACTCGATCTCGCCAAGCTCGAAGCCGGCAAGATGGAAGTGCGCCCCGAGCTCACCGAAATCCGACCGATCTTGCAACAGGTGATCGGCGAGCTCGATCCCTTGCTGCACCCAAAGAACTTGCGCGTCGACATCGTCGAGCGCGCCGCCAACAGCCTCGCCTTCGCCGACCCACGCCGCATCGAGCAGGTGCTCAACAATCTGCTCTCGAACGCCATCCGCTTTTCGCCCGAAGGCGGGCTGATCCGCTTCACCTTATACGCCGACACGCTGCCGCGCGGCCGCCGCGCCACCGATCAAGGCCGCATCGCCGCCCTGACCCTGACGGTCGAGGACGAAGGCCCTGGCATCCCGGAAACCGAGCTCGAACGCATTTTCGACAAGTTCGCCCAAAGCAGCCGCACCCGCACCGGCGCTGGCGGCACCGGCCTAGGACTGGCCATCTGCCGTGAAATCGTGGCCGCGCATCGCGGCCGCATCCATGCCGAGAACCGGAGCGAGGGCGGCGCTCGGCTGGTGCTCACGCTACCCGCCGAACCCCAAGCCCCCGCCCCGGAGGACACCTCGCCATGACCCCCCACCTACTGGTCGTAGACGACGAACCGATCAACCTGGAGATCATCGAGGAATATCTCGACGACTCCGGTTTCAGCGCCGACTTCTGCGCTTCCGGCGAAGCCGCCTGGGCGGCGCTCGAACAAGATCCGCACCGCTATGACGCAGTGTTGCTCGACCGCATGATGCCCGGCCTAGACGGCATGGCCCTCTTGCGCCGCATCAAGCACACGCCGTCTTGCGCCCATCTGCCGGTCATCATGCAGACGGCGGCCTGTAGCCCGCAGCAAATCCGCGAGGGGCTCGAAGCCGGCGCCTACTATTACCTGACCAAGCCCTATGAGCGCGAGGGACTGCTCGCCATCGTCCGCGCCGCGCTTACCGATGCCCGGCTGCGCAAGGCCCAGCTCGAGCAAGAAGCCGAACGCTGGCGCGGCCTCGACTTTCTGCAAGAGGCGCGCTTTAGCATTCGCACCCTGGCCGAAGCCGGCCAGCTCGCGGCCTTTCTCGCCCAGGCTTGCCCCAAGCCGGACAACGCCCGCCTAGGGCTCTCCGAATTGCTGCTCAATGCCGTCGAGCACGGCAATCTCGGCATCAGCTATGCCGAGAAGGCGCGCCTGAAGCAATCCGACGACTGGCAGCGCGAAGTCGAGCGGCGCGCCGCCTTGCCGGAAAACCGCGACAAGCAAGTCAGCGTCTGCGTCACCCGGCACGCCAAGCAGCTCGTCGTGCGCATCGCGGACGAAGGCCCCGGCTTCGACTGGCGCCCCTACCTCGACTTTAGCCCGGAGCGCGCCTTCGATCCCAATGGCCGCGGCATCGCCTTGGCCCGCCTGATGAGCTTTACCCGACTTGAATATCTGGGCAGTGGCAACATCGTCGAGGCCACCCTCGCCCTCACCGATGGAGAAAACGCATGACCGTCGCACCTTCGGGCTTACCGCCGCTGCGCATCCTCGCCGCCGACGACACCCGCACCAATCTGCGCCTTATCGAAGTCTTCCTCACCAAGCTCGGCCACCGCGTCACCTGTGTCGATGACGGCGAGGCGGCCGTGGCCGCTTTCGTGGCGGAGCGCCCGGATCTGGTGCTGCTCGACATCATGATGCCGGGCATGGGTGGGTTTAGCGCGGCACGCCAGATCAAGGCGGCCGCGGACAAATGGGTGCCGGTGATCTTTCTCTCGGCCCTCGACCGCGAGCAGAACCTGCTCGCCGGCCTCGAAGCCGGGGGCGACGACTATCTCGCCAAGCCGATCAACTTCGTCATTCTCGAAGCCAAGCTGCGCTCCTTGCAGCAAGCCCTTTATTTTCAGCGCCAAGCGCTCGACGCCCGCGCCCGCATCGAGAACTTATCGAACAGCATCCTCGACGCCATCGTCACCGTCGACCGCCATGGCATCATCCGCCACTGTAACCAAGCCACCGAAATGATGTTCCAGTGGCCGCTACAGGAATTGATCGGCCAGAACGTCAGCGTCTTGATGCCGGAGCCGCAGCGCAGCGAGCACGATTACTACATCAGCCGCTATCTCGCCGGCGGCGCCCCGAATGTGATCGGCAGCCGCCGCGATGTGCTGGCGCAGCGCCGCGATGGCAGCACTTTCCCGGCCGAGCTCGCGGTATCGGAAACGCGCCAGGATGGCGAACGCATGTTCATCGGCATCCTGCGCGACATTACCGAGGAAAAGCAGACCCAGCGCCAGCTCAGCGCGCTTTATGACGCGCTGCAAGAAGAGCAGCGCCTCGCCAAGCAGTTGATCGAGCTACAGCTGCACCGGCCCGGCCTCAAGGACCCCCTCGTGCAGTATTGGGTAGCGCCAACCACGACGTTCAGCGGCGACCTCGTCGCAGCGGCCCGCTCGCCGGCCGGCGGGCGCTACGCCCTGCTCGCCGATGCCACCGGGCATGGCCTGGGCGCCGCCATTTCCGTCTTGCCGGTGCTGGCGCTGTTTTACCGCATGACCTCGCAAGGCCACTCGCTCGTCGAGATCCTCCGCGAAATCAACCAGCAGCTGCGTGAATCGGTGCCCACCGGCCGCTTCGTGGCGCTCTCTTTGGTCTATATCGAGCCGGATGGCAGCCGCGGCGCGGTTTGGGTCGGCGGCACGCCCGCAGTGCTGCTGATCGACGCCTGGGGACGCGAGATCCGCCGCTTTGCTTCCACCCACCTGCCGCTCGGCATCGTCGACACGGCGGCGCTCGACGTGAGCGTGGAAAGCTTCGAGTGGCAAGCCGACGAGGAAATCCTGCTGTTCTCGGACGGCCTGATCGATGCCGAAAACGCCGAAGGCGAGCCATTCGGCTTCGCGGGCCTCTGCGCCACCTTGGCGCACACCCGTCCGGGCAGCCGCAAGGCAGCCCTAGTGCGGGCGCTCGGCGAGCACCTATCGACCCATCCGGCCCGCGACGACGTTTCCTTCTTGCTCCTTAGCCACGCCTGACAAGTCGTTGTGGAGGCAGCGCGACGGGCTTCTCGATGCGTCCTGTCGCCTGGCAACGGCCTGCCCCGGCGCTCCGGTTCAGTCGAAATAGGTGCGCGCCTCCTCGAAGCGGCTGGCGAAGTAGCCGCTATCGAGACGCTCGATGCGCACCTGGCCGCTCGTCGATGGCGCATGGACGAAGCGCTGCTCGCCGATGTAGATGCCGACATGCGAGCGCGGCCGGTTCTGGGTATTGAAGAACACCAGGTCGCCCGGACGCAGGCTCTGGCGGCTCACCGGCCGGCCCAGACGCGCGATGTCGGCGGCGCTACCGCTCACCTTGAGCGGCGTGGCCTGGCTGTAGATGTAACTGACCATGCCCGAGCAATCGAGGCCGGCTTCGGGATTCTTGCCGCCAAAGCGGTAATCGGTGCCGATCAGGCCCAGCGCGTACATCACCACTTCCCGCCCCTCGGGCGTCGGCTCGAGCGTGCGCTTGGATACCGGTAGCGCGCTGGCACGGCCACTGCCTGCATCCAAGGCGGCAAAGCCGCCGCAGCCAGTCAGCCAGAGCGCCGCCAGGAAGGTGCATAATAGGCCGCGTTGCCGAATGCCACGATCCATACTTGAGAACGTTTCGAGGAAACCACTTTCAAGTATGTATTTTTTCTGGAGATTTTCAAACCATGAAACTTCAGTCACCAGAATTGCTCGTGCAGCGCTGCCTGATCGGCGGACGCTGGATACAAGCCACCGACGCCGCCACGTTGAGCGTCCATAACCCCGCCAGCGGCCAAGAAATCGCCCGCGTCCCGGCCTGCGGCGGCGCCGAGACCGAGCAGGCCATCGCCGCTGCCGCCGCCGCCCTGCCGGCCTGGCGCGCATGTACCGCCAAAACCCGCGCCCAAGTGCTGCAGCAATGGTGGCGCCTCATCTTGCAGCACGCCGAAGACCTGGCCGCCCTGATCACTGCCGAAGGCGGCAAGCCGCTCGCCGAAGCCCGCGGCGAGGTCGCCTACGGCGCCAGCTTCATCGAATGGTTCGCCGAAGAAGGCAAGCGCGCCTATGGCGAGACCATCCCCAGCCCGGCAGCCGATAAGCGGCTCGTCGTCATCAAGCAGCCGGTCGGCGTCTGCGCCGCGATCACGCCCTGGAACTTTCCGCTCGCCATGATCACGCGCAAGGTGGCGCCGGCGCTCGCCGCGGGCTGCACGGTCGTGGTCAAGCCCGCCGAGCAGACGCCGCTCACCGCGCTGGCGCTCGCCTATCTCGCAGAGCAAGCCGGCTTTCCAGCCGGAGTGTTCAACGTCGTCACCGGCGACCCCGTGGCGATCGGTGCCGTCCTCACCGCCAGCCCGGAGGTGAAGAAGCTTTCCTTCACGGGCTCGACCGAAGTCGGGCGGCTGCTCATGGCGCAGTGCGCGCCGACCTTGAAAAAGCTCTCCTTGGAACTGGGCGGCAACGCGCCCTTCATCGTCTTCGACGATGCCGATCTGGAGCAGGCCGTAGCCGGGGCCATGGCAGCGAAGTACCGCAACGCCGGCCAGACCTGCGTTTGCGCCAACCGCTTTCTGGTACAAGCCGGCATCTATGACGCCTTCGCCGCCCGGCTGGCGGAAAAAGTGGCCCAGCTCCAGGTCGGCGACGGCAGCGAGCCCGGCACCCAGCAAGGGCCGCTGATCGACGCGGCCGCGCTCGCCAAAGTCCAAGCGCATGTCGCCGACGCCCTGGAAAAAGGCGCCCGAGTCCTAACCGGCGGCCGGCCACACCCCCGCGGCGGCAACTTCTTCGAGCCGACAGTGCTCGCCGATGTCACCCCCGCGATGCGCGTGGCGCGCGAAGAAACCTTCGGCCCGGTGGCGCCGCTGTTTCGCTTTGGCAGCGAGGCCGAAGCGCTACACATGGCCAACGCCACCGAATATGGCCTGGCGGCCTATTTCTACACCCGCGACGTGGGCCGCTGCTTTCGCGTCGGCGAAGCGCTCGAATACGGCATGGTGGGCATCAACACCGGCATGATTTCCAACGAAGTCGCGCCGTTCGGCGGCATCAAGCAATCCGGCCTGGGCCGGGAAGGCTCGCGTCACGGATTGGATGAATACCTGGAGCTCAAGTATCTGTGCTTCGACGTCAGCTAAGCCCGACGCCACCGCGGCGCGGAGTAGCTTGGCCATCGGGTACGTGAGATGCACGACGAACTCGCCGAAATCCGCGATTTTCTCGCCGAAGTACCGCCCTTTCACCAGTTGCCGGACACGGCGCTGGCGACGCTTAGCCGGGCCTTGGTCATTCGCTATTTGCGCCGCGGCAGCGTCTTTCCGCCGGCCGGAGCGGCGCATCTGTGGATCGTGCGCCAAGGCGCGCTAGAGCTGCGCCATCCCGACGGCAGCTTGGCCCAGCGCCTCGCCGAAGCCGACAGCTTCGACGCCGCCTGTCTGCCCGGCAGCGAGGCCGCCAGCTGGCGCGGCCACGCCTGTGAAGACACCTTGCTCTACGGCCTGCCCCAGAAAGCGCTCGAAGCGCTCTGGCACGCCTACCCGGAATTGCGCGCGCAAATGCTGGAAAAGCTCGGCGAGCGCTTGCGCCGAGCGCGCCGCGAGCACGAAGGCGCGCCGCGCGGACGCGACTTATCCGGCCTACAACTCGGCCAGCTCATCGGCCGCGCGCCCGTCACGGCGGCGCCACAACTCTCCATCCGCGCCGCCGCGGCACGCATGACCGAGGCGCGGGTCTCGGCCTTGCTGCTCGTCGAGGATACCCGTCTCGTCGGCATCGTCACCGACCGCGACTTGCGCTCGCGCTGCCTCGCCGCGGGTCTTCCCGATAGCCAGCCGATCAGCGCCATCATGACTGCCACGCCACGGCATCTTCCCCCCGAAGCGCCGGCGTTCGAAGCGCTCTCGGCCATGACCCGGCACGGCATCCACCATATTCCGGTCGTGCGCGACGGCGAGCTGCTCGGCCTGGTGAGCAGCACCGATTTGCTGCGCGCGCAAGGCGTCTCGCTGGTAGACCTGGCCGACCGGCTGCGCCGCGCCAACAGTTTGGAAGAGCTACTCCAAGCCATGGGCGAACTGCCGGAGCTCTGGCTCACCCTGGCGCGCCGCGGCGACGGCGCCACCGCCTTGGGACGCCTTGTAGCCAGCCTGGCCGACCTCCTCACCCAACGTCTCTTAGCGTGGGCCGAAGAGCGGCTCGGACCGGCGCCGCTCGCCTATGCCTGGATCGCCTACGGCTCGCACGGACGCCAAGAACTCACGCTGTTTTCCGACCAAGACAACGCCCTGGTGCTGGCCGATGCTTACGACCCGGCGCAGCACGGCGAATATTTCCACGCGCTCGCGGCCAGCGTCTGCGACGGCCTAGCGGCCTGCGGCTTCAGCCTGTGCCCGGGCGAGATGATGGCCTGCAACCCACGCTGGCGCTTATCCTTGAGCCAATGGCGGCACGCTTTCACCGACTGGATCCGCGCCACCGACGCCCAGAAGGCGCGGCTAGCGAGCAACCTGTTCGATTTTCGCCACATCGCCGGCGACCCGAGTCTGACCACCCCCCTGACCCAGCTCATCGCAACCGAAGCACCGCGGCACGAGACCCTGCTCGCGCACATGGTCGGCAATGCCGCGACCCGGCCTGCTCCGCTTGGCCTCTTCCGCCAGTTCGTGCTGGTCAGAAGCGGCGAGCATCAGGGCCAGCTCGACCTGAAATTCCACGGCCTCATGCCGATTCACGAACTCGCCCGCATCCACGCCCTGGCCTGCGGCTGTAGCGCCACCGGCACGCCCGAGCGCTTGCGGACCGCTGCCGGGAGCCGTTACTTAAGCGCCGAAGGCGCCGCTGACCTACTCGCCGCCTACGATTTCTTGCAAGCCTTGCGCCTCGCGCAATCCGCGAACGCCTGGCCGCGGGCCAGGCGCTCGACAATTTCATCGCACCGCACAGCCTCGCGCCGCTCGATCGCCAGCGTCTGCGCGATGTGTTCCGCCTCATCGCCACGCAGCAGCAAGCCCTAGCGGCTTGTTTCCAGGATAGTTGGATGCGCTGATGCCAGACCTGTTGCGCCTCATCACGCCCTTGCTCCCCCCTGCCACACGCCGCCGCTTGTGGCACGCCCGCCTGCCGGACTCGCCGCTCAAGGCTTTCCTCGCCGTGCCGCCCCCCCAGCCGCGTAGCGATTGGCGCCAGGCGCGCTACCTCGCCCTCGACCTGGAAACCACGGGCAGCAACCCGGCCCGAGATGACATCCTCAGCTTCGGCTGGGTCTGCCTCGAAGGCGAGACGATCCACCTCGCCACTGCCCAGCATCGCCTGGTGCGGCCTCGCCGCGCCCTAACCGCCGCGAGCGTGACCGTGCACCGCATCACCGACGACCGCGCCGCCCAGGGCGAGCCGCTCGAAGCCGTCCTGCGCGACCTGCTCGCTGCGCTCGCCGGGCGGGTGCTGATCGCGCACTACGCGCAGACCGAAACCGGCTTCGTCGATGCCGCCTGCCGGGCGTGCTACGGCGGTCCCTGCATCACCCCGGTGATCGACACCCTGGCGTTAGCCCGCCGCTCGGCCCCGGCGCATGCGCCCGGCAGCCTGCGCCTGGGCGCGCTCCGGGCTCGGCATCATCTGCCGCGCTATCCGCTCCACCACGCGCTCAGCGACGCCCTGGCCGCCGCCGAGCTATTCCTCGCCCAGGCCGAAAGTTTGAGCCAGGACGGCGCGCTTTGCCTGGGACGCTTGCTCGTGAGGTGACAGCATGTCCGAATCCACCCCATCCTCCTGCCAAGGCGGCTGCGCTTGCAGCCGCGCCGCCGCCAGTCTCGAAAGCCGTATCTTGCGCCAATTGCTGGCCATCAACGCGCTCATGTTCGGCGTGGAAATCCTCGCCGGCTGGTGGGCCGAGTCGGCCGGCCTGCTCGCCGACGCCCTCGACATGTTCGCGGATGCGGCCGTGTATGGCCTGGCGCTGTATGCCGTCGGCCACGCCCCGGCCCTGCAACGCCGCGCCGCGCATCTGTCTGGCTGGCTACAACTCGCCCTGGCACTCGGCATGTTGTTGGAAGTGGGGCGGCGCGCATGGTTCGGCGCCGAGCCCTTGGGCCATGCGATGATCGGCATCGCGCTGTTGGCGCTCTGCGCCAATGTCGCCTGCCTCTTGCTCATCCGCCGACACCGGCACGGCGGCGCGCACATGCGGGCGAGTTTCATCTTTTCCGCCAACGACGTGATCGCCAACCTGGGGGTGATCCTCGCCGGCGCCCTGGTGTCCTGGCTCGACCATCCCTGGCCGGACTGGATCATCGGCACCCTCATCGGCCTAGTGGTGCTGCACGGCGCTTGGCGCATCCTGCAACTGCGATAACCCCCCGCAAAGCGCACGCCCATAGCACGCTGGCACCCACAGGGAGCGGCCCGCCCTGCTTACGCTGAAAGCCGGTTTTTTTGAATTGAACTGCGGCGAAAAAGCAGGAAAAAAACAATCACCCCACAGGAAACAATGTATTTATAATTCGCCGGTTTTTGGCTCGGCTTATCAGGCGTCTCGGGTGGGGAAAGGGCATCATGCTGATCTGGTTCGTCGTCATTTACCTGATGATCTCGGTGGGGATCGGCCTTTATGCCGCCACCCGGGTGCATACGGCCAAGGATTTCGCCATCGCCGGGCGGCATCTGCCCATGCCGGTGGTGATGGCGACGGTATTCGCCACCTGGTTCGGGGCCGAAGCCGTATTCGGCGTTTCCGCCACCTTCGTCAATGAAGGCCTGCGCGGCGTGGTGGCCGATCCGTTCGGCTCCAGCCTGTGCCTGGTGATCGCCGGCATCTTCTTCGCCACCAAGCTCTACCGGCTCAACATCCTCACCCTCGGCGATTTCTACCGGCTGCGCTACAACCGCACCGTCGAAGTGCTCGTCACCCTCTGCATCGTGGTTTCCTACCTGGGCTGGGTGGCGGCCCAGATCAAGGCGCTCGGCCTGCTCTTTCACATCGTCACCGGCGGCGCCATCAGCGAGGACATGGGCATGGTGCTGGGCACCGCCATCGTGCTCACCTACACCACTTTCGGCGGCATGTTCTCAGTGGCCATTCTCGATTTCGTGCAAATGGGCGTCATCATGGGCGGCCTGCTGTTCATCGCCTATCTGATCAGCGGCCAGACCGGCGGCGTCATGCCGGTCATCGAGCACGCCCAGGCCGCCGGCAAGCTCGATTTCTTCCCCGAAGCCGATCTGGCCGAATGGCTGGCCTTCATCGGCGCCGGCCTGACCATGATGCTAGGCTCGATCCCGCAGCAGGACGTGTTCCAGCGCATCACCTCGGCAAAGAGCGCCAACATCGCCATCTGGGGCTCCGTCCTGGGGGCTTCGCTATATTTCTGCTTCACCTTCGTGCCCATGTTCATCGCCTACTCGGCCACCCTGATCGATCCGGCCCAGTTCAACGCGCTGATCGCCGAAGATTCGCAAAAGGTGCTGCCCACCCTGGTGATGCAGCAGATGCCCGTGTTCGCCCAGGCCATCTTTTTCGGCTCGGTGCTGGCCGCCATCATGAGCTGCTCCTCCGCCACCCTCTTGGCGCCCTCCGTTTCCTTTGCCGAGAACATCGTGCGCGGCTTCTACCCGCACATGAGCGACCGCCAATTCCTGCTCGTGATGCGGCTGTCCATCGTCGGCTTCGCCGGCATGGTGCTGACCTATGCCCTCAATTCCGAGCTATCGATTTTCCACATGGTGGAATCGGCCTATAAGATCACCCTGGCCGGCGCCTTCGTGCCGCTATTCTTCGGCGCCTTCTGGAAGAAAGCCACCACCCAGGGCGCTCTGGCTGCCATCTTTGGCGGCATCGTCTCCTGGATCCTCGTGGAAATCCTGATCGGCGAAGCAAGCCTCATCCCCGCCCAGCTGCTGGGCCTCATGGTGTCCGCCGTAGGCATGATCGTTGGCTCCCTACTGCCCCAGTGGGTAGGCCGCCCAACGCCGCGCGAAGACATTCACGAAGCCCTGCACCACCACGCCGCCTCCCAGACCCACCACGTGGCGGATCGGCCCCACCACCATACGCCCTGAACGCGATGGCCGGCCGCCAGGGCAGCGCCGCCCCAGACTTGCTGCCTCGCTACCTGGCGGCGGCCTGGGCCGTGCTGACCATCTATGGCAGCCTCTACCCCTTCACCGGCTGGCAAGTGGCCGGCAACGATCCGTTTGCCTTCCTCACCCTGCCCTGGCCGCGCTATTGGACCGCCTTCGACCTCGTCGCCAATGTAGTGGTCTATCTACCGCTCGGCTTTTTCACCACGCTCGCCTTGCTCCGCCTGCCAGGCCGTTACACCGCACCACTCCTCGCCACCGTGCTGGGCAGCCTGCTTAGCTTTGCCATGGAAAGCCTGCAAGCCTGGCTGCCGACGCGCATTTCCTCCAACGTCGACTTAGGTTGCAACAGCCTCGGCAGTCTCTTGGGTAGCCTGCTCGCAGCCTGGATCGGACCGCAACTACGGCCGCTCNGGAAAACCTGGCGGCCACGCCTCATCGCGCCTCTGCCGCACGTCGATCTGGGCCTGACGCTCCTCGGCCTGTGGCTGTTGACCCTGCTCTCCCCCGAAACCCTGCTATTTGGCACCGGCGACCTGCGCCAGCTCCTGGGGGGATTACCTAGCCTAAGCTATGCCCCTGAAACCTTGCGCCTAGCCGAGGCTGCGGTCGTCGCGTGCCAGCTCATCGCCGTGGGCCTATTCGCCGCTGCCTTGACCCCGGGGCGCTGGCTCGCCTACCTGCTCGTGCCGCTGCTCTTCCTGCTCGCCGGCATCGTACGCAGCCTAAGCGCCGCGCTCCTGGCCGGTCCCGGACACAGCCTCGTCTGGCTCACCCCCGGCGCCGCGCAAGGCTTGCAGACCGGCGCCCTCGTGCTCCTACCGCTTTTACTCCTACCGCCTTTAGGCCGCCTGATGCTCGCCGCGCTGGCGTTATTGGCCGGCGCCATCTTAGTCAACCTCGCGCCACTCGATCCTTATTCCCCCGTCGCGCTGGCGGCATGGCAGCGCGGCCATTTCCTCAACTTCAACGGCCTGACCCGCTGGCTCTCAATCATCTGGCCGTTTCTCGCCCTTCCCTATCTCATCCTCGCCAGCCGGCGTATTTGATCCGCCCGAGATGGCCGCGCGACATGCTAGACCTGGACGCCTCTACGCAAGCCCCGCACCGGCCTTCCCAGCTCACCCTGCTCGCCAAGCGCCGCTTCGCGCCTTTGTTCGTCACGCAGTTCCTCGGCGCTTTCAACGACAACCTGTTCAAGAACGCGCTGGTGGTGCTGCTTACCTTCCAGGCCGCCACCTGGACCCGCCTCGATCCCGGCGTGCTCGCCAATATCGCGGCGGGGCTCTTCATTTTGCCCTTCTTTCTGTTCTCGGCCACCGCTGGCCAGCTCGCCGATAAGTTCGACAAGGCCCGACTCGCCCGGCTTACCAAGCTGCTCGAAATCATCATCATGGCCGTGGCCGGACTCGGCTTCGCGCTCGAAAACCTGGTCTTATTGCTTACCGCGCTGTTTTTGATGGGCTTGCAATCGACCTTGTTCGGACCGCTCAAATACGCGCTGCTGCCACAGCATTTACGGCCCGACGAATTGATCGGCGGCAACGCCTTGGTCGAAGCCGGCACATTCGTCGCCATCCTGCTCGGCACGCTCGCCGGCGGCCTACTCGCCGGCCTTACGGGCGGCACGCTTTGGATCACCGGCATGAGCCTACTTTTGGCCGTGCTCGGCTATCTCGCCAGCCGCGGCATTCCGCCGGCGCCGGCGCCGCAACCGGAGCTGGCGCTCGACTACGCTTGCATCGGCGCGACCTGGCGCTGCATTGGCCTAGCCCGCGCCAACCGGAGCGTGTTTCTCGCCATCCTCGCCATTTCCTGGTTCTGGCTCTACGGCGCGCTCTTCCTTACCCAGATTCCGGCCTACACCCGCCTCGTCTTGGGCGGCGACGAAAGCATGGTGACGCTGCTGCTCGCCACATTCTCTATCGGCATCGGCAGTGGCTCGCTATTTTGTGAGCGGCTATCGCGCCATCGGATCGAAATCGGCCTGGTTCCTTTGGGCGCCCTTGGCATGACCCTGTTCGGTCTCGATTTCGCCTGGGTCTCCTCGGTGCTCGCGCCAAGCGGCGCGCCGTTGCCGCTCTCGACACTGCTCGAACAAGGCCGCACCTGGCGCTTGCTGCTCGATCTGCTCTTACTCGGCGCTTCGGGCGGTCTTTACTGCGTGCCGCTTTACGCGCTCATGCAAGCGCGTAGCCACCCTGACCAACGCGCCCGCAACATTGCCGCCAACAACATCATGAATGCGCTATTCATGGTGCTCGGCGCGCTCTTGGCCGCTGCGCTGCTCGCGCATGGCTGGCGCATCCCTGGCCTTTTTGCCCTGGCCGCCGTGGCCAACGCCCTGGCAGGGCTCTACCTCTGCGCCGTGGCGCCGCGCTACCTCCGCCGTTGCCTACGCTGGCTAGGCTGGAATCGGCCGCGTGCCCGATAACGATTGGACATATCGACAGCCAGCGGGCGCAGGGCCGAGTGCACAGCGCCTGGCGGCTGGGAATATCAGGTAGCTGGGCGTGGAAAGGGGCGGCCCGCACCGCCACCATCGGGCCGCCGCAGAGCAGATGCGAGGCGGCCAATTACATTTCTGAAAAAATGATTTTCTGTTTATGATCGTTCCCGGATATACCATTTTGCTGATATGCCCTCGCCCATGCGGCCAGGCCACGCCTTTCAGGGAGGAAAAGCGATGCAACTCAAAACCCGCATCACGGCGGCCATGCTGGTCGTCTTCAGCTGCTTTCTGGTAGCCGCAGGCGTCGCCTTCTATGGTCTGCATAGCGCGAAAACCTCGTTCATCCAGCACTTGGAGGTGGACATGGCGCTCGAACGCGCCATCGTCGGCATGTATGCCCAGGGACTGCAAAGCGGCCAGGCGCTGCGCAACATCACCCTCGATGCGAGCAACAAGACCGGTCACGACAATCTCGCCAAGGCGCTCGCCGAATTCACCGAGCATCTCAAAGCCGCGCAAGCCATCGCGCCCGCGGATGCGCCCCTGGCCGCCGTGCTGCGCGATGTCGAACGTCTGGCCCAAGAACGCCAGCAGCTGATCGCCGAAATCAGCGGCGTGGCCGTAAGCGGCGACCAAGCCGGCGCGGTGCGCCTCATCAACGGCAAGGAAACGCCGCTATGGCGGCAGATCCGCAGCCAGCTGCTCGAACAAATGCAGGCCATCAGAACGCATACCGAACACAACAAAACCACCAACATCGCCGCCATCGAGCGTTCCGAGACGCTCGTCGCCAGCCTCGTGCTGGCCAGCATCGTGCTCGCCGTGGTCATGCTCACGCGAGTGCTCATCGGCGTCGGCCAGCAACTCGGGGCCGACCCGGCCGAAGTCAAGCAGGTGGCCGAACAAGTCGCAGCCGGCAACCTGACCCTGGCGATTGTCGCGCCCCGTCCGGGTAGTGTCATGGCGGCCATGGCCACCATGCAGGCGCAACTAGCGAGCCTGGTCGGACAAATCCGCGAGAATGCGGATGCGCTGCTCGCCGCGGCCGACCTTCTCAACCGTAATGCCGGCACGGTCGCCGAACGCTCGACGAACCAAAGCGAGGCCGTCGCCGCCGTGGCCGCTGCCATGCAGGAAATGACCGTCGGCATCGGCCAAGTGCGCGACCATTCGAGCGAGGCGCGTCATTTCGCGCAAGAATCCGGCGCACTGGCGCACCAAGGCAATCAGGTCGTATCGCAAGTCGTCGCAGGCATGGCGCGCGTCGCCGAGTCGGTGACCGAATCGGCGCGCGTCATCGCCACCTTGGAGCAAGAATCCGAAAAAATCGCCGCGATTGTCGGCGTGATCAAGGAAATCGCCGACCAAACCAACCTGCTCGCCTTGAATGCCGCCATCGAGGCGGCACGCGCCGGAGAGCAGGGGCGTGGCTTCGCCGTCGTCGCCGACGAGGTGCGCAAGCTCGCCGAACGCACGGCGCAATCCACGGTCGAAATCGCCGCCACCGTCGATGTCGTGCGCCAAGGCATCCAGTTAGGCGTCGAGCGCATGAACAGCGGCGTCACGCTAGTGGACCAGGAATCTAGCCAAGTCGGGCAGGCCGGCAGCACTATCGCGGCCCTGCACGGCTACGCCGAAAAGGTGCTCACCGCCGTCCATGAAATCGGCGAAGCCCTCGGCGAGCAAAGTTCGGCCAGCACCGAGATTGCCCAGCGCTTGGAGCTGATCGCCCAAATCAGCGAGCAAAACACCGCCGCGGTCAAAGAAAGCGCCAGCGCCGCGGCGCATCTCGAAACGCTCGCGCAAAACTTGAGCGAGACGGTGCACCATTTCCGGCTCTGAGCCCGGCGCGGAGTAAAATCGCCGCCCATGACCTGGCGCGCCTATCGATCCCGTCTCGACGAATATGCCAAGCTGATGCGGCTCGACAAGCCGATCGGCACCTTGCTCCTACTCTGGCCCACGCTCTGGGCCCTGTGGCTAGCGGCATCCGGTCGACCGGATGCGCGCTGGCTCGTCATCTTCGTGCTAGGCACCGTGCTCATGCGCTCGGCCGGCTGCGTCATCAACGACTACGCCGACCGTAATTTCGACCCGCACGTGGCACGCACCCGGGAACGCCCCCTGGCAGCCCGCCGGGTGCGCCCCGGCGAAGCCCTCCTGCTCGCTGCGGGCCTAAGCCTCGCCGCGCTCTGCTTGATCCTGCCCTGGGCCACGCCCTTGCTGCTCGGCCTGGCCTTGGTCGCGGCTTTTCTGGCCGCCTCCTACCCGTTCACCAAGCGCTTTTTCGCCATTCCCCAAGCCTATCTCGGCATCGCCTTCGGCTTCGGCATCCCCATGGCTTACGCCGCACAGCAAGGCGAACTGCCGCCTACGGCCTGGGTGCTGCTACTGGCCAACGTGTTCTGGGCCGTAGCTTACGACACCGAATACGCGATGGTGGACCGGCCCGATGATCTCAAGATCGGCATCAAGACCTCGGCCATCACCTTCGGCCGCTTCGACGTGCTGGCGGTAATGCTCTGCTACGCCGCCGCCTTCGGCCTCATCGCCTGGGTGGGCTTGGCCGAGGGTCTCGGGATACCCTTTCTCGTCGGCCTTGGCGCCGCTACCGGCCTCGCCCTCTACCACTACACACTGATCCGGGCACGCCAAGGGCCGGACTGCTTCAAGGCCTTCTTGCACAACAACTGGGTCGGCGCTGCCATCTTCGCCGGCATCGCACTCGACTACGTCTGGCGCGGCATCTTGCCGTTCTAAGCCGCGCCACCGTTGCAAAAGCGCCGGGCTTGCGGCATCGTGCCCGCTTCGCCAAAGGAAGTGCTCAATGCAATACCGCGACCTGCGCGACTTCATCGCGCAACTGGAAGCCCAGGGGCAACTCAAGCGCATCGGCGTGGAAGTAAGCCCGCATCTGGAAATGACCGAAATCGCCGACCGGGTGCTGCGCGCTGGCGGCCCGGCCTTGCTTTTCGAAAACCCCAAGGGACATGCCATGCCGGTGCTGGCGAACCTGTTCGGCACTCCGGAACGGGTGGCGCTGGGCATGGGCGCACGCGGCGAAGACTGGCAAGCCGCCCTACGCGAAGTCGGCCGCACCCTCGCCTACCTCAAAGAACCGGAGCCGCCACGCGGCCTCAAGGAAGCTTGGGACAAACTACCGCTCTTGCAGCAAGTGCTGTCCATGGCGCCGAAAAAAGTGTCCTCCGCCCCCTGCCAAGCCGTGGTCTGGGAAGGCCAGCATGTCGACCTCACCCGCCTGCCCATCCAGCACTGCTGGCCCGGCGACGTGGCGCCGCTCATCACCTGGGGTCTGACCGTCACCCGCGGGCCGTTCAAGAAACGCCAGAATCTCGGCATCTACCGCCAGCAATTGCTCGGCCCGAATAAGCTCATCATGCGCTGGCTCGCGCATCGCGGCGGCGCCCTGGATTACCGTGACCACTGCCAGGCGAAACCCGGCCGACCTTTTCCCGTGGCGGTGGTGCTGGGCTGCGACCCGGCGACCATCCTCGGCGCTGTGACACCGGTGCCTGACACCCTCTCCGAGTACCAATTCGCTGGCCTCTTACGCGGCGCGCGCACCGAATTGACGGCTTGCCTTGGCAACGATCTACAAGTGCCGGCGCGCTCCGAGATCGTGCTCGAAGGGGTGATCCACCCCGGCGAGACGGCCCTCGAAGGCCCCTACGGCGACCACACCGGCTACTACAACGAGCAGGCCGAATTCCCGGTGTTTACCGTTGAGCGCATCACCATGCGCCGAGACCCGATCTATCACAGCACCTATACTGGCAAACCGCCTGATGAGCCCGCCATGCTCGGCGTAGCGCTCAACGAAGTGTTCGTGCCGCTCTTGCAAAAGCAGTATCCCGAGATCGTCGATTTCTACTTGCCGCCGGAGGGTTGCTCCTACCGCATGGCGATCGTCAGCATCAGAAAGCAGTACCCGGGCCACGCCAAGCGGGTGATGTTTGGCATCTGGAGCTTTCTGCGTCAGTTCATGTACACCAAGTTCATCATCGTGGTGGATGAGGACATCGACATCCGCGACTGGAAAGAGGTGATTTGGGCGCTCACCACGCGCATGGACGCCGCCCGGGACACCACCCTGGTGGATAATACCCCCATCGACTACCTAGACTTCGCCAGCCCGGTAGCCGGCCTGGGCTCCAAGATGGGGCTCGATGCCACCAACAAGTGGCCCGGTGAGACCAGCCGGGAATGGGGCACCCCCATCACCATGGATACCGCAGTCAAACAGCGGGTGGATGCCCTCTGGGAGCAGCTGGGTCTGTGAAACACCACGGAACGCCCACTATTTCGCAAGGATGAGAACCCCATGAACCATCTGCCGCAAAATCTGGATGACCCCCTCGCCGGTCCTCGCCTCTGGGCACACATCATGTATGGCCTGCACGCTTTTTCCGCCATCAGCGGCGTGCTCACATCAGCCACTATCGTCGGGGCTTTCCTGTTCGGCTGGCCCTCGATCATCGCGGTGATCCTCAACTACATCAAGCGTGGCGAGGTGCGCGATACCTGGCTCGATAGCCACTACCGCTGGCAATTGCGCACCTTCTGGTTCGCCTTGCTCTGGGGCTGCGTCGCCGGGCTTTTGGCCCTCACCATCATCGGCATTTTCGCGGCCATCCTGGTGCTGTTCGTCGCCGGCGTGTGGGTGCTCTACCGAGTGACACGCGGCTGGGTCGCGCTCGTCGACAGAAAGCCGATGCCGGTACCCGCGCCGTAAACCGCCGCAGTCAGCCGCCAGCGCGGCGCATGCCTTCGACCACCCACAGCACCAGCGCGTCGATCGCCGCCTGGCCGGCGGCGGCCTCGGGATGGTTGATGAGCAACACGAGCGAATAACGCCGTCCGCGCACATCCTGGACGTAGCCCGCCAGACTGCGCACGCCATCGAGATAACCGGTCTTGGCATGGACCCGGCCCGCCGCCGGCGTATCCCTTAGACGGCGCTTCAAGGTGCCATCCAAGCCGGCCACCGGCAGAGAAGCCATGAATTCCGGCATCACCGGACTCTGCCAGGCCGCCAGCAGCAGGGCATTGAGATGGGCGGCGCTGATGCGCTCGATGCGCGACAAACCGGCGCCGTTTTCTAGCACGAGTTCGGGGAACTCCAACCCCTTGGCGCGCAGCCAAGCCAGCAGGCGGGCGCGGGCTCGCGCCGCGTTCGCCGGCTGCGCCTCGCCGCTTGCCAAGCTAAGGAAGAGCTGGCGCGCCATGACGTTGTTGCTCCACTTGTTTACGTCACGCACGATCTCGGCCAGCGGCGGCGATTCGCGGTAAGTGAGGAGCTGCGCCGCAGGCGGCGTGCTGCCGCTCCTCACCCGCCCGGCGAGACTGCCGCCTAGCTCGCGCCACAGTGCCCGAAAGAGACGCTCGACATGCTCTTCCGGAGCCAGCGGCGCAAGCCACAGATCCTGCTCGCCGCACTGGCGCGGATAGGGCCCACTGATCGCTAGGCGCCCGGGGCCGGGCTCGATGCGCAGCTGGTCGCGCCAGCCGGCGCAGGGGCCCGACACCGGGGTAAGCCGCGCTTCGACCCGCAACCCCTCGCTGGGCGTCTCGCTCCAAAGACGCACGCCATCGCCCTCGGGACGCACGGTGAAGCGCAACGCCTGGTAATCGACGAGGAGTCCATCCGGACCGACGTTGTAGGCGCGCATCGGCTTATTGTCGAAGGCCGCTGG
>JAOAIO010000002.1 GCA_026414665.1 Azovibrio sp.
AGATGTGTATAAGAGACAGGACGACAGCCATGCAGCACCTGTGTTCAGGCTCCCTTTCGGGCACCCCCACATCTCTGCAGGGTTCCTGGCATGTCAAGGGTAGGTAAGGTTTTTCGCGTTGCATCGAATTAATCCACATCATCCACCGCTTGTGCGGGTCCCCGTCAATTCCTTTGAGTTTTAACCTTGCGGCCGTACTCCCCAGGCGGTCGACTTCACGCGTTAGCTACGTTACTAAAGGGTTTTACCCCTCCAACAACTAGTCGACATCGTTTAGGGCGTGGACTACCAGGGTATCTAATCCTGTTTGCTCCCCACGCTTTCGTGCATGAGCGTCAGTATCGACCCAGGGGGCTGCCTTCGCCATCGGTGTTCCTCCACATCTCTACGCATTTCACTGCTACACGTGGAATTCCACCCCCCTCTGCCGTACTCTAGCCGTGCAGTCACAAGCGCAGTTCCCAGGTTGAGCCCGGGGATTTCACGCCTGTCTTACACAACCGCCTGCGCACGCTTTACGCCCAGTAATTCCGATTAACGCTCGCACCCTACGTATTACCGCGGCTGCTGGCACGTAGTTAGCCGGTGCTTCTTAGTCCGGTACCGTCATCCATGGTAGGTATTAGCCACCACGATTTCTTCCCGGCCGAAAGAGCTTTACAACCCGAAGGCCTTCTTCACTCACGCGGCATGGCTGGATCAGGCTTGCGCCCATTGTCCAAAATTCCCCACTGCTGCCTCCCGTAGGAGTCTGGACCGTGTCTCAGTTCCAGTGTGGCGGATCATCCTCTCAGACCCGCTACGGATCGTCGCCTTGGTAGGCCTTTACCCCACCAACTAGCTAATCCGACATCGGCCGCTCCAATAGCGCAAGGCCTTGCGGTCCCCTGCTTTCCACCTCAGTGCGTATGCGGTATTAGCTTACCTTTCGGTAAGTTATCCCCCACTACTGGGTACGTTCCGATGCATTACTCACCCGTTCGCCACTCGCCGGCGTCCCGAAGGACCCGCTGCCGTTCGACTTGCATGTGTAAGGCATGCCGCCAGCGTTCAATCTGAGCCAGGATCAAACTCTTCAGTTCAATCCAGTTTAACTCGCATTCACTGACAGTTAATTACTTAACTCGTGCGAATGCTCGCAGTTTAAGTCTTGCGACTTCACCCAAGCATCCACACCTATCGGTTATCCAAGTTTTTAAAGATCATCGAAGCCAATTTCTCGCTTCAGCTCTACAGCACCTCGCGCCGCAGAGAGCTGCGCATTCTAGCGCACTTAACAGGCTTGTCAAGCGCTTTTAACATCACCACGCTCAACATCTAAACCCACCCCACCACCAACCCGCCCAAAACAAGGCCAACCCATTGATTAACCTAGCGTTTTTAGAGCGCGTCAGCAGCGAAGAAGGCCGCATTCTACAGCACACAAAAAACTTGTCAACCCATCTCCACAACAAACCTTCCACCACAAACCCTCTGCGCGTGCACAGCGAAGCGCCAGTGCGCGAGCGTGTGATCACTGGTCTTTGATGCGCACGCGCGCGAACTTGCGCTTGCCGACTTGCACCACGACCTCGGCGCCGACAGGCACGAGCAGAGTCTTGTCGCTGACTTTGTCGCCATCCATTTTGACGCCGCCCTGGGCGATCATGCGCATGGCTTCGGATGTGCTGGCGGTAAGTCCAGCTTGTTTGAGCACCTGCAAAATGGGAAGTCCGGCGGCAGATTCTGCCCCTAGGTCGAACTCCGGCATGGTTTCAGGCATCGCCCCTTGCCGAAAGCGTGCTTCGAAATCGGCCAATGCCGCTGCTGCGGCTGCAGGACCATGAAAACGCGCGACGATTTCCTGCGCCAACGCAACTTTGATGTCCCGAGGGTTGGCTCCATCTTCGACCGCCCGCCGATAGCCCGCGATTTCTGCCTCGCTCTTGAAAGAGAGTAGGTCGAAATAGCGCCACATGAGCGAATCGGAGATGGACATGAGCTTACCGAAGATTTCTTGCGGCGCCTCGTAGATGCCGACGTAATTGCCTAGCGACTTGGACATTTTGTTGACGCCATCCAAGCCCTCCAGAAGCGGCACGGTGAGAACGCACTGCGGCGCTTGGCCGTAATGTTTTTGCAGCTCGCGGCCGACTAGGAGGTTGAATTTCTGGTCGGTGCCACCGAGTTCGACATCCGCCTTAAGGGCTACGGAATCGTAGCCCTGGCATAGAGGATAGAGGAATTCATGGATGGCGATGGGCTGGCCATTGCCATAGCGCTTGGCGAAGTCATCGCGTTCGAGCATCCGGGCCACGGTATGCTGGGCAGCCAGCTTGATCATGCCGGAAGCGCCTAGCGTCTCGAACCAGGTCGAATTAAAGACCACCTCGGTCCGCTCCGGATCGAGAATCTTGAACACCTGCTCCTTGTAAGTCTTGGCATTTTCAAGCACTTGCTCGCGCGACAAGGGCGGGCGTGTGGCGTTCTTGCCGCTCGGGTCGCCGATCATGCCGGTAAAGTCGCCGATCAAGAAGATGACCTGATGCCCCAGCTCCTGGAAATGACGCAGTTTGTTGATGAGCACCGTGTGCCCCAGGTGCAGATCAGGCGCCGTGGGATCGAACCCGGCCTTGACCCGCAAGGGACGGCCCGTCTTGAGTTTTTCCACCAGTTCTGCTTCGACCAACAACTCGTCGCACCCGCGCTTGATAAGCCGCAGGCTGCTCTCCAGATCCGACATTTACAATTTCTCCGTCATTTTTTGAGCTCGTGGGCGCACAGGCTTTGCTAGAATCCCGGGCTTTACCGGCTAGCCCCATCGAACCATGATCAAGCGCCGCATTCTAAACCACGCACCCGCATTCCTCGAACGCCTGACGCGCCATCGCTGGGCGCTTGCCGCCTTGGGTAGCCTCTCCGCGCTGAGCATGGTCGCTGCCACCGCGGTTCCGGTCGCCAGTCCACCGCCCGAAGGCCAGCAGCGCGTCATCGAAGCGCTGCAGATCGAGGCCATGCGCCCTTTGCAAGAGGGCTCGGAAACCTTCTTCCGAGAAGAGAGCATCACCCGCGGCGACACCTTCGGCAGCCTATTGGCTCGCCTGGGCGTGCATGACGAAGCGGCGCAGCGTTTCATCCTCTCCAGTCCCGAAGCCCGCCACCTGCACCGCCAACTGGTCGCCGGCCGTAGCCTTGCGGCGCGCACCACGGCAAGCGGCGAACTGATCCAGCTTTACGTGCCGCTCGCCGATGGCGAAACGGTGGCGATCATCGAGCGCCACGGCGAAAGGCTAAAGCTAAGCGAACACGCGCTGCAATACGAAACCCACCAGGTCATGAAATCGGGCGAGATCCGCAGCAGTCTTTTTGGCGCTACGGACGCAGCGGGCATTCCCGACAGCATCGCCATCCAAATGGCGGAAATCTTTTCGAGTGACATCGATTTTCACCGCGACCTGCGCCGCGGCGACCGCTTCAGCCTAATTTACGAGATGCAATACCACCACGGCCAGCCGGCCCGCAGCGGCCGCATCTTGGCCGCAGAGTTCGTAAACGATGGCAAGACCTACCAGGCTTTCTTATTTGAGCAAGACGGCAAGAGCGCTTACTACGGTCCCGACGGCAAGAGTCGTAAGAAGGCCTTCCTGCGCTCGCCGCTCGAATTTTCACGGGTGACTTCCGGCTTCTCGATGCGTTTTCACCCCATCCTCAACACCTGGCGGGCACACAAAGGCGTAGATTACGGCGCCCCGATCGGCACCCGCGTGCGCGCCACGGGCGATGGCAGCGTCGAATTCGTCGGCACCCGGGGCGGCTATGGCAACCTCGTCATTCTCTCGCACGCCGGCGGCTACCAGACCTACTACGCGCACCTCAATGGCTTTGCCAAGGGCTTGAAGAAGGGCAGTCGCGTCAGCCAGGGCGACACGATCGGCTATGTCGGCAAGACGGGTTGGGCCACCGGGCCGCACTTGCACTACGAGTTCCACGTCAAAGGCAGCGCCGTCAATCCGCTTTCCATCGCCGTCCCCACCGCCTTGCCGCTCAGTCCAGCGCAACAGGCCCGCTTCCAGGCCCAGTCGCGGCAGCAACTCGCCCTGCTGGAACTGCTACAGGACACGCCCAGCGTGCGCTTCGAGTAATGTTGGCTCACCCCTGGCGCGGCGCATCCAGCCATGCGGCACGCCAGGGTAGCGGTTTAGAACCGCTCGCCTTCGCGCAGGTAGCGCCAGCATCCGAGCGGCAGATCGCCCAGGCGCACGCGCCCCATGCGGACCCGTTTCAAGCCGACCACTTTGAGCCCTACCCGCTCGCACATGCGCCGAATCTGGCGCTTCTTGCCCTCACGCAGAACGAAACGCAGCTGATCGGCATTCAGCCATTCCACCCGTGCCGGCCGTAGCGGCTTGCCATCCAACACCAGGCCATGCCGCAGCAGCGCAAGCCCGCCCGGTGTCAACAGCCCTTCTACCCGCACCAGATATTCCTTCTCGACGTCGGAATCCTCGCCGATCAACTGCCGCGCGATGCGGCCATCCTGGGTCAACACGAGAAGCCCGGTAGAGTCGATGTCGAGCCGGCCGGCCGGCGCCAACCCCTTGAGGTGGCGCGGATCGAATTCCGGCTCGCCCGCCTGGCGCCAGTGGTTCTCCGCCCGGATCAGCGCCACGGCCGGCTCGTAGCCGGGCTCCGGCTGCCCTGACACGAAGCCTACGGGCTTATGGAGCAAGATGGTGACTTGTCGCGCCTGGCTGCGCTTGGCTTCGGGCGCGAGGCGGATTTCGGCATCGAGCGCCGCCCGGGTGCCCAGCTCCGTGACCCGGACACCGTTGACGAACACCAGACCGCGCGTGATATAGGCATCCGCCTCCCGTCGGGAGCACAGGCCCCGCTCAGCCAAGAGCTTGGACACCCGTACCCCAACCGGCGCCGGGGCCCCGCTCGGCACTTGGGGCCTATCTAGGCGCGGCGCTGCGGGAGTCGAGCCAAACCGTGCCGGCGCCGCCTTCCGGCCGGATTGGGCCGAACGAGAACGGCGGCCATCGCCGCTTGGCCCCACGGCGCGGGCATCCCGCCCTAGCGCCTGGGTAGGCTGCCGCCGGGGTTTGCCGTTCTCGCTCACAGGATTTCCAGCAGTTCCACCTCAAACACCAAGGTGGCGTTGGGGGGAATCACCCCACCCGCTCCCATGCGACCGTAGCCCAGCTCGGGCGGAATGGTGAGCTTGCGCAGCCCGCCCACTCGCATACCTTGCACGCCCACATCCCAACCTTGGATCACGCGCCGACCGCCGAGAGGAAAGACGAACGGCTCGTCCCGGTCGAGGCTGGAGTCAAACTTTTTACCATCGGCGAGCCAGCCCGTGTAATGCACGGCCACGTGCTGGCCCGCTCTGGCCTCTTCCCCTTCGCCCACGCGGAGGTCCTCGATGATCAATTCCTGGGTATCGGCCATGGCCTGTCCTTTACGCTATTGAAAGAAGGCGCGAGTTTAACAGGCCGTTACAAAACCACTGCGGTCAGCGATTTCGGCGCGCGTCGAACCGCCTTGCCTCTGGCCAGCCGCCCTCCAGATTTCGGCATTCCGGCCGTACACCGGCATAATGACCGGCCGCCCAGCCCCCAACAACGACAAGCCGGCGGCACATCTCTGGGAGGAGAAAGCATGAGCGCGACAAACAGACAAGGCGCCGGACTCGATCTACGCCTCGACGAGACAGGCACCGCCTTGATCGCCACGCTCGTCCCGCAAGCCGACGCGGCGCCGATCGATGCCGACTGGCTGCGCGCCCGAGTCGAAGCGCTCGGCTACGGTGAGCTGCGCTATCTTGCGACCGCCGCCACCTTGCTGCTCAGCCACTACCACGCCGGTCGTCCAGTGGCCGCCCTGCGCCTCGCCGAACGCGTCGACGCCAGCCTGGCCATCCACGTCTCCCCCGACGGCATGGAGGCCACGCTGGACATTCTCCCGGCCCAAGGTGGCGCGCCGATCACCAAGAACCAGGTACTCGCCGCCCTGGCCGAGCAGGGCATCACCGAAGGCATCTGCCTGGAAGCCATCAATCAGGCCATCGCCGCCGGAGCAGCCAGCGGCCTGTGCATTGCCCGTGGCCGGGCGCCAGTGCATGGCGCCGACGGCTACTTCGAGCGCCTCGTGCCGGAAATGCGCGCGCGGGTGCCGCGCATCAAGGCATCTGGCCAAATCGATTACCGCGATCTCGGCGAAATTCAAGTCGTCCACGCCGGCGACCCGCTCATGCTGCGCCACCGCGCCAGCGCCGGCACACCCGGCGCCACTGTGCTCGGCACCCCCATCCCGGCCCGCCCCGGCAAGGAGGTCATGTACGCCCCCCAACTCACCGGCGTGGCCCCCTCGCCAGACAATCCCGATCTACTCCAAGCCACGCAAACCGGCCAGCCGGTGATCGTCAAGGATGGCGTCATCGTCGAGCCAGTGTTCACCCTACCGGCCGTCAACATGGCCAGCGGCAACATTCACTTCGACGGTAGCGTCGTCATCCGCGGCGATGTCAGCGCCGGCATGAGCGTCAAGGCCAGTGGCGACATCGAAGTCGGAGGCGTGGTCGAAAACGCACAGCTCGAAGCCGGTGGCAGCATCATCATCAAGGGCGGCGCTTTGGGCAGCATCGACCCGAAAAACAGCAACCTATACACGCTGCGCTGTGGGCACGACTTTCAAGCCGCCTACGCCCAGAAAGTCCGCATCGAGGCGGGCCACGCCATCCTCATCGACGACATGGCCATGCAGTGCGAACTGACCGCCGGCCATCACATCAGGGTCGGCAAGGGAAAGCGCGGCCACATCATCGGCGGCCGGGCCGAAGCCATGCTCTCGATCACGGCCCGCGTCCTGGGCGCGCCCAACCGCATCGCCACCCACTGCCATATCGGTATCTCCCCCGCCCTGCAAAAAGAAGCCCACGAGCTAGCAGCGCAGCGGGATGGCCTCGAGAGCCAGCTACTCGAAGTGAGCAAGCTGCTCGATTTTGCCCATCAACACCCCGACCGGCTGCGCCCGGAAATGCTGCAAAAAGCGCGGCAGACAGCGGCATCCCTGGCGGCGGAAATCGCCCGACTACGCGAGCAAGAGCAAGCGCTGCAAGCGCAAATCGCCCTAGCGCAAGACGCCCGGGTGGTCGCGGAAGAAATCCTGCATGAAAGCGTGGAAGTTCATGCCGGCAACCTACGCTACCGGGTCGTCGGCGAGCATGGCGCAGGACAGATCCTGATGGGAACCAACGGCCTCGAACTCGTGGCGCTCAGCGCCACCCTGCGCGCATGAAACGCGCTGCGATAACCGGCGTGCTGCTCGCCGGTGGCCAAGGCCGACGCATGGGCCTGCGTGACAAGGGGCTCTTGCTCTTGCGCGGCAAACCCCTGGCCCAGAGGGTATTGGAAAGGCTGGCCCCCCAAGTGGACACACTGCTCATCAACGCCAACCAGAACCTGGAATGCTATGCAAAGCTAGGCGCCCCATTCCAGGCACCGGTCGTGACCGACCTCATCCCCGGCTTCGCCGGGCCGCTCGCCGGACTACAGGCGGCCCTGGCACACGCAGCAACACCGCTCGTGCTGAGCGTGCCCTGTGATGCGCCTTTTCTGCCGCTTGACCTTGCCGCTCGCCTACACGCGGCCCTGAACGCCAGCGCCGCCGACCTTGCCATCGCCACGACCGGAACTCAGCCGCACCCGGTGTTCTGCCTATGCCGCAAAGCATTGTGCGCCGATCTCGCGGCCTACCTCGCCAGCGGGGGGCGTCAGGTCGCCGCTTGGCAACGCCGCCAAGCCTGCATCGAAGTGCCCTTCGACGAGCCAAGCGCCGCATTCATGAACCTAAACACGCTGGCCGATTGGCAGGCCGCCGCCCTATCCGAGCCCGACTGAAGGCGCCCCCGCCCGCCCATCATCGCGCCACATACGCGCCATGCGCTCGAGCAACTGCTGCGGATCGATGGGCTTATGCAGCACCGGCCAGCCCGCCGCGGCAAAAGCGTCGATCTGCTCGATCGAGGTATCGCCGGTGACGATCAAGCCCCGGATCGGCGCGCCGCGCAAGCGGCGGATGGCATCGAGCAATTCGATGCCGTTCAATTCGCCAGGCATGCGAAAATCGGTGACATAGAAGTCGGCCTTGGCAATCTGCGGATGCCGCAAGGCGCTGTCGCCGTCGGCGAAATGCAGCACCGTCATGCCGTGCCCCCCCAACCAGGACTCCAGGGCACTAGCCACGAGCCGATCATCCTCGATCAACACACAGCATCGCCCCATAAGCACGCTGCAATCGACACTGGGCGCCGCCTTGTCACCCCGCGGCAAGGCGCGTGCGGGCAAGGCGCGCGGCTGCAATGGAATGCTGATTTCGAACAACGTGCCACGCCCGTAACGCGACTTGCAGTCGAGCGCGTAACCCAGCAGGCTGGCCATGCGCCGCACGATGGAAAGCCCTAGCCCCAGCCCTTTGACCCGGTCACGCTGCGGGTTGTCGACTTGGTAGAACTCGTCATAGATGCGCGGTAGATTTTCCTCGCGGATGCCGATGCCGGTGTCCCAAACCTGGATCACCAGGCAGCCTTGGCGCATACGCGTGCCCACCAGCACCCCGCCCCACTCGGTATAACGGATGGCATTACCGACGAGATTGCGCAACAAGCCCATGAGCAGCCCCAAATCGGTCTCGAAAATCAGTGGCCGAGCCGGGAAGAACAGCTTGAAGCGCAGATCTTTTTCCAGGGCGAGCGAGGCAAACTCGCTCTCGATGCGCTGGAAGATTTCGTAGATTTCCACCGGCGCTAGCTGCGGCGTCACCACCCCGGCATCGAGCTTGGAAATGTCGAGCAAAGCGTCGAGCAGCTCGCCCAGGGCTTTGGTAGCCAGTCCCAAGTTATGCGCGATTTTTTGCTGCTCTTCGTTGAGCGGCGTGCGCCCCAGGGCCGAGACGAACAAATTGCTGGCCTGGAGCGGCTGGCGCAAGTCATGGCTGGCGGCAGCGAGAAAGCGCGATTTAGCGACGTTGGCCGCCTCGGCCGCCTGCTTGGCGGCAATCAAATCGGCCTCGGACTGCTTGCGCCCGGAAATGTCGGTCAGCGTGCCAGACATCATCACCGGCCGCCGCCCCTCGCGCTCGACGATGCGCCCCTGGAGCTGCAGCCACTGCCAGTCCCCGGCGTGCGAGCGCGCCCTGAATTCGACCTGCAAGAGCGGCGCCTGCCCCAAGAGATGGCGACGCATCGCGCGACGCAGCATTTCCCTATCCTCGGGATGCACATGCTGCCAGCCCGCGCGACTGCGTAGCGGCGAAGCGCCCTCGGCATAGCCGAGCAGCGTATCGAAACGCGGACTCGCGGCAAATGCCCGGGTACGGATGTTCCAATCCCAAAACCCTTGCTCGGAACCTTCGATGATGCGCCGGTAGCGCGCATCGCCCTCACGCAGCACCTCGGCCAAGCGGCGGCGGCGCTCGACCGTGACTAAGAGCAAGAAGAGCAGCACCATGCCGGCGATTTCCACCTGCATTTCCAGGAGCGTATGCCAGCCCAACTGCCGCGCATCGACGAGACGCACCAAGCGCCAAGGCGCTTCTTGCAGATCGACGCTGCAACTACGCCAAGCGCCGTGGTGCCCGCATTGCCCGGAGGGCACATCAAGCACGGCCGCCGCCGTGAGACCCTCCGGCAAGATCTCATCGAGCCGCCAGAGCCGCGTCTGCGACAGGGTTGGCGACGCCACCAGAACCTGTCCGCTGCGACTGACGATCAAAGTTTGGCCGGCGACATCGCGCTCCGAACCGGGCAGGAAGCGCGCCAAGGCATCGAGCGTGAAATCGAGGGCGACGATGGCGCGAAAGCCGCCCGCCGCATCGTAGACCGGAGCTACGACCGAGGTCATCAAGCCCAGCCCAGCTTGATCCATATAGGCATCCTCCCAGCGGATGCCCCGCTCGGGATTACGCGGCGGCGCGGTACCGACAAACAGATGATGCTGCAAAAAGTCCTCGCTCCAGCGTAACGGATCGCGCACATCCTGATAGGGATAGAGCAAGGTGAATTTCTGCGCAGAGGTGTAGTAGATCCAAGCCGCCGGCGCGATGCGCTCGCGCAAATCGGCCATCAAGCCGCGCAAGGCGAGCGCTGCCGCCATTTCTTGCGCCCGAGCCGAATCGGGTTCGGGCAGCCCGCCCAGCCCAAACAAGTAGGCCGCGCCCCGCTGTGGCACCGGCTCCGATTCATAGCGCGTGAAAAATTGCGCCCCTTGCTCCACGAGCGGCGGCCAGGCCGGCACCGCCTGCGGCCGGTCAAACCCGGCCTCGGCCACGGTACGCAGCACCTGCACGCCCGTCACCGCCCCATGCGCCATCGCCTCCACGTCCGCCGCCACGGCCAACATGGCCTGGCGCACCCGCGCCAGGGCGGCATCGACTCGAACCGACCAGAGATGAACAAACCCCAGGCCAGCCGTGAGGAAAATCAAGCCGCTCACCAGCAGGTTGCCGAATCGTCGGGATACCGCTTCCCTCACCCTGCCACCGCTTTCATGCTTCAAAGGGCAGGCATTGTCGGGAATATTCGCATGTCCTGTCAAACCAGCGCGGGCACGGCCAAGACGGCCTAGGCAGGCTCAGCCTCAGGCACATAGCCCACCTGGCGCATATGCCAGGCCAGCGCCGCATCCATGGTCGCCGCGTGCTGCTCGAACCAGGCCGGCAATTCCCCAGCCACCTGCCGCGCCAAGCCAGGATGCCCCCGTTCGGCCTGCGCCAAAACCCGCCGAAGAAAAGCCAAGACACGCTCGTGCTCACCCACGTGACAGTGGATCGGCGGGAAAGCGCTGGCTTGCATCCAACGGTTTTCCTGGGCGAAATGCGCCTCGGTATGCGCGATCAAGGCCTGTAGGGCGGCCACGGCCGCATCGTCGGCGGCGCCAGCCAAGGCATTGACCCGGTCGATGAACTCACGGTGGGTGGCATCCATGGCCGCATGGCCCAATTCATAACGTTCCTGCCACTGCATAGGACACTCCTTCCTCAAGCGTCACAAAACCCGCCGGAGTGTCCCATTCACACCAGCCCAACCGCTTTGATTTGCCGCAAATCCCGGCCAATCGAGAATGCCGCCAACTCTTTGACCCAGCGTAGAAAATCTGTATAATCGCGGGTCCTTTTACAGCAGTCCCTTTGGAGTCCAACATGTATGCGGTCGTAAAAACCGGTGGCAAGCAGTATCGCGTGAGCGCCGGCCAGAAACTCAAAGTAGAACAGATACCGGCAGAAGTTGGCGCAGAAATCACCCTCGACCAAGTCCTCCTGGTAGGCGAAGGCGAGAGCGTGAAAGTCGGCGCCCCCCTGGTTGCCGGGGCAGCCGTCAAGTGCACCGTGGTGTCCCACGGCCGGCACGACAAGGTCAAGATTTTCAAGATGCGGCGGCGCAAGCACTATCAAAAGCGCCAAGGGCATCGGCAAAACTACACCGAACTGCGCGTCGACAGCATCGCGGCCTGATCGGAATCAAAGGAGTTAAGACATGGCACACAAAAAAGCTGGCGGCAGCTCCCGTAACGGCCGCGAATCCGAGTCCAAACGCCTGGGCGTCAAGCGCTACGGCGGTCAGTTCGTGCTGGCCGGCAATATCATCGTGCGCCAACGCGGCACCGAGTTCCATGCCGGCGAGGGCGTGGGCGTGGGCAAGGACCACACCCTGTTCGCGCTGACCAACGGCACTGTGCAGTTCGCCATCAAGGGCCCCAAGAACCGGCGCACGGTCAGCATCATCCCGGCCGCCGAGTAAGCCGCACCGGGAATGGAAAGCCCTATCCCCGGATAGGGCTTTTTTAGTTTGTAGGAAACTCCCATGAAATTCATCGACGAAGCGAAGATCTACGTCAAAGCCGGCGACGGCGGCAATGGTGTCGCTTCGTTCCGGCGCGAGAAATACATCCCGATGGGCGGCCCGGACGGCGGCGATGGTGGCCGCGGCGGCCATATCTTCATCCAGGCCGACCGCAACCTGAACACCCTCGTCGATTACCGTTACACGCGTAAATTCCTCGCCCAGCGCGGCGAGAACGGCCGCGGCTCGGACTGCTACGGCGCCGCCGGCGCGGACATCACCTTACGGGTGCCGGTGGGCACCGTGGTGTATGACCTAAATACCGATGCGATGCTCGTTGACCTGCCTCGGGACGGCATGAAAGTGTTGCTCGCCCGCGGCGGCAAAGGCGGACTTGGCAACATCCATTTCAAATCGAGCACCAACCGCGCGCCGCGCCAATGCACCAAGGGCGAGCCTGGTCAGGAATTCGAGTTGCGTCTCGAATTGCGCGTGCTCGCCGATGTCGGCTTGCTGGGCTTACCCAATGCCGGCAAGAGCACGTTCATCCGCGCCGTCTCCGCCGCCCGCCCCAAGGTGGCCGATTATCCTTTCACCACCATGCACCCCAACCTTGGCGTGGTGCGCGTCGATGCCAACCGCTCGTTCGTCATCGCCGACGTGCCAGGCCTGATCGAAGGCGCCGCTGACGGCGCCGGGCTTGGCATCCGCTTTCTCAAGCACCTGCAGCGCACGCGCATCCTGCTGCACCTCGTCGACTTGGCGCCGCTCGACCCAGAGGCCGACCCGGTACACGATGCGGTCGCGATCGTCGAAGAGCTGGGCAAGTACGATGCCGAGCTGCTCGCAAAGCCGCGCTGGCTGGTGCTCAACAAACTCGATCTCATCCCAGCGCCAGAACGCGCGGCGCGCGTCGAGGCCTTCCTGGCCGCTTACCGCCAAGCCTCTGGCTTTACCGGACCGCACTTTGCCATCGCCGCCATTTCGGGCGAGGGCTGCCGCGACCTCACCTATGCCCTGATGGATGCGCTCGAACAACTCGGCCCGGCGCTACCCGCCACTCCTGAGGGGCACGATCCGGCCGATTCCGCACAGGCATGAACACGCCCACTCCCCTCGCCCAAGCCCGCCGCCTCGTCATCAAGGTGGGCTCCGCCTTGATCACGCAGAACGGCACCGGCATCGACCATGCCGCCATCCAGACCTGGGCCCGGCAAATTGCCGGCCTGCGCGCCGTCGGCAAGGAGGTGCTGCTGGTATCCTCGGGCGCCATCGCCTGTGGTATGCAACGCCTGGGCTGGACGAGTCGGCCACATGAAGTGCACGAATTACAGGCCTGCGCCGCCGTCGGCCAGATGGGGCTGGCGCAGATCTATCAGGAGGCATTTGGCCAGCACCGCCTCAATACCGCGCAAATCTTGCTTACCCACGACGACCTGGCCGACAGGAAGCGTTATCTCAACGCCCGCTCCACCCTCAACACCTTGCTCGCCCTCGGCGTCGTTCCGATCATCAACGAGAACGACACGGTCGTCACCGACGAAATCAAATTTGGCGACAACGACACGCTCGGCGCCTTGGTCGCCAACGCGGTAGAGGCCGATGCTCTGATCATCCTCACCGACCAACCCGGACTTTATACCGCCGATCCGCGCAAAGATCCGACGGCCACCTTGATCCGCACGGCCGTAGCCGGCGATGCCCGCCTCGAAGCCATGGCCGGCGGCGCCGGCACCCGCGTCGGCACCGGCGGCATGATTACCAAGGTGCTGGCCGCGAAACGGGCAGCGCGCAGCGGCGCGCACACGGTCATCGCTAGCGGCCGCGAAACGGAAGTCATCACCCGCCTAGCGCAAGGCGAAGCGATTGGCACCTTGCTGTTGTCTCAGACCGAGCCCCTCGCCGCCAAAAAGCAGTGGCTGGCCGACCATCTGCAAACCGCCGGCCAGCTCTATCTCGATGCCGGCGCAGTACAGGCGCTTGCGAGCGGCAAGAGCCTGCTACCCATCGGAGTTTTGTCAGTGGTCGGCGAATTCGAGCGCGGCGCCGCCGTGGCCTGCATCGCCCCGGACGGGCGGGAAGTCGCCCGCGGCCTCGCCAATTACGGCAGTTCCGACGCCCGCCGCATTGCCCGCCACCCCTCCCAGGACATCGAAAGCCTGCTCGGCTACGTCGATGAGCCGGAGATGATCCACCGCGACAACCTCATCCTGCTGACCTGAAGGAGCGCCACCGATGCGCCCCGTCGCCATCATCGGCTGCGGCCCCGCCGGGCTGATGGCGGCCGAAGCCCTAGCCCGCCAAGGCTACGCCGTGCACTGTTTCGACGCCATGCCAAGCGCGGGGCGTAAGTTTCTGATGGCGGGCAAAAGCGGGCTCAACCTCACCCACGCCGAGCCCTTCGCCGATTTCATCACGCGCTACGGCAGCGCCGCCGCGCCGTTGCGCGCCGCCCTGGAAGCCCTGCCCCCAGCGGCCCTGCGCGCCTGGGCCGGCGAATTGGGCATTGCCACTTTCATCGGCAGTTCCGGGCGAGTCTTTCCCACCGGCATGAAAGCCGCGCCGCTGCTACGCGCCTGGCTGCACCGCTTGCGCCAGCACGGCGTGCGCTTTCACATGCGGCACCGCTGGACCGGCTGGCAAGACCAGGCGCTGTGCTTCGACACGCCGGATGGCCCACTGCGGCTTACCCCGGCCGCCACGCTGCTCGCCCTGGGCGGCGCCAGCTGGCCGCAACTCGGCTCGGATGGCGCCTGGGTGCCGCACCTCGCCACACGCGGCATCGCCGTAACCCCTTTGCGTCCGGCCAATTGCGGCTTTAGCGTGCGCTGGAGCGCGTATTTCCGCGAGCGCTTCGCCGGCCTCCCGGTGAAAACCGTGTGCGCTAGCGTTCCAGGCTTGGCGCCGCGCCGAGGCGACTTCGTCATCAGCGCGACAGGCGTCGAAGGCAGCCTCATCTACGCTTTCGCCGCCCCCTTGCGCGACACCCTTGAACGCCAGGGCCAAGCCACCCTCTACCTCGATCTCGCCCCCGACAAAAACCATGCCCGCTTGCAACAGGAGCTGCGCCACCCACGTGGCCGCGCCTCGCTCGCCAACCATCTGCGCCGCCAGTGCGGGCTCATCGGCGTCAAAGCCGCCTTGCTGCATGAATGCCTGTCGCCTGCCACCTTGCAGCAGCCGGCGCAGCTGGCCGCGGCCATCAAGGCGTTGCCGCTCGCGCTCACGGCCACCGCGCCGCTTGCCGAAGCCATCAGCACCGCTGGCGGCGTCGCCCTCGCGGAACTGGATGCGGACTTCATGGTGCGCCGCGCGCCCGGCTTGTTTTGCGCCGGGGAAATGCTCGATTGGGAAGCTCCCACGGGCGGCTATCTGCTCTCCGCCTGTTTCGCCACCGGCCATCGCGCCGGCCTGGGCATGGCACGCTGGCTACGCCAGAACCCGCCCTAGCCAAGCGCATCGGCCATCCCCGCAGGGCATCACCCCCAGAGCCGCCCCGCGCCAACGCTGATAAGGCCGAGCCAGGTCATGCCCAAGGACCCGCCGAGGTGCAGCGCGATCAGCGCCAAACCCCAGCCCGCCTGGCCGGACAAGAAGCGCTCGACCGTCTCGGCGGAAAAGCTGGAAAACGTCGTGAGCCCACCCAGGAAACCGGTAATCACCAAAAGCTTCAGAGCAGGCGGCATGCTCGTATGCAAGTGGAACACGCCAACCGCGACTCCGACCAGGTAACCCCCGATCAAATTGGCGGCAAGCGTCCCGAGTGGGATACCCAAGAGCCATGGATTGAGGGCGATGCCCAAGAGCCAGCGGCACCACGCGCCGCACGCGGCGCCGAGTCCGACAGCCAGGAAATTGACGGCATTCATCATGGACCTCCACAAAAGTCGCTGCATTTTAGCGGCCTCGCTTCGCCCTGAAACCCGCAATCGGCTTCCAGCCGCTAAAATGGCGGCCGATTGCATCGCTCGTCCAGACACATCGTGAATAAACCCAACCCTACCACCGTGACCCCGGCCACCAATTTCATCAGGAACATCGTCGAAGCCGATCTCGCCGCCGGCAAATATGCCCAGCGCCGCTGGGCCGGGCAACCCGGTCTCGCCGCGGCACATGCCCAAGCCCCGCTCGATCCGGCGAAAATCCGCACCCGTTTTCCGCCCGAGCCGAATGGCTATCTGCACTTTGGCCACGCCAAATCGATCTGTCTCAACTTTGGCTTGGCCCAGCAATTCGGGGGCCGCTGTCATTTGCGCTTCGACGACACCAACCCGGAAAAGGAAGACCAGGAGTACGTCGATTCGATCATCGAAGCCGTGCGCTGGCTAGGCTTCGATTGGCAAGACGAGCAAGAAAACAACCTCTACTACGCCTCCGATTACTTTGCCTGGATGCTGACGTGCGCCGAATATTTGATCCAGACCGGCCACGCCTACGTCGACAGCCAGAGCGCCGAGGACATGCGCCGCACGCGCGGCACGCTGACCGAACCGGGCCAGGACAGCCCTTACCGCAACCGCAGCGTCGCCGAGAATCTGGACTTGTTCCGGCGCATGCAGGCCGGCGAATTCCCGGACGGAGCGCACGTCTTGCGCGCCAAGATCGATATGGCCTCCCCCAACATCAATCTGCGCGACCCGGCCATCTACCGCATCCGGCATGTCGCCCACCACAACACCGGCGACCGCTATTGCGTATACCCGATGTACACCTTTGCGCACCCGATCGAGGATGCGCTCGAGAACATCACCCACTCGATCTGCACGCTGGAATTCGAAGATCAGCGCCCGTTCTACGACTGGCTCTTGGAGCGGCTCGCCGAAGGCGGCCTGCTGCAACGACCGCTGCCGCAGCAGTACGAGTTCTCCCGCCTCAATTTGAGCTATGTGGTGCTTAGCAAGCGCAAGCTCATCCAACTCGTGGAGGAACGGCATGTCAGCGGCTGGGACGATCCGCGGATGCCGACCCTAGTCGGCGCCCGCCGGCGGGGCTACACCCCGGAAGGCTTCAAGCTGCTGATGGAGCGGATCGGGGTCTCCAAGGCCGAGTCGCTCATCGACTATAGCCTGCTCGAAGACTGTATGCGGGAAACGATGAACGAGCTCGACGAACGCCGCATCGCCGTGCTCGACCCGGTCAAGCTCATCATCACCAACTACCCAGAAGGTCAGAGCGAGCTATGCCAAGCGCCGAATCACCCCCTCAAGCCGGAGCTCGGCAAACGCGACATTCCTTTTGGCCGGGAGCTGTGGATCGAGCGCGAAGACTTCATGGAAGTGCCTAGCAAGGGCTACAACCGCCTCTTTCCCGGCAACATGGCACGGCTCAAGTATGGCTACGTCGTGAAGTGCACGGGCTGCGAGAAGGATGATGCCGGGCGCGTCACCGCCGTGCTCTGCGAATACCTGCCCGACACCAAATCCGGCACCCCGGGCGCCGACCGCGTCAAGGTCAAGGGCAACCTGCACTGGGTATCGGTAGCGCACGCCTATCCCGCTGAAGTACGGCTTTATGATCGGCTCTTCAAGGTGGCCGCGCCCGGCGCCGGCGAGCGCGACTTCCTCGCCGACCTCAACCCCGACTCCTGCCGCCGCATCACGGCCCAGCTCGAGCCGGCGCTGCGTCAGGCGCTCCCCGAACAGCGTTTCCAGTTCGAACGGCACGGCTATTTCGTCGCCGACCGGGTCGATTCGCGCCCCGGCGCGCCGGTCTTCAACCGCAGCGTGACACTGAAAGATTCCTGGGGCAAAAACGCATAGCCTAAAGCCCACAAGACCGGCGCGCCTCGCACGACATCGCCAATAGCAGGCGGAGAGGGCGCGCCGCAGCCACACGCCAGCCCAGCGAGCGAAGCGGTAAGGCGCGCCGCTATTTGGCGCCACGCCTTACCGCTTGGCAAAACCGCAGCGCCCGCCCAGCCTTAGGCCGATCGCCCGTCAGGCTTGCGGCTTGTGCCTCGCCCCCTCTTTGCGCCGGCGCGCCCCCGGCGCGCGCTCGCCGCCATGCGCCTTGGCCGCGCCCTTGCGCGGCGGCCGCGCATCACCGGCCGCCGCATCCGCACGGCTGATGTTGAGCTGACGCCGACGTACCCAGGCGGTGCGGAGGATATTCAGGGTCTCTCGGTCGAGATCGTCGGGCAAGCCGACGATGCTGTAATCGTCGAAAAGGTCGATACGCCCGATCAAGCGGCTAGGCAGATTGGCCTCGTTGGCAATCGCGCCAACGATGTCCTTGGGCGTAGCCCCTTGATTCCGGCCGACTTCGATGCGATAGGGCACCATCACCACGGCATTGCCGCGATCGTCATCGCTCACGCCATGGGCAAAGGCGGTGCGCTCGCGGCGCAGCGGTCGCTCATCATGAGCGCCGCCACGTTCTCGGCGCGGCCGTTCGGCGCGCTCGGGCCGTTCTGCCGCGGCTGGCTTGGACTCGGGCTTCTCGGTGAATTGCAGCGGCCTATCTTTTTGCAGTAGGAAGGCGAGCGCCGCCGCCACCCGCTCCGGCGCCACCTCATGCTCGCTTGCCAATTCCCCGACCAAGTTCTCGAAAAAGTCCAGGTCTGCGGAAGTCAGCGCTTGCGCCACGCGTTCCTTGAAATTTGCCACCCGCTTGTCGGTCACGGCCTGATGGCTAGGCAAGGTCAGATGCGCGATGGGCTGGCGAGTAACCCGCTCGATGGTACGCAACATGCGCATCTCGCGCGGCGCCACGAACAAGATGGCAGTGCCGGTGCGCCCGGCACGCCCGGTGCGCCCAATCCGGTGCACATAGGCTTCGGCATCGTAGGGGATGTCGTAGTTGATGACATGACTGATGCGCGGCACGTCGATGCCACGCGCCGCCACGTCGGTGGCGATGATGATATCGAGCGCTCCCGCCTTCAATTGCTCGATGGCGCGCTCGCGCGCCTGCTGGTTCATGTCGCCGTTCAGCGCGGCAGCGGCGTAGCCGCGGGCTTCGAGCTTCTGCGCCAGCGCTTCGGTAGCTTGCTTGGTGCGCACGAAGATGATGGCGGCGTCGAGCTCGTCTTCCACCTCCAAGATACGGGTCAGCGCATCGAGCTTGTGCAAGCCGGAAACCTGCCAGTAGGACTGGCGGATGGCCGCCACGGTCTGGGTCGGCGCCTTGATCTTCACCTCCTCGGGATCGAGCAGATAGTCACGCGCCACACGGCGGATGGCCTCCGGCATGGTGGCCGAGAACAGCGCCGTCTGCCGCTCGGCCGGCGTGTGTTCGAGAATCCACTCGACATCGTCGATGAAGCCCATGCGCAACATTTCGTCCGCTTCGTCGAGCACCAGCGTCTTCAGACCGACGAAAGACAGGCTGCCACGCTCCAAATGGTCCATGATGCGCCCCGGAGTGCCGACGATCACATGCGCGCCACGGGCAAGCTGCTTTAACTGAATGCCATGGCTCTGGCCGCCATAGATGGGCAGCACATGAAAGCCGGGCAGGTGCCGGGCATACTTGACGAAAGCCTCGGCAACCTGGATCGCCAATTCGCGCGTCGGCGTGAGCACCAGTGCCTGAGGCTCGGCGCGCTCCAGGTCGAGGCGCTCGAGGATGGGGATGGCAAAGGCCGCGGTCTTGCCGGTACCGGTTTGGGCCATGCCCAACAGATCTCGGCCTTGCAGCAGCACCGGAATACATTCGGCCTGGATCGGCGACGGCGTCTCATAACCGACTTCGGCCAGGCCGCGCAACAGATTTTCAGATAAGCCCAACTGGGCAAAGGATTCAACGACTTCGGACATCACACACTCCCAACGGCCGCCCTTGCGGCGGCCCACTCACGAAGCAGCCCCTAGACGGCAAAACGTCTTGGCCGCGATAAACCGGTATAAGCCCCGGACAAATTTCCCGAACAGAAATCAACCCATGCACACGCACCGGGGGCTCGCCCGGCGACTCGAAGGCCGACATTCTCCACGAAATACGATAAAAATCAAATGTAAAGCGGCAGCGCCCAAGGGAAGCGCCACCCGCTCAACGGTCGGCAAGCGCGGCGAGCAGGCGCGCGTGGATGCCGCCGAACCCACCGTTACTCATGATGAGCACATGATCCCCGGCACGCGCCTCGGCTAGCACTTGCGCGAGCAAACGCTCGAAATCGGCCTCCACCTGGGCTCGCTCGCCCAAAGGCGCCAGCGCCGCGGCGGCATCCCAACCCAAGTTAGCGGCATAGCAATAGACGCGGTCGGCCGCTTGCAAGCTCTCCGCCAGTCTATCTTTCAGCACACCGAGCTTCATGGTGTTCGAGCGCGGCTCGAGCACCGCCAGGATGCGCGCCGCGCCCACTTTGCGCCGCAAGCCGGCCAAAGTCGTGGCGATGGCGGTCGGATGATGCGCGAAATCGTCATACACCGTCACGCCCCCGACCTCGCCGCGCACTTCGAGGCGGCGCTTGACACTCTGAAAGCGCGACAGCGCCGCAAGCCCCTGCTCGAGCGGCACGCCGACATGCCGCGCCGCGAGCAAGGCGGCCACGGCATTGGCGCAATTGTGCGCCCCGGCAAGCGCCCAGGCAGTACGCCCGACGAGGCCTGCCGGGCCATGCAGCGCCAAGCTGCCATCGGCATCGTCGCCCACGGCGCGGTAGCCGGCGGGGTCGTTGAAACGCACCACTGGGGTCCAGCAACCCCGCGCCAGGACACGTTCCAAGCTGGCCTCGGCGGCATTGCTGACGATCAGCCCGGAACTCGGCAAGGTGCGCAGCAAATGCTGAAATTGCGTCTCGATAGCCGCAAGATCGGCAAAGATATCCGCATGATCGAACTCGAGATTATTGAGCACCAAGGTTCGCGGCCGGTAATGGAGGAACTTGGAGCGCTTATCGCAGAAGGCCGTATCATATTCATCGGCCTCGATGACGAAGAACGGCGTAGCGCCAAGACGGGCCGAAACGGCGAAATTGCGGGGCACGCCGCCGATCAAAAAGCCCGGCGCCAAGCCAGCATCCTCCAATATCCAAGCCAGCATCGAAGCGGTCGTAGTCTTGCCGTGCGTGCCCGCCACGCCCAACACCCAGCGCCCCTGCAGCACATGCTCGGCGAGCCACTGGGGCCCGGACACATAAGCAAGGCCCTGGTCGAGAATGGCTTCGAGCAAGGGATTGCCGCGGGAACTGGCGTTGCCCACCACGAACACATCCGGCTTGAGCGCCAGCTGCGCCGGATCGTAACCGCCGATGAGCTCGATGCCGGCGAGCTGCAACTGCTCGCTCATCGGCGGATACACATTCGCATCGCAGCCGGTGACCCGATGCCCCGCGGCGCGGGCGAGCTGGGCGACACCCCCCATGAAAGTGCCGCAGATGCCAAGGATGTGAATGTGCATACGAGCTTTCTCGGGAGAACGGTTAAAAGGGCCCGCCATTCTACTTGATCCCAGCACCGCCGAGACTTGCATGGCTCGCCACGAACGCCCCCGCGCGCCCCGCCCGAACGTTACCCGCACCCGCATCGCCAGCGCCGCCGCCCGACTCATGGCCGAAGACGGCGTCACCGACATCGGCCAGGCCAAAAAGAAAGCCGCTCGACAACTCGGACTTCCCGATACCAGCGCGCTCCCCGACGACGGCGAGGTCGAAGCCGAGCTGCGGCTCTATCAGGCGCTCTACCAAAGCGACAGCCAACCGGCGAAATTGCGCGATTTACGCGAAGAAGCCCTGCGAATCATGGAAATGCTCGCAGATTTTCATCCTTATCTGACGGGCCCCGTGCTCGCCGGCACGGCCGGCGCCTTTTCCGCCATTGACCTGATGCTGTTTGCCGATAGCGCCAAGGAAGTGGAAATCTTCCTGCTCGACCACGGCCTGGCGTTCGAGCACAGCGAGCCGCGCCACGACAAGGCAGAAGCCGCGCTGCGCCTGTTTACGCCACAGGCCGAAGTCAACCTGACAATCTTCCCGCCGCGCATGGAACGCCACACTTTCCACCACCGCGATGGCCGCCCGCGCGCGCGGCTACGCTCCGAAGCCTTGAAACAATTGCTGGCGGATAGCCAATGAAAGCCCTGAAAATCCTCGCACTCTTGCTTTTGGCCGGTGCCGGCCTGTTTGCCGGCATGGCTTTCCAGAACCGCGCATCGCCGCCGCCCACCGCCCCGGCCAAACTCGATGCCGATGCCCTGCACCGCCTTCTGGCCCTGCGCCTACCCGACACCCAGGGCCAAGAAATCGCGCTAGCGCAATGGTCGGGCAAGGTACTCGTGGTGAATTTTTGGGCTACCTGGTGCCCGCCTTGCCAAGCCGAAATGCCCGCCTTCTCGCGCCTACATGAAGCCTGGCAGGCGCAGAACGTGCAATTCGTCGGCATCGCCGTCGATTCGGCGGAAAACGTGCGTAAATTTGCCGCGCATACACCTGTTTCCTACCCACTCTTGATCGGCGGCAACGGCATCGCCGAACACATGCGCGCCCTCGGCAACCCCGCCATGGGCCTGCCCTTCACCCTGGTGCTGCGCGCCGATGGCAAGCTCCAGGCAAGCCAACTCGGCGGCCTGCGCGAAACGGAACTCGATGCCTTGCTCAAAGCCGCCAGCGCCACCGCAGGACAGCCCTAAGCCCTGGCAAGGCTAGACAATTTGCAGCCAATTACGGCAAACTTGCCGCCATGACGCAGCCAAAATCCGACGCCAAAACCAGCGCCGCTCCCCACCTATTGGTCTTACACGGCCCCAATCTCAACCTATTGGGTAGCCGCGAGCCCCAGCATTACGGCGCGGCCACCCTGGCGGACATCGATGCCGCGCTCAGCCGCCGAGCGAGCGCCGCCGGCCTGGTACTGGCAACCTTTCAGACCAACCACGAGGGCGCGATGGTCGAGCGCATCCATGCCGCTCGGCAAGAAGGGGTCGCGCGTATCATCATCAACCCGGCAGCCTGGACCCATACCAGTGTCGCCATCCGCGATGCTTTGGCGGCGGTCGCCATCCCCTTCATCGAAGTGCATCTCTCCAACGTGCACGCCCGGGAACCCTTCCGGCACCACTCCTACTTCTCAGACCTGGCTCAAGGCGTCATTGCCGGCCTCGGCCAAGCGAGCTACCACCTCGCCCTCGAATTTTTCATCAATCAACTCTCCGGGGACTAAAGCCGGGCCTTTCCGGCTACTCCCGTTCACGGATTCCAGGAGATCCTCATGGACCTGCGCAAACTCAAGAAACTCATCGATCTGGTACAAGAATCCGGCATTTCCGAACTGGAAGTGACCGAAGGCGAGGAAAAGGTGCGCATCGCCAAGTTCGCCCCGGCCGGCGCCGCTCCTGTGCAGCACTATCAGATTCCCATGGCCGCGCCCCAAAGCAACCCCGCTGCCACGAGCGTGGAGCTGGACGACGAAGACGACATGCCCGAGGGGCACGTGGTGAAGTCGCCCATGGTGGGCACTTTCTACCGCTCCCCTTCCCCCGGCGCCAATGCCTTCGTGGAAGTCGGCCAGGCCGTGAAGGAGGGCGACACCCTATGCATCATCGAGGCCATGAAGCTCCTAAATGAGATCGAGGCCGACGCCTCCGGCGTCATCAAGGCCATCCTCGTGGAGAACGGCCAGCCGGTCGAATTCGGCGAACCACTATTCATCATCGGCTAACGTGCCGGGATCATGCGCGCAGCACACCCAATCACCGTAGCCGCCGGTGCGCGGCGGGTGCGCTGCCGCCGCGGGAGAAACACATGTTTGACAAGATTCTGATCGCCAATCGCGGCGAAATCGCGCTGCGGGTGCAGCGCGCCTGCCGGGAACTGGGCATCAAGACCGTGGTCGTGCATTCCGAGGCAGACAAAGACGCGAAATACGTCAAGCTCGCCGATGAGTCGGTCTGCATCGGCCCGGCCGCCTCGGCCCAGAGCTACTTGAATGTGCCGGCCATCATCTCCGCCGCCGAGGTCACGGACGCCCAAGCCATCCACCCGGGTTACGGCTTTTTGTCCGAAAACGCGGACTTCGCCGAGCGGGTCGAATCCTCGGGCTTCGTCTTCATCGGTCCCCGGGCCGAAACCATCCGCCTGATGGGCGACAAGGTCTCGGCCAAGGATGCGATGAAGGCTGCCGGAGTACCCTGCGTGCCCGGCTCCGAGGGCGCCCTGCCCGACGACCCGAAGGAAATCGTCAAGATCGCCCGCGCTATCGGCTACCCGGTCATCATCAAGGCCGCCGGGGGGGGCGGTGGCCGCGGGATGCGGGTGGTGCACACCGAGGCCGCGCTCATCAATGCCGTGCAAATGACCCGTTCCGAAGCCCAGAATGCCTTCGGCAATCCCGTCGTGTACATGGAGAAATACCTGGAGAACCCCCGTCACGTGGAAATCCAGGTGCTCGCCGACCAGCACGGCAACGCCGTGTATCTGGGCGAGCGCGACTGCTCGATGCAGCGCCGCCACCAGAAAGTGATCGAGGAGGCCCCCGCCCCGCACATCCCGCCTCGGCTCATCGCCCGCATCGGCGACCGTTGCGCCGAGGCCTGCAAGAAGATTGGCTACCGCGGCGCCGGCACCTTCGAATTCCTCTACGAGAACGGCGAGTTCTACTTCATCGAGATGAATACCCGGGTCCAGGTCGAGCACCCGGTCACTGAGGCCATCACCGGCATCGACATCGTTCAGGAGCAGATCCGCGTCGCCTATGGCGAGAAGCTGCGTTTTCGGCAACGCGACATCACGTTCCGCGGCCACGCCATCGAATGCCGCATCAACGCCGAAGATCCCTTCACGTTCGTGCCGTGTCCCGGCAAGATCACTTTCTACCACCCGCCCGGCGGCCCCGGCATCCGCGTCGATTCGCACATCTACCACGGCTACACGGTGCCGCCGCACTACGATTCGATGGTGGCGAAAGTCATCGCCTACGGCGACACCCGCGAGCAGGCCATCCGCCGTATGCGCATCGCCTTGTCGGAAATGGGGATCGAGGGCATCAAGACCAATATTCCCTTGCACCAGGAACTGATGCAGGATGCCCGCTTCGTCGAGGGCGGCACGAGCATCCACTATCTCGAGCAAAAGCTCGCCGATAAAGGCGAGGTCAAGAAGTAAGCCATGGCCTGGATCAGCGCCACTTGCTTGACTGACGCCGCCACAGCCGAACCGCTGTGCGATGCCCTGCTGGAAGCGGGGGCGCTTTCAGCCAGCATCGAGGATGCCGATGCCGGCACCCCGGAAGAAAAGCCCCAGTTCGGCGAACCCGGCATGGAAACCCCGGCCACGGCCTGGGCGCATTCGCGCATCGTCGCCTTGTTCGCCGAGGACGCGCCGGTGGGCCAGATGATGGCGGCAGCCGCCCGGGCGCTGCAACTGCCCCAGGTGCCGGATTTCACTCTGGCGCGCGTGGCAGAGCAAAACTGGGTACAATTGACCCAGGCCCAGTTCGAGCCGATCCGCATCTCGGAGCGCCTCTGGATCGTGCCCTCCTGGCATGCAAGCCCCGACCCGGACGCCATCAACCTGGTGCTCGATCCAGGCATGGCCTTCGGCACAGGCTCACACCCCACCACCCGACTCTGTCTGGAATGGCTAGAGCGCGAGGTCAGACCCGGTTGCAGCGTGCTTGATTACGGCTGTGGCTCAGGCATTCTCGCCATTGCCGCCGCCAAGCTGGGCGCCGCGCAGGTCGCCGGCGTCGACATCGACCCCCAGGCCGTCGGCGCCGCCCGGGACAACGCGGAACGCAACCGAGTCCAGGCTCGCTTCGAGGATTCCGCCACCCCCTTGTCGGGAGAATACGACCTGGTGGTGGCCAACATCCTCTCCAATCCCCTGCGGGTCCTGGCCCCGGCCATCTGCGCCCACGTGCGGCCAGGCGGCCGCCTGGCGCTCTCGGGCATCCTCACGGAACAAGCCGAGGAAATCGTGCGCATCTACGCGGCCTGGATTCCGCTCCACGTTGCCGACAGCCGCGAAGGCTGGGTCTGCCTGACGGGTAGCCGCCCATGTTCCTGACCCGCTGCCCCGCCTGCGCCACCACCTTTCGTCTGACAGAAGCACAGCTTCAGGCCCGCTCAGGCATGGTGCGCTGCGGTAGCTGTGGCCACCCCTTCAATGCCCTGCTGCACCTGTTGGACACAGACGGTGCGCTTACGCTGGAGACCACCGAACAAACCGCGTCGCATGCCAGCGCGCCCTCCACGGCAGCGCCGGCAACCCTTTCGGTCGCGCCGGAACCTGTGCCGGAACCTGTGCCGGAACCTGTGCCGGAACCTGTGCCGGAACCTGTGCCAGAGCCGGAAGCCGCCGCCCCGGCGCCCTTGCTCACGCCGGAAGCGCTGGCGCCAGGCCGCGACCCGATCGATGCGGCGCTCGCCGAGCAGCCGCCACTTTCCCCAGCCGAGCTCAAGCAGCAAGGTCTGGAGCATGGCTTGCTCGCCGCCCGCGACCTCACCGAAGTGCCCGGTTTCTCGCGCTGGGCGGCGGCACCGCTCGAAGGTCTCACGCCTTTGCCCGCGCCTCGCGCCCAGTGGCCCTTCGTGCTCGCCAGCCTCATCCTCACGGTCGCGCTCCTCGGCCAGGCGGCCTACCATTTCCGCGGCGAGCTCGGCCGCCAGTCGCCAACCCTTGCCGCTGTTTTCGCCGGCCTCGGCATCGACCTACCGCTCGCCCGCGAGGTCGAGCGCATCAGCATCGAAGCCTCCGACCTGCAAGCCGAGCGCGAACCGGGCCAGCTCATCCTGCTCGCCACCTTGAGAAACCAAGCGCCCTACGCGCAAGCCTGGCCAGCGCTCGAACTCTCCCTCACCGACACCTACGACGCGGTGCTGATCCGCAAGGTTTTCACCCCGGCCGAATATCTGCCAGCCGACGCCCCGGCCGCCTTTCCGCGTGGCGACACCGCCATCCGCCTGCATCTTGCGGCAGGCGAGCTGCGCCCGGCCGGCTACCGCCTCTATCTCTTCTACCCTTGACGTTTTTTCGAATCTGCCATGCACGCCCTGATCTGCGGCTCCATCGCCTACGACAACATCATGGTCTTCCCGGACCGCTTCAAGCACCACATCCTGCCTGAGCAGATCCACATCCTCAACGTCGCCTTCCTGGTGCCGGAAATGCGCCGTGAATTCGGCGGCTGCGCCGGCAACATCGCCTACAACCTCAAGCTGCTGGGCGGCAGCCCCCTGATCATGGCCACCGTCGGCGACGACGCCGGCCCCTATCTCGAGCGGCTCGACCGTCTCGGTCTTGCGCGCACGCACATCCGTTCCGTGCCAGGCAGCTTCACCGCCCAGGCCTTCATCACCACCGACCTGGACGACAACCAGATCACCGCGTTTCACCCCGGCGCCATGAGTTTCTCGCATCTCAACAAGGTCGAGCAGGCGCGTGATGTCAGTCTCGGCATCGTCGCCCCGGATGGCCGCGAGGGCATGTTGCAGCACGCCCGGGATTTCGCCGCCGCCGGCATCCCCTTCATCTTTGACCCCGGCCAGGGTCTGCCCATGTTCAGCGGCGACGAGCTGCTCGATTTCCTCGATCTCGCCGACTACGCCTGCTTCAACGATTACGAGGCCCGCTTGGCCTGCGAGCGCACTGGGCGCAGCCTCGCGCAATTGGCGGAACGGGTGCAAGCTTTGATCGTCACCAAGGGCGCCGAAGGTTCGGAAATCCACCTGCGGGAGCAGTGCCTACATATTCCCGCGGTCACGCCCGAGGCCATCGTCGATCCAACCGGCTGCGGCGATGCCTACCGCGCCGGCCTGTTGTACGGCATCATGCAGGGCTGGGACTGGCTACGCACCGGCCGGCTCGCCGCCTTGATGGGCAGCTACAAGATCGCCTCGCGCGGCCCCCAAAATCACGCGCCCAGCCGCACCGCGATCGGCGCGCGCTATTTCCAGACATTTCACGAAACCCTTTGGTAAAGGAGGTTCCCATGCGTCATACCCTCTGGACCCTAGGCTTGGCCGCCGTGCTCGTGCTGGGCGGCTGCGCCAACACATCGGGCGACGTGTATCGCCGTGACCAGGCAATGCGCGAGCGCACAGTACAGCATGGCGTAGTCGAGAGCGTGCGCGATGTCACCCTCGAAGGCAGCCGGAGCGGGGTCGGCACCGTGGCCGGCGGCGCCCTGGGCGGCCTGGCCGGCAGCAACATCGGCCAAGGCCGCGGCGCCGTGGCGGGCGCCATCGTCGGCGCCGTGGTAGGCGGCATCGCCGGCCATGCGCTCGAAGAGCAAGTCACCCGCGAGACCGGCCAGGAAATCACCGTGAAGCTCGATAATGGCCGCAGCATCAGCGTCGTCCAGGGCGGCAGCGAGCGTTTCCGGCCTGGCGAACGGGTAAGGGTCTTGAGCGGCCAGGGCGAAACCCGCGTAACGCGCTAGGCTTCGCGCCCGCGCCAGCGCTAACTGGGCCGGGCGGCTTTCATTTTTGCATCACGATCCTGCCACGGCGCTGCAACATGGGCTCCCTACAGTTCATGCCACACCTTCAGCGAAAAGGAATGAGCATGGACGCCCTCGACCGCCATCTGCGGCCCGCCGCCAAGCCGGCCCGCCCCCAGCTATCCGTCGGGCTTGCCCGCGACCGCGACGAAATCCGCGAAGCCCAGCGCCTGCGTTACCAAGTGTTCGCCGGTGAGATGGGCGCCCGCCTGCCCAGCCGCACCCCGGGCATCGACGAGGATATCTTCGACCGCTGGTGCGAGCATTTGGTCGTGCGCGACGACCGCAGCGGCGAGGTGGTCGGCACCTACCGCATCCTCTCGCCCGTCAATGCCCGCCGGGTCGGCTACTACTCGGAAGGGGAGTTCGACCTCACGCGCCTGCAGCACCTGCGCCCGCGCCTGGTGGAGATCGGCCGCTCCTGCGTCCACCCCGATTACCGCAGCGGCGCCGTCATCGCCCTGCTCTGGCAAGGCTTGGCGCAGTACATGCAGGCCCATGGCTATGACTATCTGATGGGCTGCGCCTCGATCAGCATGGCCGATGGCGGCCATGCTGCGGCAAGCCTCTACCAGCGCCTGGCGCATGCCGACCCATCTTATCTCAGCCCCCTGGAATACCGGGTCTTTCCGCGCTGCCCCCTGCCGCTCGCAGACTTGCGCCACGATGCCCCGGCGGAACTGCCGCCGCTCATCAAGGGCTATCTGCGCGCTGGGGCGTGGATCTGCGGCGAGCCCGCCTGGGATCCCGATTTCAACACCGCCGATCTGCCCATCCTGATGCCCATGGCACGGGTGGACAGCCGTTACGCCCGGCATTTTCAGGTCGCACGCCACTGAACACGCCTAGTTCCCCCACGCCGGCCATCCTGCGCGGGCTGCGCTTGCTACGGCTCGCGGCCCTGCTCCTGCGCGGCGCCCTGACGGTGCTGCTGATCTACCCCTGGAGCTCCGATCAACGCCGCATGGCCTTGAAGCAGCGCTGGTCGGCCGACATCCTTGAGGCGCTGTGCGTTCGCCTGGAGGCCGATCTCGCCGCCCTACCGCCGGCCAGCCTAGTGGTAGCCAACCACATTTCCTGGCTCGACATCTTCGCCATCAACGCCGCCTTCCCGGCGGCTTTCGTCGCCAAGGCCGAAGTGCGCCAGTGGCCCTTGATCGGCTGGCTCGCCGCCGTCAACGACACGATCTTCCTACGCCGCGGCAGCCGCGGCCATGCGCGGCTCATCAATAGGGAAATCGGGGAAAAACTGGCAACCGGTAAGGAAGTGGTGATTTTTCCCGAGGGCACGACCACGGACGGCACCCACGTCCTGCACTTTCATGGCGCCCTGCTGCAACCTGCCCTCGAGGCGGGCCGGCCGGTCGTGCCGCTCGCCCTCGGCTACTACAGCCCGACGGGAGAACGTAGCCTGGCACCGCGCTACGATGGCGACATCAGCCTTGCTACGAGTCTCGCCAACCTCCTCGCCTGCCGGCAACTGGTAGCGCGCCTTACCGCCTGCCCTGCCCTGGCGCCCGACCAAGCGCATCGCAAGGAAATGGCCCAGGCCGCGCGCGCCGCGATCATGGTCCGGCTCGGCATCGCCGAGCACGTCAGCCCACCTTGAGAAATCGCCCCTCGCCGGCGCAGCAATCGACCTGGAACACCTGCCGATCTTCCAGGCGCACGGCGGAAAGGTGCCCCCCCCAGAGACAGCCGGAATCGAGCGTGAGCAGATTCGGCAGCAGCCGCAGCCCCAGCGCCGACCAGTGGCCGGTCACCAGGATCTGCCCAGCGCTCCTGCGCCCGGGCAGGTCGAACCAGGGCACACAGCCCTTGGGCGCGTTTTCCACCTTGCCCTTGGCCTCGAAGTTCATTTCCCCAGCCAGCGTGCAAAAGCGCATCCGGGTCATGGCGTTTACGATCACCCGTCGCCGTTCCGCGCCTTTGAGCTTATCCGACCAGGCCGCCGGCTTGCTGCCCCAGAGGCTGGCAAGACAGGCGCGGTAGTCCGGCCCTTGCAGCTCAGCCTCGACCTCGGCGGCGAGCGCGCGCGCCTGAGCCACTGACCACTGTGGCAAGAGTCCGGCATGGACCAGACAATACGGCCCTTCGACGTAACACAAGGGTTGCTGGCGCAGCCAGGTCAGCAACTCGTCCTTGTCGGGCGCGTCGAGAATGGGCTGCAACGTATCGTCCTTGCCGCGCTTGGCCACCTTGCCTTCCGCCACCATGAGTAGATAGAGATCATGGTTGCCGAGCACGGTCACCGCCGCCGCCCCCAGGGATTTGACGTAGCGCAGCGTTTCTAAGGAATGCGGGCCGCGGTTGACGAGATCCCCCACAAGCCACAGGCGATCCTGGGCTGGGTCGAACCGGCAGAGATCGAGGAGACGGCGTAGCGAGTCATAGCAGCCCTGGATGTCGCCGATGGCGTAGGTGCTCATGGGAACACCTCGGCGTGTTCGAGGCCGGGAGCCTGCTGGTCCTTGGCCGAGAGCAGAGGCGCGCCCTCTAGGGGCCAGCGGATGCCCACCTGCGGGTCGTTCCAGGCCAGACAGCGCTCGTATTCGGGAGCGTAGTAATCGGTGGTTTTGTAGAGAAATTCCGCCGTATCGCTCAAGGTTAGAAAGCCGTGCGCGAAGCCCGGGGGAATCCAGAGCTGGCGCTTGTTCGCGGCCGAGAGCACGAGCCCCTGCCAACGGCCGAAGGTGGGCGAAGCGCGACGCAGGTCGACGACCACGTCGAACACCTCGCCTTGCACCACGCGCACGAGCTTCCCCTGGGCTTGCCGGACCTGGTAGTGCAGGCCGCGCAGCACGCCTTTGGCGCTTTTCGAGTGGTTGTCCTGCACGAAATCCACGTCCAGACCGGTGGCGGCGCGGAAGGCACGGCGGTTATAGCTCTCGAAGAAAAAGCCGCGCGCATCGCCAAACACCTGGGGTTCGAGCAAGATGAGGCCGGCAAGATCGAGCGCCGTAGCTTGCATCCTCACCCCCTCCCTTCTTGCAAAAGGCGCAGCAGGTACTGGCCGTAGGCATTCTTCGCCAAAGGCTGGGCCAGCGCCTCCAGGGCGGCGGCGTCAATCCAGCCCTGGCGCCAGGCCAATTCTTCCGGCGCCGCCACTTTCAGCCCCTGGCGGCGCTCGATGGTGGCGATGAACTGGCTGGCTTCCAGCATCGACTCGTGCGTGCCAGTATCCAGCCAGGCATAGCCGCGCCCCATGATCTCCACCGCGAGTTCGCCACGTTCCAGGTAATGCCGGTTCACATCGGTGATTTCCAGCTCGCCGCGGGGCGATGGCTGGATGCTGCGCGCGATGTCGACGACTTGGTTATCGTAGAAATAAAGCCCGGTCACCGCGTAGTGGGATTTGGGTTGGCGCGGCTTTTCCTCGATGCTAGTTGCCCGGCCGGCGGCATCGAAGGCAACGACCCCATAGCGCTCAGGGTCATGCACATGGTAGGCAAACACGGTGGCCCCGTGCTCACGCTGATCGGCCGTGCGCAGCAGCGCGGCAAAGTCGTGGCCATAGAAGATGTTGTCGCCCAGCACCAAGGTGGAAGGCGCGTTGCCGATGAAATCGGCGCCGATGATGAAAGCCTGGGCCAAGCCATCGGGACTTGGCTGCACCGCATAGGAAAGATTAATGCCCCACTGCTGGCCATCGCCGAGCAATTGCGCAAAACGCGGGGTGTCCTGGGGCGTGGAAATGACGAGGATGTCGCGGATGCCCGCCAGCATCAGGGTGCAGAGCGGGTAATAGATCATCGGCTTGTCGAAAATCGGCAAGAGCTGCTTCGATACCGCCAGGGTGGCGGGGTAGAGCCGGGTGCCGGAACCACCGGCCAGGATGATGCCTTTACGCATGGGATCTGCTCACAAAATCTGGCGCAGCACGTGCGCCAGGCCGGCGCGCCAGTCGGGCAGCGCCAAGCCGAAAGTTGCCCGGAGTCGCCGGGTGTCGAGCCGGGAATTGGCGGGCCGCGGCGCCGGGGTCGGGTAATCCCGGCTGGCGATGGGCAGGAGTCCGTCCGGCGCCAGCCTCAAAGAACGCCCCGCCGCCCGCGCCGCGGCAATCACCGTGGCGGCGTATTCATGCCAGCAAGTCTCGCCGGCCGCGGCCAAATGGTAAATGCCCTGCGGGAAGTCGGCGGGGCAGCCGGCGCGCAGGTACTGGCCGAGAATCTGCGCCGTCACATCGGCAATCAGGGCGGCCGAAGTCGGGGCGCCGAACTGATCGGCCACTACCGTGAGCCGCTCGCGCTCCGCCGCGAGCCGCAGCATGGTCTTGGCGAAGTTCTGCCCCCACACCCCAAACACCCAGGAAGTGCGCAAGATCAAGTGCCGCGCGCCGCTCGCTTGTAGGGCCCGCTCGCCAGCGAGCTTGGTGCGGCCGTACACACTCAAGGGGTTGGGCGGATCGGTTTCCACGTAAGGCCGGTTGGCGCGGCCGTCAAAGACGTAGTCGGTGGAGTAATGCACCACCAAAGCGCCCACTGCGGCGGCGGCCTCGCCCAGCCGGCCCGGCGCCTCGCCATTCACCGCCATGGCCAAATCCGGCTCGGTCTCGGCTTTATCCACCGCGGTATAGGCCGCAGGATTGACAACGATGGCTGGGCATAGCTCGCGCACTGTGCGCGCCAGCGCCGCGCCATCGGCAAAGTCGCAATCCTGCCGGCTCAGGGTCAGCACCGGCCCAAGCGGCGCCAGCGCACGCTGCAATTCAAAGCCAACCTGGCCGCTGACGCCGGTCAGCAGGATATTCCGGTTCATGGCTGGGCGTAGTGAGTGGCTAGCCACTCCCGATAGGCGCCGCTCTGGACGCGCGCCACCCAGTCGGGATGCTCGAGATACCATTGCACGGTCTTTCTGATGCCGGTGGCGAAGGTTTCCGCCGGACGCCAGCCCAGCTCGCGCTCGATCTTGCGAGCATCGATGGCATAGCGCCGATCATGGCCGGGCCGATCCGCGACGAAGGCGATTTGCCGGGCATAAGACAAGCCATCGGCGCGCGGCCGCAGCTCGTCGAGCAGGGCGCAGACCGTGTGTACGATTTCTAGATTGGGCATCTCGTTCCAGCCCCCGACGTTATAGGTTTCCCCAGGCCGCCCTGCCGCCAAGATGCGGGCGAGCGCGGCACAGTGGTCGCCGACATAAAGCCAGTCACGCACCTGCCGGCCGTCGCCGTAGATGGGCAAGGGCTTGCCGGCCAAGGCATTGACGATCGTCAAAGGAATCAGCTTCTCAGGAAACTGGTACGGCCCGTAGTTGTTCGAGCAGTTGCTGGTCAAGACCGGTAGCCCATAGGTATGGTGCCAAGCCCGTACCAGATGATCGGACGCCGCCTTGCTGCCCGAATAGGGCCTGTTGGGCGCATAGGGATGCGTCTCTGTGAACGGCGCCGCCTCCGGCGTCAGGCTGCCATAGACTTCGTCGGTACTGACATGGTGAAAGCGAAAGGCGCTGCGTGCGCCGCCCTCCAGCCCCGACCAGTAAGCCCGCGCCGCCTCGAGCAACGTGAAAGTGCCCTCGACGTTGGTGCGCATGAACTCGGCTGGACCGTGGATGGAACGGTCCACATGGCTCTCGGCGGCAAAATGCACGATGGCGCGCGGCCGGTATTGGCGCAAGAGCGCCTCGATCAGGGGCCGGTCGCAAATATCGCCCCGGACAAACACATGCCGGGCATCCCCCTCGAGGCTCGCCAAATTCTCCAGATTGCCGGCGTAAGTGAGCTTATCGAGATTGAGCACGGGCTCATCGCTTTGCCGCAGCCAGCCGAGCACGAAATTGGCACCGATGAAGCCGGCGCCCCCCGTCACAAAAATCAAGATCTCTCCCCTCCAAACGAAAGCGCCATTCTAAGCCAGCCGGACAAACATCCAAGAGGACCAGGGCAGCCATGCAGGATGGTAGGAGCTGGCCGCGGTAATCCAGAGAGCCGTGCAAGCGGTTCTCGCGGCTCCAGTGCGAACTGGCGCTTTACCGGAGCCTTATACCCCATCCCTTGGAAGACGAAATTTCAGGGAAGCGCACCCAAGATTAAGCCGGATTGCGGCCATGCCCTAGGCGCATGGACTGGCCAGCGACCGGCAAAACCCTTATCATCAGCATTTTCTAATAAACCAGGATGATCGTCATGAGCAGCAAATCCTTCACCACCCTCACCTCCGACATCTCCAAGGCCCTCGACACCTTCCGCAAGGAAGCCCCAGAGACCATGCAGGGTTTTTATGGCATGGCCAAGGCGGCGATGAAGGGCGGCGCGCTCTCGGAATTGGACAAGGAGCTGATCGCGCTCGCCATCGGCGTCACCGCCCGCTGCGACGGCTGCATCGGCTTTCACGTCAAGGCGCTCGTGCGCCTGGGCGTGACGCGCGAGCAGCTCATGGAAACGCTGGCCATCTGCACCTACATGGGTGGCGGCCCAGCGCTGATGTATGCCGCCGAGGCCATTCGAGCCTACGAGGAATTCACCGCCGGCAAATCGGCCAGCTAACCTACCAGCGTCGGTTCGCACGCCCTCTGAGCATGAAACCAGCGCGGCCTCCCCTCGCGCCCAACGCCGCCCCCGCGAGGGAGAAGGGAAGCGCCCGAGTCGCTTATCGACTTGCACGATAACGCAAAGCAGCTTTCCACATCCGGAAAAAGACGGAAACATCAATTCCAGGGCGCTTATAGAGGCGCCCTGCCTTTTATACAAAACCCCTTATCTTTCATACACCTGGAACATTGTTTCAGGGGTGGCACGCGGGTTGCTGGAGCCCGGTATCGTCCGCCCTGCTCGGGCGTCACGCCTCCGAGGATCCAACCATGACCGAAACTTTCTACGATGTATTGCGCCGCCAAGGCATTACGCGGCGCAGCTTCCTGAAATTCTGCAGCCTCACCGCCACCTCCCTGGGGCTGGGTTCCGCCGCGGCGCCGCGCATCGCCCACGCTTTGGAGACCAAGCCTCGCACTCCGGTGCTGTGGCTGCACGGACTCGAATGCACCTGCTGCTCCGAGTCCTTCATCCGCTCGGCCCACCCGCTCACCAAGGATGTCGTCCTCTCCATGCTCTCGCTGGACTACGACGATACCCTGATGGCCGCCGCTGGCCACCAGGCCGAAGCCATCCTCGAAGAAGTGAAGAAGAAATATAAAGGCCAGTACATCGTCGCGGTCGAGGGCAACCCGCCCTTGAACGAAGACGGCATGTTCTGCATCCAAGGCGGACGCCCCTTCGTCGAGAAGCTCAAGGAAACCTGCGCTGACGCCAAGGCCATCATCTCCTGGGGTTCCTGCGCCTCCTACGGCTGCGTCCAGGCCGCCAAGCCCAACCCGACCCGGGCCACCCCGGTGCACAAGGTCATCACCGGCAAGCCCATCATCAACGTACCCGGCTGCCCGCCGATTGCGGAGGTCATGACCGGGGTCGTGACCTACATGCTCACGTTCGACCGCATCCCCGAACTCGATCGCCAGGGGCGGCCGAAGATGTTCTACGGCCAGCGCATCCACGACAAGTGCTACCGGCGCGGCCACTTCGACGCCGGCCAGTTCGCGGAAGCCTGGGACGACGAGGGCGCCAGAAAGGGCTACTGCCTTTACAAGATGGGCTGTAAGGGCCCCACTACCTACAACGCCTGCTCCTCGATGCGCTGGAACGGTGGCGTCTCCTGGCCGGTGCAATCCGGGCACGGCTGCATCGGCTGCTCGGAAGATGGCTTTTGGGACAAGGGCAGCTTCTATGACCGGGTGACGCAGATCAAGCAATTCGGTGTCGAATCGAACGCCGATCAGATCGGCGGCACCGTCGCCGCCGTCACCGGCGCCGCCATCGCCGCCCATGCGGCCGTGACCGCACTGGCCCGGGCCCGCAACAAGAACGCAACGAACGGAGAATAAGCCCATGAGCGCCTACGAAACCCAAGGCTTCAAGCTCGACGATTCCGGCAAGCGTGTAGTGGTGGACCCGGTCTGCCGCATCGAAGGCCACCTACGCGTCGAAGTCAATCTCGACAAGGACAATGTGATTCGCAACGCCGTCTCCACCGGCACCATGTGGCGCGGCCTCGAAGTCATCTTGAAGGGCCGCGATCCGCGCGATGCCTGGGCCTTCACCGAGCGCATCTGCGGCGTGTGCACCGGCACCCACGCGCTAACATCGGTGCGCGCCGTGGAAGACGCGCTCGCCATTCAGATTCCCGAAAATGCGCACCTGATCCGCAACATCATGCAGCTGAACCTGTATGTGCACGATCACTTGGTGCATTTCTACCATCTGCACGCGCTCGACTGGGTGGATGTGGTATCCGCCCTCAAAGCGGACCCCAAGAAAACCTCGGAACTCGCCCAGAGCATTTCCTCCTGGCCGCTATCCTCGCCCGGCTACTTCCGCGACATCCAAAATCGCCTGAAAAAGTTCGTCGAAAGCGGCCAGCTCGGCCCCTTCATGAACGGCTACTGGGGCAGCCCGGCCTACAAGCTGCCGCCCGAAGCCAATCTGATGGCCGTCACCCACTACCTGGAAGCGCTCGATTTCCAGAAGGAAATCGTCAAGGTACACACCATCTTCGGCGGCAAGAACCCGCACCCGAACTGGCTGGTAGGCGGCGTGCCCTGCGCCATCAACCTGGAGGGCACCGGCGCCGTGGGCGCCGTGAACATGGAGCGCCTCAACCTGGTCAAGCACGTCATCGACCAAGCCGCCGAATTCGTAGAAAAGGTCTATCTCCCCGACCTACTCGCCATCGCCTCGTTCTACAAGGGCTGGCTCTACGGCGGCGGCCTTTCCTCCCAGGCCATGCTCTCTTACGGCGACATCCCCGACAAGGCCAACGACTACTCGGCCGGCAACCTGCTCCTCCCGCGCGGCGCCATCATCAACGGCAAGCTCGACGAGATCCACCCGGTGGACTTGAAAGACCCGGAACAGGTGCAGGAATTCGTCACCCACTCCTGGTACAAGTACCCGGACGAATCCAAGGGACTGCATCCCTTCGAGGGCATCACCGAGCCGCATTTCGTATTGGGCAAGAACACCAAAGGCAGCAAGACCCGGATCGAAGCCCTCGACGAGAGCGGCAAATACTCCTGGCTCAAGGCGCCGCGCTGGCGCGGCCACGCCATGGAAGTCGGCTGCCTGCCGCGCATGGTCATGGCCTACCTGCAACCCCAGCGCTACCCGATGGTCAAAGACACCATCGACATGGCCCTCAAGCAGCTCGACATCCCGCTCACGGCGCTCTTCTCCACCCTCGGCCGCACCGCCGCGCGTGGCATCGAGACGCTTTACTGCGCCAAGTTGCAGCAGGAGATGTTCGCTCGCCTGATGGCCAACCTCAAGGCCGGCGATCTCAACACCGCCAACATCAGCAAGTGGGAACCCTCCACCTGGCCCAAGGAGGCCAAAGGCGTCGGCTTCACCGAAGCGCCGCGCGGCGCGCTCGGCCACTGGATCAAGATCAAGGACGGCAAGATCGACAACTATCAGTGCGTCGTGCCCACCACCTGGAACGGCTCGCCGCGCGATCCCCAGGGCCAGATCGGCGCCTTCGAAGCCAGCCTGCTCGGTACCCCGCTGGCCAAGGCCGACGAGCCGCTGGAAATCTTGCGCACCCTGCATTCCTTCGACCCTTGCCTCGCCTGCTCGACGCACGTCATGAGCCCAGAGGGCCAGGAAATGTCTTCGGTCAAGGTGCGCTAACCCACTGCGAAGGAGAAAGCCATGCTATCGCAACAGGACATGCTGGAGGCCGAACGGCACGGCAAGCAGGTGCGCTCCATCTACGTGTATGAGGCGCCGGTGCGCCTCTGGCACTGGGTGAATGCGCTGGCCATGGTGGTGCTCGCCGTCACGGGCTATCTGATCGGTCTACCGCCCGCCTCGGTGCCGGGCGAGGCCGCCGAGCATTTCCTGCTCGGCTACATCCGCTTCGCCCACTTCACCGCCGGCTACGTCTTTGCCATCGGTCTCTTGGCGCGGGTGTATTGGGCCCTCGTCGGCAACCACCACGCCCGGCAGATTTTCATGTTGCCCATCACGAACAAAGCCTGGTGGAGCGAAGTGCTGTTCGAGCTGCGCTGGTACTTGTTCCTGGAAAAGCACCCGAAGAAATACGTCGGCCACAACCCCATGGCGCAGCTGATGATGTTCTTCTTTTTCACCGTGCTCGCCTTCGGCATGGTCATCACCGGCTTTGCGCTCTACTCCGAAGGCGCCGGGCTGGGCACCTGGAGCGACCGCCTATTCGGCTGGGTCCTGCCGGCTCTGGGCGGTTCCATGCAAACCCATAGCTGGCACCGGCTGGGCATGTGGATCATGATGAGCTTCGTGCTGGTGCACGTCTATGCCGCCATCCGGGAAGACATCATGAGCCGCCAGTCGCTGATTTCCACCATGGTCTCCGGCTGGCGCATGTTCAAGGACTGACGCCGCCCGCGCCAGCCATGTCTCATCTTCTGCTACAGCATCGCTTGGCCCCGGGACGCACCCCCATGCACCCGGGGCGTTTTCTTCAAACTCGCTTTCTCGAACCTATGGGCGTTTCCCAAGAAGCCCTGGCGCGAGCGCTCGCCATTTCTCGCCGCCGGGTCAATGAGCTCGTGCGCGGCAAGCGCAGCCTCACCCCGGACACGGCGCTGCGCCTGGCGCTACACTTTGGCCTTGCCGCCGAATTCTGGCTCGGCCTACAGACCGCCTGGGACTTGCACCAAGCCCGACGCGACCTGGCGCGCGCCATGCCGACTCGCATCCTGACTGGCAAGCGCGTAAATTGACGGCCTCGTTCCGTACGCGCTTGACCATGAGTTCGCTTCCCCAGTCTCACCCAGCCCGCCGCGATGCGGCCATCATCGCCCTGATCGGCGCCGTGCACGGCGTCTCACACTTCTTTCACCTGCTCCTACCGCCCTTGTTCCCTTGGCTGATGGCGGAATTCGACCTCTCTTTCACCCGCATCGGCTTGGCCGTGACCGTATTCTTCGTGGTCTCCGGCATCGGCCAAGCCGCGGCAGGATTTCTCGTCGATCGCTGGGGCGCGGCACGCGTGCTGGCCGGCGGCATCGCCTGCTTCTGTCTTGCCGCCCTACTCCTCGCGGGCGCCACCGGCTTCCCGACCCTGCTATGGGTCGGCGCCCTGGCCGGTCTGGGCAACGCGGTGTTCCACCCAGCCGACTTCACCGTGCTGAACCGACAGGTCTCCGCGCCACGCCTCGGGCACGCGTTCTCGGTGCACGGCCTATCCGGCAATCTGGGCTGGGCTCTCGCGCCGATCTTCATGACCGGCATCGCCGCCCTAGCCGGCTGGCGCGCCGCCGCCCTGGGGGCCGCCTTGCTCGCCCTGCTGGCCCTCCTGCTGCTGCTCGCCTTGCGCCATTTGCTCGCCGATCCATCTGGCGCTCAGCGCCTGAGCGCGACACGCAACGCGCACCCGCTCGCCTTCCTCGGTGTGCTGCCGGTCTGGATGTGCTTTGCCTTTTTCTTGCTCATCACCACGGCCTTCGGCGCCATCCAGAACTACGCTTCGCCCATCCTCGCGCAGCTCTACGGCCTGGCCCGCCCCCTCGCCGCCGGCAGCCTGTCGGCCTACCTGCTGGGCGGCGCCGGCGGCATCGCCCTGGGCGGCTTCCTCGCCCAGCAGGGCGAACACGACCGGATCATCGCCCTGATGCTGACGCTGGCCGCCCTGCTCGCTCTGCTGCTCGCCAGCGGCTGGCCGCCGGCCTGGAGCGTGCCCATCCTGATGGCAAGCATCGGCTTTCTCACCGGCATCGCCGGCCCCTCACGGGACTTGCTGGTCCGCCGGGCCGCCGTGAGCCGCTTCGGCGAGAGCGCCTATGGCCGCATTTACGGCTTCGTCTATTCCGGCCTCGATGCCGGCCTCGCCCTCGCGCCGCTCGTGTTCGGCATTTTGATGGATGCCGGCCGGGCCGGCGCCGTGCTGGTCGGTGTCGCCTTGCTCCAAAGTCTCGCCATCTTTACCGCCTTGGGCGTGGGCCGGCATCTGACGCCACGGCCCGCGCCAGGCTGAAAGGCGCAGCACCACAAGCATCACCCAGACGGAAAGCAAATTTCCACCCCGCGCCATGCCCTCGCGCCGCACGCTCGCGCGCCTGGCGCGGCAGCGCCCAGCTTACGCGTCATATTCCCAGCCTGGCATGGCTCTTGTATGGGTAACGGACCGCGTTACACCAATCGCCCATGTCCACTCCATCCGCTTTCACCCCGACCAACATCCTGGTGCTCGGCATCGGCAATCTGCTCTGGGCCGACGAAGGCTTTGGCGTGCGCTGCGTCGAGGCGCTGCACCGGGATTGGCAATTGCCGCCGCAAGTCACGCTGATGGATGGCGGCACCCAGGGGCTCTACCTATTGCCCTACGTGCAAGCCGCCGACTGCTTGCTGGTCTTCGATGCGGTCGATTACGGCGACCCGCCCGGCACCTTGCGTGAAATCGTCGGCGATGAGGTGCCGCGCTTCATGGGCGCCAAGAAGATGAGCCTGCACCAGACCGGCTTTCAGGAAGTGCTCGCCGCTGCCGCCTTCACTGGGCAGCTACCGCAAGCGCTGGTGCTCATCGGCGTCCAACCCGAAGAGCTGGAAGACTACGGCGGCAGCCTGCGCCCCGTGGTGAAAGCGCGGATTCCCGCCGCCTTGGAGCTGGCGCTGAAGTGGCTACGCCAGTGGGGCGCGCCGGCCCGCCGGCGCGCCCCGAATGAAGCGCCAGACGCCGCCGCGCCCTATCTCGGCGATGCGGCGCTGGCCATCGAGCATTACGAAGCCGAACGCCCCGACGCCCTCATGGCCTGGCGCATCGGCGACCCGCGTTTTCTCAACATCCGCGATCAAGCGGAGGCGCCCTAAGCATGTGCCTGGGCATCCCCATGCAGGTCATCGAGGCCGGCCCCTTCCAATCGCGCTGCCGCGGCAGAAACGGCGAAGCCTGGATCGACACGCGCCTGGTCGGCCCGCAGCCCCCGGGCGCCTGGGTGCTGACCTTTTTGGATGCCGCCCGCGAAGTCCTGGCGCCCGAACGCGCCGCCGCCATCGACGCGGCCTTGGACGCCCTGGAGCGGCTCCAGAGCGGCGCCCCCTTATCCCCGGACGACCTCGACGCCTGCTTCGCCGACCTGGCCCAACGCGAGCCCCAGTTACCCGATTTTCTCCATAAGGATGCCGAATGAGCGACATCGCCGAAGCTAACCTGTCCCCTGCGCCCAGCGCGCTCGACCGACTCGCACACAGCATCGCCCGCCTCGTTGCCCGACACGGCTTTAAGCGCGTTGCGAGCACCGCCGACCTGCCCCTCGCCGGCTTGGCCGTGCTGCTCCTGACCGACGACCCGCAGCGCTTTCCCGAAGTGCTGGACGCGGCCGTGATCCTGCCCGAAGCCTTGCATAGCCTGGGCCTCACGCTCTCCCGCCTGGTTGCCGACCCCGGCGTCAGCGCGGCCTTGGCACCCGCCTATGGCGCCCCCCGCCCCCCGGCCGTGGTCTGCCTGCGGGATGGCGAGTACCAAGGCTCTCTAAGCGGCATCCGTGACTGGGCCGAATATCAAGCCGAACTCGCACGCCTCATCCAGGGCCCAGCCCAAGCCAAGCCCATTGCCATCCGCATCGTTCAGCAGGGAGCCTGCGCATGAGTCACCCCTTCTCTCCCAGCTTCGCCCGCGCCTTTCCCATCCCCGTTGTCGCCATGGGCCCCGGCAGCCAGGGCGACGAGGCGCCCAGCTACCTACCCATGCCCGAAGGCATGGACACCTTCGCTGCGCCACGCCTGCCCGACACGGCCGACCCTGACGTGCTCGCCGCGGTCAAGGCGCGGCTGGAACGCCTCGTTGCCCGCCTAGCCGCCACCGACTTTGCCGCCGCCGACACGGTAGCCGAAGATCTGCTCGCCTTGCCCACGGCCGAACGCGAGATCATCGGCGAACTCCTCGGCTTCGGCGAAGTCAGCGCCTACACCGCCGCCCCGGCGCACTGGCGCGTGCAGGAAACCGCTTTCGCCGGCCTGTGGCGCGTGCTCGGCCTCGACGACCAAGAGCGCATCATCGCCGACCGGCTCGAAGCCGGAGCCGTGCCGGCGCTGCTTGCGGCCGCCATGCGCGCCACCAGCAGCCCGGAGCTAGCGCCGCCCGCCTACCCGACCGGGATCATGAACGCCCCGGCCCTGGTCGAAGAACTGCGCCGCCATGCCGCCGACTATCGCCCCGGCCAGGCAGCGCATGTCATCAACCTGACCCTGCTGCCGGTGAGCGAGGCCGATCTGGACACCCTCTACGGCTGGCTCGGCCACCGCGAGGTCGCCATCTTGTCGCGCGGCTACGGTAACTGCCGCATCACCAGCACCCGGCTGACGAATGTCTGGTGGGTGCAATATTTCAACAGCATGGACACCCTCATCCTCAACACCATCGAGGTGGTAGACATGCCGGAAGTGGTGCTCGCCGCCGCCGAGGATTTCGCCGACACGCTCGCGCGGCTGCGCGAATATCTGGCCCTGTTGGAGACGGCATGAGCCACTTCGGTCAAGGCTTTGAAGGCTCCTATGCCGGCAACGCCGCCCGGCTCGCCCCCAACGATCGCCTCGAATGCGGCATCTGCTGGTGGGTGTACGACCCAGCCGTCGGCGACTGGCTAGGCGGCATCGCCCCCGGCACCCCGTTTGCGAGCCTGCCGGAACACTGGGTCTGCCCCCAGTGCGAAGCACCGCGACACAAGTTCATGGTACTCCGCGAGGATTGAGCATGGCTGCCAGCGTCCCGATCTGGTCGCACAACCCCGGCATCGCCGTGGAAGCGGCTTTCCGCGACATCGCCGCGACTCGCATGGCCGACCTGCCCATCGCCAACCCCATGCTGGCCGTGGAGGCCGTAGCCTTCCGCCGCTACGAGCAAAACGGCCACTGGCTCGGCGTGCTCATCACCCCCTGGGCCATCAACCTGCTGTGCTTACCCGCCCCAGGCGCCCCCTGGCCGGAGGCGCCCCCCGGCGCCAAGCACACCTGGCATTTCCCCTCCGGCGCCTACGAATTCACGGTCGCGGAAACCGCGGCGCTAGGCCACTACCACCTGTGCTCGCTGTTCTCGCCGCCGACGGAATTCGAGACGCAAGAGGCCGCGCGCCAAACCGCTTATGCGGCGCTCGCCGCGCTGATGCTTGCCGACGCCGACGCAGCGCCGGCGCCCCAGCCGCCCAGCCGGCGCGCCTTCCTGGGGCTGCGCGGATGAAACCGGGTTTACCACGACGGCGCAAGCTTGCCGCATGAACACCGGAAAACTCCACGTTAGCGCGCACTGGCGCGCCGGATGCCTCGCACGGCTCGAGACGCGGCTCGACCGGCCGCAGCTTGCGCCGCTCCTCGAAGGCCAATCCGCCGCCCAGGTCGGCCTATGCGTGCCACTGTTCTACAGTCTATGCCGCCATGCCCAAGGCTTGGCGGCCGGCGCCGCGCTCGCCGCCGCCGCGGGGCGGCCCGCGCCGCCGCCGGCGCATTCCGTCTTGTGGCAGGAAACCCTGCATGAGCATCTCTGGCGCCTGCTGCTCGACTGGCCTGCCGCCCTCGATTTGGCGGCCGCGCCAGATGCCTGCGCCGCCTGGCGCAAGCAGCGCACGGCACCTACCCCGGCGCTGCTTAGCGCCACCGCGGCGCTCTTTGACACGGTCCTGGGCGTCACGCCCAGCGGACAGGTGCGGCCTGCCGGCCTCGCGGCGCGCTGCCTCGCGGCCCTTGGCAGCGCGCCGGCGCTCGCGCCCGTCGGCCTAGACCTGCCTGATCCGGAAGCCTGGCTCGCCCGCCAAGCCGATGCAAGCCCGATGGTCGCCGCCGACCCGCTCGCCGAACTCGACGCCATTGCCACGCCCGCCAGTCCGGGGGTAGCCTATGCCCGGCAACTGGCGAACGCCCATGCCGCCTGGCAGGCGCTAGCCGCTGGACATCCCTATCCGCTACGCCTCGCGGCTTGGCCGCACACGCGCCGTGGCCTGGCGTTCACGCACACGGCGCGCGGATGGCTCGCGCATGAGGTCGTCCTCACGCCTGCCGCCCGCGTCAGCCGCTACCGCATCTGGGCGCCGACGGACCGGCGCTTTGCCAGCGCTGCCGGCCTCGCCCGGCAGCTCGCAGCGCTGCCGGCCTTGGACGCGGCAACGCTGCGGCGGCAACTGGAGCTGGCCATCCTCGCGCTCGACCCTTGCCTACCCTGGCAAATCGATTGGACGGAAGACTGAACATGCATGAAATGGCGCTGGCCGAAGGCGTGCTGCAACTCGTAGAAGATACGGCCCGGCGCGAAGGCGCCCGGCGCGTGCAGACCGTGGTATTGGAAATCGGCGCGCTCGCCAGCGTCGAGGTCGAAGCGCTACGCTTTTGCTTTGCTGCCGTGACCCGCGATAGCCTGGCCGCAGGCGCAGCCCTGGAGATCCAGACGGTGCCCGGCGCCGGCTGGTGTCTGCCCTGCGGCAAGCGCGTGCCCATGCGCGAATTGCATGGCGCCTGTCCAAACTGCGGCAGCTACCAGGTGCAACCCACGGCCGGCACGGAAATGCGGGTCAAGGAAATCGCCATCGAATAAGACGCCGCTCCGGGCGTCACATCTCTGAGGACAAAATCATGTGCACAACCTGCGGCTGCGCTAGCGGCGAAACCCGAATCGAAGGCGAGGAGCTTGCCTCGGCCCATACGCACGAACACATTCATGCCGATGGCACGCGCCATAGCCACCCCCACGACCATCTGCATGCGCACGGCCATGGCAGCGACCACGAACATCACCACCCCGACCACGGCGCCATGCCGGCGCACGGGCACCCGCACGCTGAAGGCGGCTGGCATGACCATGCCGACACCACGCATACGCGGCCCGGCGCCGCCACGCTGCACTATGGCGCAGGCCCGGCGCGGGCGCATGCCCCAGGCTTGAGTCAAGCGCGCATGGTGCAGATCGAGCAAGACATCCTCGCCAAGAATGCCGCCTACGCCGCCGCCAACCGCAGCCGCCTGGCCGCCGCCGCGGTGCTCGCGCTTAACCTCGTCTCCAGCCCCGGCTCCGGCAAGACCACCTTGCTCGTCCGCACCCTGGAAGCCCTCAAAGCCGAGCTGCCGCTCGCAGTGATCGAAGGCGACCAGGAAACCGCCTTCGATGCCGAGCGCATCCGCGCCACCGGCGTCCCGGCCCTGCAGATCAACACCGGCAAGGGCTGTCACCTGGATGCGCACATGGTCGGCCATGCCCTCGACAAGCTGCCGCTCCCCGAAGGGGGCGTGCTCTTCATCGAAAATGTCGGCAACCTCGTCTGCCCGGCCGCCTTCGATCTCGGCGAAGCCGCCAAGGTGGCCATCCTCTCGGTCACCGAAGGCGCCGACAAGCCGCTCAAATATCCGGACATGTTCCACGCCGCGCAGCTCATGCTGATCAACAAGGTGGATCTCCTGCCCTACGTGCAATTCGACGTGGAGGCCGCCATCGCCTACGCCCGCCGGGTCAATCCCGAACTCGAAGTGCTGACCCTATCCGCCAGCACGGGCGAGGGCTTCGCCGCCTGGCTCGCCTGGCTGCGCCAGCGCCTAGCCGACGTCAAAGCCACCCGCATCCGCCAGCTCGAAGCCGAACTGGCAAAACTGAAAGGCGCCTAAGTTGCAGGAAGCGCGGCGGCTCTCGGTCAACGGCCTGGTGCAGGGGGTGGGGTTCCGTCCCGCCGTCTGGCATCTGGCGCAAGCGCTCGAATTGACCGGCTGGGTCAGGAACGGCCCCGCCGGGGTGGACATCCATCTCGAAGGCCCGCCTGAGCGGCTCGACGAATTCATGCGCCGCCTACCTGCCGCCGCGCCGGCCTTAGCGCGCATCGAGCATCTTTGCGCCCGCCCCGCGACCCCTGCGCCGCACGACGATTTCCGCATTCTGCCCAGCGCCGCCGGCGTCAGCGCGATACGCACCGCCATCGGTCCCGATCTCGGCATCTGCCCCGACTGCCTCGCGGAACTCTTCGACCCCGCCGGGCGGCGCTACCGCTACCCGCTTTTGGCCTGCACCCGCTGCGGCCCGCGCTACAGCGTCACCCGGCGCCTGCCCTACGCCCGCGCCCACACCAGCCTGGCGCCCTTCCCCCTCTGTCCGGACTGCGCCCGGGAGTACGACGACCCCGCCGACCGGCGCTTTCATGCCGAAGCCAGTGCCTGCCCGGCCTGCGGCCCCGGGCACCGACTCCTAGATGCGCGCGGCTACCCCCTACCCGGCGACCCGGTAGCCGGCGCCCTGGCCCTGCTGCGCGCCGGCGGCATCCTGGCGCTCAAGGGTCTGGGCGGCTTCCACCTGGCCTGCGATGCACGAAACCCCACCGCCGTGGCCCGCTTGCGGCACAGCAAGAACCGGGAGGCCAAGCCCTTCGCCCTGCTCGCCGCCAACCTCGCTTCCCTAAGCGGCTGGGCCGACTGCGATGCGCAAGCGGCCCGACTGCTCGAAGACCCAGCCCGGCCCATCGTGCTCTTACCGACCCACGCCGAGCCGGAAGCCCTGTTCCCCGGCGTAGCTCCGGGCCTCGCCCACCTGGGCGTGATGCTGCCCGCTACCCCGATGCAGTGGCTGCTCTTCCACGAAGCCGCCGGCCGTCCCGCCGGCAGCGGCTGGACCAGCGAAGCCCAGGAACTGCTGCTGGTGATGACCAGCGCCAACCCCGGCGGCGAGCCGCTCGTCACCGACAATGCCGAAGCGCTAGCGCGGCTCGCCGGCATCGCCGATGCCTATTGGCTGCACGACCGGGACATCGTCGTGCGCTGCGACGATAGCCTAAGCGCCGCCAACGGCCAGCTCATCCGCCGAGCCCGCGGCTACACCCCGCAAGCCATCCCGCTCGCTGCGGATGGACCCGACGTGCTCGCCCTGGGCGCCTGGCTAAAAAACAGCATCTGCCTGACCCGCGGCCGCGCCGCCTTCCTCTCCCAACACATCGGCAGCCTCGACAATGCCGCCACCTGCGCCTTTCAGGCAGAAACCGTGACGCACCTGCTCGCCACCCTAGACGTGCAGCCCGCGGCCATCGCTCACGATCTGCACCCGGATTTCCCATCCACCCGCCTGGCCCTAGAACTCGCCGAACAGCTGCAGGTGCCCGCCTTCGGCATCGCCCACCACCACGCCCATATCGCCGCCGTGTGCTGCGAACACGGCATCACCCGGCCCGTGCTGGGCTTGGCGCTCGACGGCCTGGGCCTCGGCCCGGACGGCGGGCTTTGGGGCGGCGAGCTGCTGCGGGTGCATGGCCACGACTGCACCCGCCTGGGGCATCTCGAACCCCTGCCCTTGCCCGGCGGCGACAAAGCCGCGCGGGAACCCTGGCGCCTGGCCGTGGCGCTCCTGCACCGGGCTGGCGCCGCCGCGCGCGTGCCCAACTGGCTCGCCACCCGCTTTCCCACGCAAGACCCGGGGCCGATCCTCGCCATGCTCGACAAGGGACTCAACTGCCCGCTCACATCCAGCCTCGGGCGGGTGTTCGATGCCGCCGCCGCCCTCCTCGGCCTGCGGGACCAGAACCAGTACGAAGCCCAGGCCGCCATGGAGCTGGAAGCCCTAGCCTGGCGCCATGGTCCCGTCTCGCCCGACCCACGCGGCTTTCACATCGCTGCCGGCCGGCTCGACCTCGGCCCCTTGCTACTCGATCTTGCCGACGAGTCCGACCCAGGCCGCGGCGCCGCCCGCTTGCACGCCACCTTGGCCCTGGCGCTCGCCACCTGGGCCGCCCAAGCAGCAAGCGCGACCGGGCTCGATACCCTGGCCCTAGGCGGCGGCTGCCTGCAAAATACGCTGCTAAGCCGGCAGCTCCGCCTCCATTTGCACCGCCATGGCCTCGCCGCGCTCCTGCCGCGCCAAGTCCCGGCCGGTGACGGCGGCCTAGCGCTGGGCCAGGCCTGGATCGCCCGCTGCCAGACCACATTCACCACCCCCTGAAGATGGAGCCTGAGCCATGTGCCTCGCCCTCCCCGCCCGTGTCGTCGAGCGACGCGGCGCCGATACCGCGCTGGTGGACCTCGCCGGCGTGCAGAAAGAAATTTCCCTCGCCCTCGTAGACGACGTAGCCGTAGGCGACTATGTGATCGTGCACGTCGGCTACGCCCTCAACCGGCTCGACCCGGAAGAGGCCGAGAAAACCCTGGCCCTGTTCGCGGAGCTAGCCACGCTCGCCCCCAACGGTAGCGACCATGAAATACATCGATGAATTCCGGGACGGCGAGCTAGCCCGTCACCTCGCCCAGCGCATCGCCGCCGAGGCCGACCCGGCCCGCGCCTACCGCTTCATGGAATTCTGTGGCGGCCATACCCACGCCATTTCGCGCTACGGCTTGAAAGATCTGCTGCCGCCCAACGTGCGCATGATCCACGGTCCCGGCTGCCCGGTGTGCGTGCTGCCCATCGGGCGGGTCGATCAAGCCATTCGCATGGCGCTCGAACACGACGTCATCCTATGCACCTACGGCGACTGCCTGCGCGTGCCGGCTTCCGGCGGGCTCTCGCTCCTCAAAGCAAGAGCCCGCGGCGCCGACGTGCGCATGGTCTACTCCACCCAGGATGCGCTCGCGCTCGCGCAAAAACACCCGGAGCGGCAGGTGGTGTTCTTCGCCATCGGCTTCGAGACCACCACGCCGCCCACGGCGGTGGCCATCGAACAGGCCCAGGCCCTGGGCCTCACCAACTTCTCGGTGCTGTGCTGTCACGTGCTCACCCCGGCAGCGATCATCGGCATCCTCGAATCGCCCGAAGCCAAGGCGGGAGGCATAGCCCTAGACGGCATGGTGGGCCCGGCGCACGTCTCCACGGTGATCGGCAGCGCCCCCTACGAGTTCGTGCCAGAGCGCTACGGCAAGCCGGTGGTCATCGCCGGCTTCGAGCCGCTCGACGTGATGCAGGCGATTCTGATGCTGGTGCGCCAAGTCAACGAGGGCCGGGCCGAGGTAGAAAACGAATTCACCCGCGCCGTGCGCCGAGCGGGCAATGAAAAAGCCCAGGCCCTCGTGGCCAAAATCTTCACGCTGCGCCCCCAATTCGAATGGCGCGGCCTGGGCAGCCTCGCCGCCAGCGCCCTGGCGCTCCGCCCCGAGTACGCCGCCTACGACGCCGAACGGCGCTTTGCCGTGCCCTATGTCGCCGTGCCCGACCACAAGGCCTGCGAGTGTGGCGCCATTCTGCGCGGCGTCAAGGAACCGCGGGACTGCAAGGTATTCGGCACCGTCTGCACCCCGGACAACCCGCTCGGCTCGTGCATGGTCTCTTCCGAAGGCGCCTGCGCCGCGCACTATACCTACGGCCGCCATCTGGCACAGGCGCCGGCATGAGCCATCCAGCCGCGGCCTGGCGCCTGTGCCGCGCCGCCCTGCTGCTACTCGCGCTGGCCACGGCGCTTCCCGCCTGGGCGACGCCCCGGCCCGGGCAGGGCGCTCCCATCTATCCGGCCCTGGAAGTGCTGCCCGACCCGGACGGCCGCCTAAGCCTCGCCGACGTGCTTGCCGCCGCCGCAGCCGGACGCTTTCAGCCCACCAGCAATGCCTTTGCCGGCGGCTACACGCGTCAAGTGCACTGGTTTCGCTTCCAGCTGGCAGCGCCGCCCCCAGGCGCCGATGCGACGCGGCGCCTCCTGCTCGAAATACAACCCGCCTATCTCGACGACATTCGTCTTTACCTGCCTCGCGCCGACGCGCCCGGCGCCTTCATCGAAAAAGTCAGCGGCGACCTACACCCGTTCGACGCGCGCGAGATACCGAACCGTAATTTCGTCTTCAACGTGCCCTTTCCCGATGCGCAAGCGCAAACCCTTTACTTACGCCTAGCCACCAGCAGCACCTCCTTCCTGCTCATACGGGCCTGGAATCCACCGGACTTTCTACGCGCCCAGACCCGGGAATACGCGCTGCTCGGCCTTTATTACGGCCTCATGCTGGCGCTCTTGCTCTTCAATCTCTGGCACGGCCATTGGCGCGAGGAACCGGCCTACCGCCCGTTCATGGCGCACCTCATTGGCGTCTTGCTGCTCATGCCGGCCATGAATGGCCTGGTGAGCGAATACCTGCTGCCGGATCAGCCGCACATCGCCAGCGCCTGGGTTTCTTACCTGGTCTTGATCAGCGCCGGCTTGAGCGCCCATTTCCACCGCACGATTTTCGAGATCGATCGGCGGCAACCCTACCTCGATGCCTATTTCCGCGTCATTACCTGGCTGCCGTTGGCCGCCACTTTGAGCGTGCCGCTCGGTTACTTCACCGAAACCGTGCGCATCGTCCTGCTCCTCACCCTGTTCTCGCCCCTGTTCGGTCTCGTCCGCGCCGCCCAGCTCGTGCGTCAAGGACGCGCTGGTAGTTTCATGCTCATCGTCGCAACCTTGCTCGCCTTGCTTGGCTATGGCTACACACTAAGCGCCTTGCTCGGCTTGAGCCCCGGGCAGCCCAGTCATCTCTACGTCATCCAGATCGGCGCGCTTGCCGCCCTCATCGCCTTCAACGCCGTGCTCATGCGCCGCCTGCGCTTACGCCATCTGCGCCACGAAGAAGCGCAGATGGCCGCGGAGCAGGCCCAATCGGCCTATGTCGCGGCACAGCTGGCGCAGCAGCGCCAAGGCGCCTTGCTCAGTATGCTCACGCACGAGCTCAAAACTCCCTTAGGCGTGATCCGCCTCGCCCTCGACCGCCTGCATGGCGATGCCACGGTGCTACGCCACGCTCGCACCGCGGTAAGCGACATCGGCGCCGTCGTCGATCGCTGTATGCAGGTCGATCAGCTCGACAAGGACGCCATCACGCTCAACACCGGCCCTTGCGACCTCGCCGCCATCTTGGCGGAGCTCAAGGACAAGACGCAGGAACCGCCGCGCCTGGCGCTCGACATCGCGCCCGACCTACCAATCTGCGCCAGCGACCCACTCTTATTGCGCACCATTCTCGCCAACCTACTCGACAATGCCCTGAAATACAGCCCCGGTGGCACGCTGGTGCGCGTCAGCGCCCGGGCAGAAGGCCGTAACGGCCATCCGGGCGTGCACGTCATGGTGGAGAATCAGCCAGGCAGCGCCGGCCATCCCGACCCGGAACGGCTCTACGAGCGCTACTACCGCAGTCCCACCGCTTATTCCCGCTCCGGCTCGGGGCTTGGCCTGTTCATCGCCCGCCAGCTCGCCGAACGCTTGGGCGTGCAACTACGCTATATTCCCGCCCCGGAGCACGAACCCGTGCGTTTCAGCTGCTGGATTCCCTGTACCTCATGAATCGCAAGCCCTGCCACCTGGCCGTCGTCGAGGATCACGAGGCCCTACGCGAAATGACCGTAGCGGCGCTGGCCGATCCCCCGCTTTGTCTGGTGCGCGGCTACGCCAGCGCCGAAGCCCTGCTCGCCGACATGGAACGCCACCCGCTCGACATCGCCATCCTCGACGTCAACCTCCCCGGCGCCAACGGCTTTAGCCTGGCGGAACGCCTACGTCGGCTGCGCCCCGGCGTCGGCATCATCATGCTCTCCGTGCGCGATGCGGTGGCCGACAAGCTGCGCGGCTATGACAGCGGCGCCGACCTCTATCTGCCCAAGCCTGTGTCCGGCGATGAGCTGCGCGCCGCCGTGCGCGCCCTGGCCCGGCGCCTCTTGGCCCCGGACGAAGCGGCCACGACGGCAGCGGATAGCGCCACACCGGCCTGGTCGCTCTCTGCCGACGGCTGGAGCTTTACCGACGCCCAAGGCAAGGTGCTGCCGCTCACCGGCCAGGAACGCGCCGTGCTGCAATATGTCGCGGCCCGCCGCGGCGAGGCCGTGTCACGCGAGAGCATCGCCATCGCCCTAGGCGAGGACCCCTACGATTATGACTATCACCGCCTCGAAGTCTTGGTGAGCCGCCTGCGGCGCAAGGCCGCAGAGCAAGGCGTGGACCTGCCGCTGCGCGCTGTGCGCGGCATCGGCTATGTGCTGCCAAGCTAAGCCGCATCTTCTCTATTACGAAGGTGAGAGCTTTCGTGCGTGACCGCAGCCATTTCGCATATCAAAATCGCCGCCCGTCGTTGCGTACTACGATAGGAATTTCGTGCGCTTTACCCTCCCCAAACGCCTGCTCTACGGCTTGCCGCTCGTCCTACACGCCGGCCTTTTGTCGGCCAGCCCGCTCGCCGATACCCACCCCATCCGGCAGCAACAGCTCGACTTCAAGACCCTGGGCGGGCAGCAAGCGATCGAATTGCGCGGTGTGGAGGGCAACGCCACCTTGCCGGTGAACGTCCGCCTCGACGAAGTAGTGACGAGCGCCCGACTGAAGCTGCACTACACCCTTTCCCCGGCGCTCCTGCCGCACCTTTCGCATCTCAAGGTCTATCTCAACGACGAGGCTCAGGCGGTGCTCGCGCTGCCCAAAGAGAAACTCGGCACGCGCCAAACGGCGGAGCTCACGCTCGACCCGCGCTTTTTCAGCGACTACAACCGGCTGCGACTGCAACTCATCGGCCATTACACCGAAGACTGCGAATTTCCCTTCCACAGCAGCCTCTGGGCCCACATCGGCAGCGATTCCACGCTCGAACTACAGCTCAAGCCCCTCGAACTCGCCAACGATCTGGCCATTTTGCCCGCCCCCTTCTTCGACGCCCGCGACAACCGGCCGCTACAGCTACCCTTCGTCTTCGCGCCGCAACCCGATTTCGACACCCTACGCGCCGCAGCCAGCCTGGCGTCCTGGTTCGGCGTGCTGGCCGCCTACCGCGGCAACCACTTCCCCGTGCATCTGGACACGCTACCGGATAGCCACGCCGTGGTGTTCGCCACCCCGGACAAAGCCCCGGCCGGCCTTACGCTGCCAGCGATCGACACCCCCAGCATCGCCCTCATCGACCATCCCCGCCGGCGCGGCGCCAAGCTGCTGCTCATTCTCGGCCGCAACAGCGCCGAGCTCAAGCAAGCCGCGGATGCGCTCGCCCTCGGCAAGGCCGCGCTATCCGGCAGCCTCGTCCAAGTCCGGCAGCTCGATTACCCACCGCGCCGCGCCGCCTACGATGCGCCGCTCTGGCTGCCGGTGGGCCGGCCCGTGCGCTTTGGCGAGCTAGCGCGCTTTCCCTCCGATCTGGAAACCCGCGGCACGCAATTGGGCACCTTGCGCCTCAACGCCCGCCTGCCACCCGACCTGTTCACCTGGCAGAGCCGGGGCATCCCGCTCGATCTGCGCTACCGCTACACGCCGCTACGCAACAGCCCAGACGCGCACTTAAGCATCAGCATCAACGAGCAGTTCATCCAGGCCCTGCCCCTGCCTGGCAGCGGCAAGTCCGGCAGCGCCGAGCGGCTCGTGCTGCCACTGCTTGAGGACGAGGATACCCAAGCGCGCAGCGATGTGCGCATTCCCGCCTTCCAAGTCGGCAGCAACAACCAGCTCCAGTTCCGCTTCCACCTACCACAAAGCAATTCAGGCAAGTGCCAGAGCCACACGACCGGCGAGCTCCAAGCCGCGCTCGACCCGGATTCGAGCCTCGATTTGAGCCATTTCCATCACTACGCGGCGCTGCCGAATCTGGCGCTGTTCGCCAACAGCGGCTTTCCTTTCACCAAATACGCCGACCTCGCCGAGACCAGCGTGGTGCTGCCCGATGTCCCGCGGGCCGAGGAAATCGCGTTGATGCTCACCACCTTAGGCCGGCTCGGCGCCCACACCGGCGCTCCCGGACTGCGCCTGACGCTCTTACCCATGAGCCGGCTGCGCGAGGCTGCGCGCCAGGACCTACTCATCATCGCCAGTGGCAGCAGCGAGCGCGCGCCGCTGCTGCAAACCTGGGGACAAGACCTACCCGCCTTGCTCGCGCAAGACGCGCGCAGCTTCGCGCCGCTCACCCAACTCCAAGAAGCGCTCTACGACTGGTTCGGCTGGCAGGATGATCCGCCGCGGCGCCTTGCCGGGCGCGCCATCCTCGCCAGCAAAGGCGCGCTCGCCAGCATCGCCGGCCTGGAGTCGCCGCTCGCCGCCGGACGCAGCGTCGTCATCCTCAATGCCACCGAACCCCAAGCCCTCGACCTAATCGGCGCCGCCTTGAACGACAACACCCGCATCAACGCCATCCGCGGCGATCTGGTCCTCTTACGTGGCGAGCAGCTCGAAAGCTTCCGGGTACAAGACCCCTACTATGTCGGCGAGCTGCCCTGGTGGTATTGGCTGTGGTTCCACCTGCACCGCCACCCACTCTGGCTCGCGCTGGCCGGCGTCAGCCTCGGCCTCTTGTTGACCTTGATGGCCTTCGCTACCCTAAAGCGTCTCACCCAGCGTCGTCTTGGACAGCATGACTAAGCCAACCTTCCTGCCGACTGGCCGCAGCCGGCGCCGCTTCCTGCATGGCTGCGCCGCGCTCGCCACATACGCCGTCCTGCTCGCCCGCTCGCCCGCGCTGGCCGCGCCGACCGGCAAGAACGGCGCCCCACCCAAGACTAGCTGCGCCTGGCCAGCCTGGGAGGCCTTCAAGCAACAATTCTTGAGCGAGGGCGGCCGAGTCATCGACCCGGGCTCGGAGCGCAAGCAGACCTTCTCCGAAGGCCAGGCCTATGCCCTCTTTTTCGCGCTGGTGGCCGGCGACCGGGCCGGCTTCGAGCGCATCCTCAAATGGACCGAGGACAACCTCGCCAACGGCGACCTCACCGCCCGCCTGCCCGCTTGGCTGTGGGGCCGGCGCGACGACGGCACCTGGGGCGTGCTCGACGACAACCCCGCCGCGGATGCGGATCTGTGGATCGCCTACGCCCTGGGCGAAGCCGGCCGCCTCTGGCAAGAGCGGCGCTACGTCGCGCTGGCCTCGCTCATCGCCGCCCGCGTGCTGCGCGAAGAAACCGCCGACATCCCGGGCCTGGGCCTCACCCTCTTACCGGGCCCGCAAGGCTTTCACCCAACCCCACAACGCTGGCGCCTCAACCCGAGCTACGTGCCACTCCAGCTCATGGCCTGGTTCCGCGCCCGCAGCGGCGCTCCGGCTTGGCAAGCCTTGGAAGCCAGCGCGCGGCGCATGATCCTCGAATCCAGTCCGCAAGGGTTCGCCCCGGACTGGGTCCTATTCGAAGCCGGCAAAGGCTTTCTCCCCGACATAGACGGCCCGGACAAGGCCGACGGCGCCTATAACGCCATTCGTGTCTATCTTTGGGCCGGCACCCTCGCCCCGGACGCTCCCGGACGCCAAGAAGTGCTCGACCGCCTTGCGCCGATGGCCGCTTACGTCGCCCGCCATGGCTACCCGCCCGAGCGCATCGACAGCCGCACCGGCATCGGTGACAAGGCCGGGCCGACGGGCTTTTCCGCCGCGCTCTTACCCTTTCTCGCCGCCATCGGCGCGCGGCAGGCGCTCGATGTGCAACGCCAGCGCCTCGAAGCCCGGCCGCCGCGCCCCGACGCCTATTATGAGCAAGCGCTCACCCTGTTCGCGCAGGGCTGGATGCAAGGCCGCTACCGTTTTGGCCGCGATGGCAGCCTCATCTTGCCGGCCCGCGCCGGGAGTAAAGGCGCGTGCGCTTGAAGCGGCGCTACCCGGCCTTGGTCCTAGCGCTAGGGTTGGCGCTGGGACTACCCGGCCATGCCGCGCCGCGCGCCACCGACCCGGCCGATACCCTGCTCGCTGCCGCCCGCATGTGGGATGGCAAGCAGCGCGGCGACCTGGCCCGGCAAATGCTCGAAAAATACCTGCTGGCGCGGCCCGATTCGGCCGAGGCGCTGTTCATGCTGGGCGAACTGGAACTACGCTCGAATCAGCCGGAACGCGCCCAAGCCCTGCTCGAACGGCTGCGGCAACGCCACCCACAAGCCCCTGAGACCCGCGACCTTGCGCTCCTTTTGCGTCTCTACGGGCAGGAGCGGCAAGCCCTAGCGCAAGCACGTCTATTCGCCCGCGCCGGGCAATACAACGCTGCCCTGGCGGAATTGCGCCGGCTGTTCCCGGAAGGACCGCCGCCCGGGGAACTAGCGCTCGAATACTACCGGGTCTTAGCGCAGACGCCGAAGGGAGAAGCCGAGGCCCGGCAAGGGCTCGAGCGCCTGCGCCAACGCTATCCCGACGACGTGCGCTACGAACTCGCGCTCACCCGCCTCCTGGGCGACACCCCGGCAGGCCGCGCCCGCGCCCTGCAAACTTTCGCCCGCCTGGCGCGCCAGGGCGACGCGCCGCGCCAGGCCCTGCTGGACGCCTGGCGCAGCATCCTCTACCGACTGCCCGAGGATGGCAGCGCCATTCCTCACCTCCGCGCCTACCTCGCCTTCGCCCCAGAAGAAAGCGCGATGGCAGACCGGCTGCGCAACGCTCAGCTCGCCCATGCCGCGCAGCAACGCCTCATGGCTGACCCCGCCTACCAGGCGCGGCTACGCGCTCTGAAAGCGCTGGATCGAGACGAGACCGACCTGGAGCAAGCCAAAGCCGATCTACACCTGGCGCTGGCGCGGCGGCCGCACGACCCGGAAGTGCTGGGCGGGCTGGGGCTCGTGCATTTGCGCCGCGGCGAGCACGACGCCGCGCAAGCCTGGTTTGCCGCCGCCGCCCGGCACGATCCGGACAGCCGCCGCTGGACCCAGCTCGCTCGCACGGCCCGCTTCTGGGGCTTGCTACGCCAGGTCGACGGCCAACTCGCCGCCGCTCAGCTCGACGCCGCCGAAAGCAGCGCGCGCGCCGCCTTGGCGCTCGACCCCCAACACCCCGAAGCGCTTGCCAGCCTCGCCGCGGTGCAGCTCGAAGCGGGCCAGCTCGCGGCCGCCGAGCAAGGCTACCGGCACATCCTCGCCGAACATCCGACCCACGCCAGCGCCGTGCGCGGCCTCACCCGGCTTCTGGTGCGCAGCCAGCGCCAGGCCGAAGCCCGCGCGCTACTCGCCCGTCAGCGCGAGCTACTCCCCGCCGCGACGCGCGACCGCTACGCCGACCTCGAAGCCAGCCTGCTGCGCGACGAGGCCGATGCGCTCCTCGCCGCTCGCCGCACCGGGCGGGCGCTCGAAAGCCTGGAGCACGCCCTGCTGCTCGCCCCCGGCGACCCCTGGGTACGCTATGACCTGGCCCGGCTCTACAGCCGCCTTGGCTTACCCGAATTGGGACGGCGTCTCATGCAAAGCGAAGTGACGCCGACCGACGCGGCGCAAGCGCACGCCCTGGCCTATGCCGAAGCGCTCTACCTAGCCGGCGAGAACGACCCCGAAGCGGCGCTCGCCGCGCTGGCACGCATTCCGACCTCGGCCCGCAATAGCGCCATGCAAGCGCTCGAGCAGCGCGCCCGCCTCGATTACCTACTCGACCAGGCTGCCCAACACGCCGCCCAGGGCGACCACGGCGAGGCGCTGCGCCTCGTGCAGATCGCCGAACGCCAGGCCTGGCAAGACCCGGCGCAGGTGCACCGTGTCGCCCATGCCTGGGTGAGCCTAGGCGAGACCGCCCAGGCCGAAGCGCTGATGCAGGAATTGCTGCGCCGCCAGCCGGACGACCCGGCGCACCTGCTCGATCTGGCCAGCATCCTCGACCGCAGCCAGGCAGATGCGCAATTGGCGGAACTCCTGCCCCGACTGCAAGCGCGCGGCGACTGGAGCGCCGCCGAAGTCGAGCGCCTGCTCGCGCTCGAGACCAACCTCATCGCCCGTCAGGTCGATAAAGCGCTACAAACCGGCCGCCCGGACCTCGCCCGGGCCCGCGCCAGCGCGCCGCTCACGGCTCCGGGCGACCCCTTGCAGCTCCAGAAGGCCCGCGCCCGCTTGCTGCTCGAAGCGCGCGACTACGCCGCCGCCCTACCGCTCCTCGAACGCCTTGCTCGCACCTTTCCCGGCGATGCCGCACTCGGCCTCGATCTGGCCCGCGCCCAAGCCGAAAGCGGCGATGCCGCGGCGGCCCTTGCCACATTGGCCGCCCTGCGCAGCCGGCTCGGCCCGGAGCAGCTCGAGCTTAAGCTCGCCGTGCTGCGCCAATTGACACGTATGCAACAGCTCGACGCCGCCCGCGCCCAAGCCGCCGAGCTGCGCCTGCAATACCCGGAACACCCGGAAGTGCTGCTCGCCTCGGGCCGAGTCGAGCTGGCCGCCCGGAATTACCCGGCCGCGCTCGCTTACTTCCATGCCGCGCGCCAGGCCGCCGGCTACCCGGCCGGAACCGACACTGGCCGCATCGCCTTGCTCGAACCCCGTCCAGACGCGAGCGCGGCGCCGCTGCCCTTGCAACTGGCCTACGAGCTCGAGGCTCAAACGCGCCGCGATGCGGGCCCCGGCCTGCTCGATGCCGGCGCCACTGGCCTTAGCCCGCGCCTAGCGCTCACCCTCTGGCAGCCGCCGCTGGACGGCCCAGCCCGCCCGCCCATGCTACTCGCCCGGAGCAGCAGCAAGGCGGCGGCCACGCCGCTGCCCAGCATCGCTGCGGCCGAAATCCAAGACATCGAAGCGCGCCGGCAGACCCGGGTGGAAATCGGGTATGACCAATACCGCAAGCACGCCGCGCCCGGCACCTCGACCTTCAAAGGCGAGGAAATCCCGCTGGTAGGCTGGCTCGCCCGCGGTTACGACGGCCATCTATTCGTCCAGACCGACCGGGTCGAATTGGATGCCGAGGCGCTGCCCGCCGCTTATGACGACGCTGCCCTGTTCGGCCAGATCCAGGCGCACGCCTACCGCCCCAGCCATGCGCTGCCGCAGCGCGCCCACGGCCAGCACCTCGGCATCGGCTACCGCTCCGACACGCTCCGCTTCGATCTTGGCCTCACCGGACAAGGCTTCCCCGTACGCAACGTCGTAGGCGGTCTCGCCTACCGCTGGGAACTGGGTGGTCGCTTCAACACCAGCGCCACTTTGGAATTCTCGCGCCGCCCGATCACGAGTAGCCTTACCGCCTACGCCGGCAGCCGCGACCCCGTCACGGGCGAAATCTGGGGCGGGGTCGTCGCCACCGGCATCGGCGGCCGCATCGCTGCCGACCTAGGACCTTACTCCGGCTTTGCCAGCCTGTCCCTGGCCAAGCTCACGGGCAAGAACGTTCTCGACAACGAGCGCATGCTGCTGCGCGCTGGCCTCGACCGCGACGTGCTACGCACCCCCGACATGCGGATCAACCTCGGCCTCGTGCTGTCTTGGTGGAAATACGCGGAAAACCAGGGGTATTACACCTTCGGGCACGGCGGCTATTACAGCCCGCAAAATTACCTGGCCTTGTCCGTCCCGGTAGACTGGGCCGGCCGGCGCGGCCGCTTGTCCTGGCAGCTACGCGCCAGCTTGTCGGTCTCGAACAGCCGCGAGGACGCCGCCGACTTCTACCCGACCCGACCCGATCTGCAAGCCCGCGCCGCCACCGCGCCCTTGCCTGCCGGCTATACCGCCCCGCGTTACGCCAGCAGCCAGGGCGGCGGCGTCGGCCACTCGCTCCTGGCCGCCGCCGAATACCGGCTCACGCCCCATCTCGCTTTGGGCGGCCGCTTCAGTCTCGACCGCTCCGACTACTACAACCCGAATTCCCTGCTCGTTTATTTGCGCTACTTCCTCGACCCCCGCGTCGAGCCGGTACGCTTCCCGCCCGTGCCAGTGCAGCCTTACGCGCAGTTCTGAAAGCCGATGCCGCCGCCAGTGGCCAAGCTGCCGACCTTCCTACGCGCCATGGCGTGCCCTGCCACCATCCGAGGCCGCCGCTTTGCCCAGGCGCTTACTGGGCACCTCGAAAAACCGTCGCGAGCGGGTGGAGGGCAAGGCGCACGGCGCGCAGGATGCGAGACATATCAAGTCGATAGGCGAGCATCCGAGCACCGCGCAACGCAGCCATCCGGCCGCGCAGCAGGTTTTTCGAGGCGCCCTACTCGCGGTAAGGCATCCATACCCCATCGGCCGTGCGCATCTGATAGCCATCGCCGTGCCGCAAGAGCACCACGGCTTCGTTCTCGGCAACGTGCATGGTTTCAGGCAAACGGGCGGCAAGCTGCGCGCGGTCGGTCTCGCCATTTAAGAGCTGAGCAACCACGGCGGTGAGCGCCAAATAGCTGCTCGGCCGGTCGATGACCTGAGCCGGGCCGCGCATTCCCGGCATACCGATGAGCTTCACGGCAGCCGGCACGCGGGTGATGCGCGGACTGGGAATCTCGCGTAGCCCGGCGATTTGCAAACGGTCGCCACGCAAGGCGGCGCCATGCTCGCCGACCAGCACCAATACCACCGGCCGGCCGGAAGCTTCGAGCTCCTCGATGAACCGCGCAAGATCGTCGAGGAGCTGCAAGAGCCGCGGCTTGTAAGTCTGTAGGCTGGAGGCGGACTTATACCCGGGCAGGCGATTGCCATCGTGCAAGGAAATGGTGTTGTAGTAGAGCGCCACAGGCCCGGCTTCGGTCGCGCGGCGCGCCTGCCACCAGTAGGAGAGCACGGCGCGGTCGCTGAAGATCGGGGTATCGTCGAAGCTGCGCATGGCCACCGGCGCATCCTTTGGAATCAAAGGCTTACGCGAAAACCCTCCTTCCGTCTCCACGAGCTTGGCGAAGTTATCAAACCGGCCATCGTGATTGAGCAAGGCCTCGGCGGTAAAGCCAGCCTGCTCGAAATTGCGGAACAACTGGCACTGCGGATTGTGCTCGCGGTAGGTGCTCTGGTGATCGAGCTGGCCGCAAGCGCTCTTCAACAGCCGCACCGCCGCTGGGCCGCTATAGCTCGCGGCGCTGTTGAACTGCCGAAACAGCAAGTCGAAACCGGCAAAGAACGGATGCTCGTGCAATTGCAAAAACGCCATGTCGTCCCAGGACAAGGAGCAAACATGCACATAGATCACATCGAAGCCCGGCCTGCCTGCTTCCGCTGCCTTGAACGGCAAGACGCGGCGCTTTTGGGCTTGGTAGAAGGCCGCCAGCCGGGCCTCGGGATCTTGCGCCGCGCCGGCACCGCCCGCCTCCTCGGCCGCCGTCGCGGATTTGAAGACATCCGGCCGCCAATGGCTGGCAGGTATGACGCTCAGTATGCCCAAGAACACGAAGGTCGCCAGGCGCAGATAGCGGCCCAGCCAGCGCAAGCAAAGCGCCGCGGCGAGTAGCGCCACGAGCCAGGCCGGGTTGATGAAACGGCCCAATAATTCGAGCCAATACGCGAGGCTGAAATCGGCCAGCGCGCCGACCTGCGCGATGAGGCGCGAAAAAGGCGGCAACCAGGAATCGTAATAAAGCAGCGCCACACCCACCGGCACGGCGCAGGCTTGGCGCAGCCGACGCCAGCCGGCGCGCTGCAAGGGCAAGGCGAGCGCAAGCGCGAAGAGCAAGTTCTCAAAGACGTGAAAACCGCCATAGCCGGCATAGAACAGCCCCAGCTTGACGAAAAAATACAGGCTCCAGAGCCCCATCCGCCTCAAAGCCTCGGCTGAACCCCAAAAACCACGGAGCCCACACTAGGCCACGGGTCCCGGGAGGCCGGCTTAATCGCCCAACACGCCGGCAAAAGTACGCACCGCATCGTTTCTGCTCATCCTCTGTATCTTGGCGCCGCTATGGCGAAGCGCTTAAGCCAAAAGGCTAAAGATTACAGAATTTTTGCAGTGTATGGCTGACTTGGCGCGTATTAAACCCTGCTGCCCAGGCGGCGCAGCCAGCGTTCGCGGCAGCCATCGCGCACATGCGTGGCAAGCTTGCGGTAGCCTTCGAGGCCGAGCACGAAGATTTCTTTCATGCCCAACAAGGGCCGATCGGCATCCTGTTCGTCGCGCCAAGCGCTCCACAAATCGGCGCGGGCGAAGGTGCATTGGATCAAGGCCGACTCCTGCTCCAGGGTGAGCCCCTCGAAACGCATGCCGACGCGGCCATCGCGCACCGCCACGACCCGCGCCGGGAACACCTGCTCGATCTGGCCGCGCCAGAGCGAAACCTTGAGCGCATCACCCGGCGTGATGCCGACATCGGGCAAAAGCACCCCCAGTCCATGCAAGGAGAAATCCTCGGTCCAGCAGTGTAAGGCGCGCCCGTCCTTGAGCCGCAGCATGGCCGGCAGGCGCGCCGGCACGCGATGCGCGACGCGCACCTGGCGCTGCTCGGTGGCCACGCTCACCGCGGCGCCGAGCATGAGCAGGTTGTAAAAAGTCCACAGCAGATTGAGCAGCACCGTGCCCTGCTCATGCGTGTTCCAGAAGAACAGCCGTCCAAGCCCGATGCCAAAACCGAGCAGATTGAGGCCGACAAGGACCAGGTACGGCTTGGAAATCACCCAGTCGAAATAGCTGTTCTCGATCAACCCCCCTTTGGCGGTGACGTTGAACTTGCCCAGACGCGGATTGATGAAGGCAATGGTGGTAGGCAAGGTGATGTACCAGGCCAGCACCGATTCATAGACTTCGGCCCAGAAAGTATGGCGAAAAGGTCCCTGGATGCGGGCATTGGCGATGTTGGAGTGAACGATGTGCGGCAGCACGTAGAGCGCGATCATCGAGGCCATGGCATTGATGATGTGCAGCTCGAAGAACAAGAAAGCGAGCGGCGCGGTGAGGAAGACGAGGCGCGGGATGCCATAGAAGAAATGCAACATGGCGTTGCTGTAACACAGCCGCTGGAAGAAGCTAAGCCCCTTGCCCAGGAAGGGATTGTCGATGCGAAAAATCTGCGCCATGCCCCGGGCCCAGCGGATGCGCTGGCCGACATGCCCGGAGAGGCTCTCGGTGGCCAGTCCGGCCGCCTGGGTGATGTTGATGTAGGCGGTGGTATAGCCGCGCCGGTGCAGCTTCAGGGCCGTGTGGGCGTCCTCCGTCACCGTCTCAACGGCGAGGCCGCCCACTTCTTCCAGCGGACCGCGGCGCAGGATGGCGCAGGAGCCGCAAAAGAAGGTGGCATTCCAGAAGTCGTTACCGTCCTGGACGAGACCATAGAACAGCGCACCTTCATTGGGGACGCGCCGAAAGGTACCGAGATTGCGCTCGAACGGGTCGGCCGAGAAGAAATGGTGCGGCGTCTGCACCATGGCGCAGCGCGGGTCCTGCAAGAACCAGCCGATGGTCAGCTGCAAGAAGGAGCGGTTCGGAATGTGATCGCAGTCGAAGATGGCGATGAACTCGCCCCGCGTCAAAGGCAACGCGTGATTGAGGTTGCCGGCCTTGGCGTGGGCATTGTCGGGGCGGATCATATACTCGACCCCGGCCTCGGCGGCGAAGGCGCGAAACGCTTCCCTCCGCCCATCGTCGAGGATATAGACGCGTAGCTTGTCAGCCGGCCAGTCGATGCCCTTGGCGGCGAGCACGGTCGGCCGCACCACGGCGAGCGGCTCGTTGTAAGTGGGAATGTAAATATCCACCGTGGGCCAGAGGCTCACGTCCGCCGGCAAAGGCACGGGCTGGCGCCGCAAAGGCCAGGCCGTTTGGATATAGCCAAGGATGAGGATGCCCCAGGTATAGATTTCCGCGGCAAGCAGCCCCCAGCCCAAGAGCTTCTCGAGCGGCGAGCCCAAATCGAGGGTCTGAGTCGCACGCCACCAGCCATAGCGCAAGGACACAAGGATGGAGAGGCAAATCAGGAACAAGGCCGGTAAATTACCCGGCATGTGGCGCACATAGAGCGCAAGCGACAAAGTGAAAAGAAAAAACAAGAACTGCTCGAAAGCGGAGAACGGCGTGGTAATCGCCAGCCACAGGATCAAGGCGGCAAGCGCGAACACCGCGCCGCGCACGAGCGGATGCCTAAGCCAAGGCGATTCGGCCAGGCGTTCGAGCTGGCCAGTGAGCCGCACCGGATCGGGCAAGGCGCGCTGCATCCAGCCCAACATCGGACGCAACGGTCGGGCCAGGCCCCGGCCAAGCCCCGCGCCCAGGCGCGGCAAGGCGGCCAAAGCCCGGCGCAGCAGCCCAGGTGGCGCGTCCGGCACGACCGGCGGCCGCGGCAAGATGAACAAGCGGCGGATCCAAAGACCGAGCGGCGCCTGCGCCGGCACGCCAAGCTGCCGCCCGACCCAGTCCCGGCAACGCGCGTAGATAGCCGCGGCGCTCACGGCACGCCTCCGGCCAGCGCGGCTTGCGCGGCCAGCCAAGTCGCCACACCGGCGATGTCGCGCCGCGCCTGCGAATGCGGATAGGCATCCCAGAGGCTGACGCATTGCGCAAACGCTAGACGCACGGCTTCGTCGCGGTGCACCGGGTAAGGCACGAAGCGCTCGCCCAGCTGGTGCTGCAACACGGTAAGGCAATCGCGCTCGAGCGGCAGGCCGCTATCGAGCCGATTCACCAGCACGGCATAGGGGCAGGCGCGCGCAGCGAGGCTCTCCTGCAAAATTGGCCATTGCACCCAAGCGCGGCCTTCGGCCTCGAGCACGACCAGGACGAAATCCGCCGCCGCCACCGCTTGACAAGCGAGCGCCGCCGGCCAGGGCGGCGTATCGAATAGCACCAGCGCATCGCCCAACCCCGGCTGCGCCTCGAGCCGCTCGGCAAGCCAGCGCGGCGCAGCGCGCAGCATGGACTCCAGCACAGTAAGCTGATCGCAGGCCACCTCGCCAAACGGCAAAAAAGCGATAGCCTCCGAATTCTGCCAAGCCGCCGCGTCCCAATCCTGACCGGCCAGATGAGCGCTCGCCCAGCCGACCTCGGGAGCCTGCGCCAACCCCAGATGCAAGCCGAGTAGATTGGCTGGATCGCATTCGAGCGCCAGCACGCGCCGGCCTTGCTCGACGAAAGCCCGGGCAAGATGCGCCACGAGGCTGGTGCGCCCACAGCCGCCGACATTCGAGACCAGCGCCAGCCTAGGCATGTTCGCCCCGCTTCGTTGCCGCCTCGGCGACCGCCACGGCGCGTGGCGTATAAGGCCGTAAGTGGCGGGGCTTGCAGCCGGGCAGACGACGCACCCAGGGCGCGCGTCCGGGCAGACGCGCGAGCGCCCGATAGACCGGCCAGGCCAGCACGGCGCCCACGCCCAGATAGAACCAAAAGCTCATGCGCTTGCCGCCTGCTCTGCCAGCGGCCGCCACTCGGCAAGCGAAAACCGCCATACCTGGCGCGGCGCCGGCATCATCTCTGCCGCCACGGCAGCACCGCCAACACGCAGTAGGGGCAGCGGCGCGGCACGTCCTGTGTCGTCACCATCGGCAGCCGACCCGCCCGCCACGGGCGCGGCTACCGGCACGGCGCGCGGCGCGAGCAAGGGAGAATAATCGGGCAGTCCCTCCTGTTCGGCCTGACGCGCCAGATCATCGATACTGCGTAGGATGAGCGCATCGCCGGGCAGAATGCTCATGCTCTCGAACAAGGTATCGACCGGCTCGGCGAAGATACGGGCGAGACTGGCGGCCACATCCGGCTCGCGGCAAGCGAACAAAAAGAGATACAAGCCCTCCCGGTCGGCGCTGACGACATCGCCATGGCGGCCGACGCGACACTGCGCCAGGGCATCTCGATGCGTCACCCGGCGCAAGAGCGGCAAGCGCAACAAGCAGTGCTCGATGCCCAGCACGGCGGAGCGCTCGACCATCTCGCGCACCTGCCGGCAAAAACGCTCGGGCGGCAGGTAGCCGGACACGGGCGGCGGCTCGGCAGCGGCGAGCAGCTCATCGAGATCGGCCAAAGGCTCGCCCTGGTAAATCTGGCTCGACTGGGCATGGACTTGCTGAATGACGCGCGAAAAGCCGAGTTCACGGTAGATCACGCCGCTTACCCCGGCTTTGAACAGGATGGCTTCGGCCCCGTAGCGCAGCTTCGCGCCCGTTTCCCGCACCAGAATCTTCAAATGCCGCGGATGGGCGAGGCGCAAGCGATGCACCCAACGCACCAGATCCATGAAGGTAGCCGGCCCTTCATAGGCCAACAGCAAAGTCGCGGCCCCCAGGGTAGGCAGCTCCGCTTCCAACGCGGCCGCATCGGCGAGTATCTGCCAGTGCTCCGGCACCCCGGTTTGGCCCGCCAAGGCGGCCGCCATGGCCAAGACGCAGCCTTGACGCGGCGCGGCGCGCAGACGCTGGCGCGCGGTATCGATGACGCTGCCCTCGAGTTCGAGGCCGCCCTCGCCCTGGTGCAAGCCATAGCAGCAGTTTTGCAGTCCACCCTGCCAGCGCAGAATCTCGAGCGTGAGAAGCCCACGCACCGACACCAGCCGGGCGACATTGGCAAACACGTCGTCCCGGCCTTCCACGGCGAGCGCCTCGCCACACTGGCCGGAAAAGAAGAACAAGGCGCCCGCCGGGCGCTGCCGCACCTTGGCGCGCAGCGCCATAAGCTGCCTGTGCAACACCTGCGGACACTCCCAGGCAAACAGCGCCTCGGTGCCCAAAAATACGAGGCCATCCTCGGGCGCCACCTGGAATAGCCCCAACTCGGCAAGCAACGCCTCCGGCGCACGCGCATCGCCCTGGCGCGGGACCCACTCGAGCAAGCGAAGCTGCCCACTCTGTACGGCCGCGCCAAGGGCAGGAACGGCGGCAAGGCAAGTCTCGAACGCAGCGCCCGCCGTCGGCCCGAGCACGACGCCCAGGCGCACGCGCCGCGCCAAGGCATGCGTGAGCACCTGAGCCACAAGCGCCAGCCGCGCCTCGGGCTCGGGCGCAAGCAGCACCTGCACCTGCCCCGGGGGAAAACGCACAAGCGGCGGCGGCAAGCCGGCAATGCCCAAGCCCATGCCGGCCTGCGCGGCCGACGGGGATGTCAGCGCGGCCGCCGCCCGCCCACGCTTAAAAAACCGCCGCAGGGCCAGGAAGCCGGGCATCAGCGCGCCGCTCCCGTGACGACGGGCAAGCTTGCAGCGCCAGAGGCTGGCGCGGTCGCGCGGCGCCGCCACTCGCGGGCGAGCAGCGGCCAAGCCCCCTGAGCGCGGCGCACTTCTTGCGCGAATTGCTGGTCGAAATAGGCAAAGCTCGGCAAGCCATGCGCGAGGCAAAGCTGGGCCACGTCTGCCGGCAGCTCGGCCGGCGACGGATCAGACACGGAAGAAGGATCGGGATGACGCATCTCGGGTCTGACTTCCTGACATCCTGTTTTCGGGTATCTCGAACGACCGCCGCAAGCGGCTCGAGGACAAGGCGCCCGGCGCGCAACGACCGAGACATATCAAATAGATAGCGAGGCAGCACGCCCCACGCAAGGTTGCCACCCGGCCGCGCAAGCCGTGATTCGCGGCCCCCATCCCCGGCCCGATGTACCGGCTGGGGGCGCTGGATTATCGTCCCCACCGCTCACGCCGGCACTCACCTTTGCTCTCTGAACGCACGCAAACGCGCTCACCTTACCGTGCACGTCGCGCAGCGACACACGCCCCCCCACCGCGGGGAGGCCGAGGCAAGGGGACGCCCCCGCCGCTTTCATGCTTTAAAGGTCGAACATCCATGAAGATTGGGCCTGCCCCCACAAAGATTGGCAAACTCGCAAAAGCTTGCAGTATCTTTGCAGCTTTACGCTAAACCGCGTGGCAAACCGCATCGCCTCCGCGGCGCGGCGCAGCCACGTCAAGGTCGCTTCGGCCCCGCGCTGGTCGTCGGCATCGTAACCTTCGGAAAACGCCCCATGCCTCTGTCTGCATCCCAGCCTTCCCGATTCATGAAGAGCAAGCCCGGCACGGTCGAGCTCGCGCACGGCGCCGGCGGACGCGCCACAGCCGAGCTCGTGGCGGCGCTGTTCGCCCGCCATTTCGATAATGATTGGCTCGCCCGCGGCGATGACGGCGCCGTGCTACCCGCGCCCGCGCCTGGCGAGCGGCTGGTCATGGCCACCGATAGCCATGTGGTCGCGCCGCTGTTCTTCCCGGGCGGCGACATCGGCTGCCTAGCCGTGCATGGCACGGTGAATGATGTGGCGGTCATGGGCGCCCGACCGCTCTGGCTCTCGGCCGCATTCATTCTCGAAGAAGGTCTGCCCTTCGCCGATCTCGAGCGCATCGTGGCCAGCATGGCGGCGGCGGCGCACGCCGCGGGCGTGCCGATCGTCACGGGCGACACCAAGGTGGTCGAGCGCGGCAAGGGGGATGGGGTGTTCATCACCACGACAGGGGTCGGCGCTCTGCCGCCGGGACGCGAGCTGGGCGGCGCCCGGGCCCGGCCCGGCGATGCGGTACTCGTGTCGGGCACTCTGGGCGACCATGGCATGGCGATCATGCGCGAACGCGAAGGGCTCAATTTCACTGCCCCCATCGTGTCGGACACGGCGGCGCTGCACGGCTTGGTGGAGGCAGCGCTGGCCACCGGGGCGGACATCCGCGTGCTGCGCGACCCCACCCGCGGCGGCTTGGGCACGACGTTGAACGAAATCGCCAGCCAAGCAGGCGTCGGCATCCTGATCGAAGAACGGCAGCTCCCCATCACCGCCGCGGTGGCAGCGGCCTGCGAGCTGCTCGGCCTGGACCCGCTCTACGTCGCCAACGAGGGTAAGCTCGTGCTGATCTGCGCCGAGGCCGACGCGGAACGGGTGCTCGCCGCTCTACGCGCGCATCCGCTCGGTCGTCAGGCGGCGCGCATCGGGCAGGTATTGGAAGACGCGCGTCATTTCGTGCAAATGCGCACGGCCTTGGGCGGACGGCGCATCGTCGATTGGTTGAGCGGCGATCAACTGCCGCGCATCTGCTGAAAACGGCGGACTCAATGCCGGCGCGGGCTGACCACGACGCTCACCACGGCAAACAGCTGGTCGAGCACCACGCGCCGGGCGTCTTCGACATCCAAGGCCGCGGGAATCCGGTACAGTTCGCGCCGCCCGTCGGCAAGCCGCACGGCAGCGATGAATTCACGTGGGCCGGCAGCGCTGGCGCGCGGCCGGCGGCGGGCATGTGGGCGCATGGCTTTCTCCTTTTCTCCCTTGCCAGCGCATGGTAGTCGAACGAAAGCTCATGAAAAATCAGACGAAAGTCGTGTTTTATGCATTTCGGCAGGCGATTTTGGCAAAACCACGACGAAAGCCATAAAACCCCAGCTTTCCCAGCCCTGCAAGGCCCCGGTCCCAGCTTTTGACTTTATTATTGCGTTTGGCCTAAGCCCTTATGCATTCAGGAAATCCGATGCGCCAAGCCCATCTTCCCGGCATTCTCGTGGTCGATGACGAAATCCGCTCCCAGGAAGCGCTCGCTCGCACGCTCGAAGAAGATTTCCGCGTGTTCACCGCCGCCTCGGCCAGCGCCGCCTTGGCGGTGCTCGAACGCGAGCCCGACATCCAAATCGTGCTATGCGACCAACGGATGCCGGGCACCACGGGGGTCCAGTTCCTCGCCCGGGTGCGGGAACGCTGGCCGGAACTCATCCGCATCATCCTCTCCGGCTATACCGACGCCGAGGACATCATCACCGGCATCAACGAGGCCGGCATCTGGCAGTACCTGATGAAGCCCTGGCAGCCGGAACAGCTCTTGCACACGCTCAAGAACGCCGCCGAGGTGTGGCGTCTGCAGCAGGATAATCAGCGTCTGAGCCTGGAACTACGCACTGCGGCGCCAGTGCTGCGCCGCCAGGTCGGCTCCAAATACGACCGCGTCAAGCACGCCTTTGGCCTCGACGGCCTGCTCCGCGCCCCAGGCAGCCCGCTCGAACGGGTAGCGGAGCTGATCCGCAAGGTGGCGCCGCACGACATTTCGGTGCTCATCAGCGGCGAATCGGGCACCGGCAAAGAGATGGTGGCGCGCGCCATCCACTACGAAAGCCCCCGCGCCAGCAAGCCTTTCGTCGTAGAAAACTGCGGTGCCCTGCCCGACAGCCTGCTCGAAGCCGAGCTGTTCGGCCACAAGCGGGGCGCCTTCACCGGCGCCGTGGAGGACCGCATCGGCCTGTTCCAGCAGGCGGATGGCGGCACTTTGTTCCTCGATGAGATCGGCGACACCAGCCCTGCNTTTCAGGTCAAGCTGCTGCGCGTCCTGCAAGAAGGCGAATTCCGCCCCGTCGGCAGCAGCCGCCCGCGCTCGGTAGATGTCCGGGTCATCGCCGCCACCAACCGTGACTTGGAAGAGGAAGTGCGCGCCGGCCGCTTCCGCGAGGATCTGTATTACCGCCTGGCGACGGTGAGCCTGACGGTGCCGCCGCTACGCGAACGGCGCGAGGATATTCCCTTGCTGGCCGAACGCCTGGTCGAAGCCAGCGCCCGCGCCCTGGGCAAGCCCGGCGCCCGGCTCTCCCCGGCTGCGCTCGACTGTCTGTGCGCCTGGCGCTGGCCGGGCAACGTGCGCGAGCTGCAAAACGAGATCCTGCGCCTCCTGGCCCTGTCAGACGGGCCTGAGCTAGGGCCGGAACTACTCTCGCCGCGCGTGCTGCGCGCCGCCGCCGCGGAGGAAGAGGCGGAGCTCGCCTTCATCAGCGGCGGCCGCGGCGGCCTCAAGACGCGCTTGGAGCGGCTCGAAGCGCGCCTAGTGCAAGAAACGCTGATCCGGCACGGCTGGAATATTTCCCGCGCCGCGGCGGAACTCGAACTCTCCCGGGTCGGACTGCGCAGCAAGATCGAGCGCTATGGCCTCGCCCGCCCCGGCCAGCCGCCCGCCGACACCGCGGATACGCCGGCATGAGCGCGGCCTTGCGCATCCTTTGGCTGCAAAGCGGCGGCTGCGGCGGCTGCAGCCAGTCGCTGCTCTGCCACGACACGCCGCTGCCTGCCGCCCTGGCCGGCGCCGGCCTGGAATTCCTCTGGCACCCGAGTCTGTCGCCACAGGGCGGCGGCGAGGCACTGGCGCTGCTCGAAGATGCCGCGCGCGGCGCCGCCGCCTTCGACATCCTCTGCGTCGAAGGCGCCCTGCTGCGTGGTCCGGCCGGCAGCGGTCGCTTCCACATCCTCGCCGGCAGCGGCAAACCCATGACCGACTGGGTCTGCCGCCTTGCGGCCCGAGCCCGCTGGGTGCTCGCGGTGGGCTCGTGCACCGCCTACGGCGGCCTATCCGCCGCCACCCCGGGCAACCCGCTCGAAGCCACGGGCCTGCAATACGAGGGCAACACGCCGGGCGGGTTGCTCGAGCGCGATTTCCGCTCCGGCGCTGGCCTACCGGTGATCAACATCGCCGGCTGCCCGGTACATCCGGGCTGGGTCATGGATACCCTCGCCGCGCTCGCCCTCGGCGAATTGGCTGCCAACGCCTTGGATAGTCTCGGCCGCCCGCGGCTTTACACCGATCATCTCGTGCATCATGGCTGCCCGCGCAACGAGTTCTACGAATTCAAGGCCAGCGCCGAAAAGCCCTCCGACCTCGGCTGCCTCATGGAAAACTTGGGCTGCAAGGGCACCCAGGCGCACGCCGACTGCAACACCCGCCCCTGGAACGGCGTCGGCTCCTGCCTCAAAGGCGGCTACCCCTGCATCGCCTGCACCGAACCCGAATTCGAGCATCCGGGCCATCCCTTCTTGGAAACGCCTAAGGTCGCCGGCATTCCCATCGGCCTACCGACCGACATGCCGAAAGCCTGGTTCGTGGCCCTCGCGGCGCTTTCCAAATCGGCCACGCCGCACCGGGTGCGAGAAAACGCCCGCGCCGATCATCCGCGGGTGCTGCCGGCGCAGAAAAAAACGGGGTTGAAATGAGCCGCGTCGTCATCGGCCCCTTCAACCGCGTCGAAGGCGACCTGGAAGTCAGCCTCGAACTCGACGATACCCAGCATGTCGTCGCCGCCCGCGTCAACTCGCCGCTGTTTCGCGGCTTCGAGTCGCTCCTGCTAGGCCGCGCCCCGCTCGATGCGCTCGCCATCGTGCCGCGCATTTGCGGCATCTGCTCGGTCGCGCAATCGGTAGCCGCTGCCAGCGCCCTAGCCGATGCCATGGGGATCCGCCCCACGCCCAATGGCCTGCGCGCCACGCATCTGATTCTCGCGGCCGAGAACCTGGCCGACCACATCAGCCACTTCTACCTATTCTTCATGCCCGACTTCGCCCACCCGGCTTACGCCGGCCAGCCCTGGTTCGCGGCCACGGCGGCGCGCTTTGCCGCCATCCGGGGCAGCGCCAGCGCCCAAGCCCTGCCAGCCCGGGCCGGGCTGCTCAAGCTGATGGGCTTTTTGGCCGGCAAATGGCCGCACAGCTTGGGGCTACAGCCGGGTGGCACCACCCGCGCCTTGGGGATTTCGGAGAAGCTGCGCGTCTTGGCTCAATTGCGTGAATGCCGCGCCTTCCTCGAGCAGACCCTGTTTGGCGACACGCTCGAAGCCGTGGCGGCGCTTGACTCGCACGCCCGTCTCACGGCCTGGGCCGCCGACCGGAACGGCGACTTTCCCGCCTTCCTCACGCTTTCCGAGCGCCTTGGTCTCGACCGCATCGGCCGCGCCTGGGACCGTTTTCTCAGCCACGGTGCCTACGCCGGAGAGGCAGGCCCCCTATTCCCCGCCGGCCTCTGGCAACCCGGCGCCGCGCCTACCGCACTAGACCCGGCCCAGATCAGCGAGGACTGCCACCACGCCTGGCTGGTCGACGCAAGCGGCCCGCTGCATCCGGCCCAGGGCCAGACCCGGGTCGACGCCGACAAGCCGGATGCCTATACCTGGTGCAAGGCGCCCCGCTACGCCGGCCAGGCGCGCGAAGTCGGCGCTCTGGCGCGCCAACTAGTGGCCGGCCAGCCGCTCGCCCGGGACCTGGTAGAGCGGCACGGCGCCAGCGTGCTCGCGCGCATCACCGCCCGCATGTTGGAGCTGGCCAGGGTGCTGCCCGCCATGGAGGACTGGGCGCGCGCCCTCGTGCCAGGCGAGCCCTACTGCCAGGGCGGCAGCCTGCCCGACGACGGCGCGGGCGCCGGCCTCATCGAAGCCGCGCGCGGCAGCCTCGGCCACTGGCTGGCATTTCGCCAGGGACGCATCAGCCGCTACCAGATCATCGCCCCGACCACCTGGAATTTTTCTCCCCGCGATGCCAGCGGCCAACCTGGCCCCCTGGAAAAAGCCCTGGAAGGCCTGCCCGCCGGTCCCGACGCGCCACCCACGATCCAGCACGTGGTACGCTCCTTCGACCCCTGCATGGTGTGCACCGTGCACTGACCCGGACGATTGCCATGGAACGCTTCACCATTTCTCTCGATGCCGCGCTCGCCGCCGAGTTCGACGCCCTGGTTGCCCAGCGCGGCTATCAAAACCGCTCGGAAGCGGTGCGCGACTTGATCCGAGCCGCCATCGGCGCGGCCCATGCCGAAGCGCCGGAGAGCGGCCACTGTGTCGCCGCCCTGTCCTACGTCTACAACCACCACGAGCGCGCCCTGGCAGAGCGCCTGACCGACCGCTCACACGCGCACCACGACCTAACGGTGGCGGCGCTGCACACCCATCTCGATCACGCGCACTGCCTCGAAGCCGTGGTGCTCAAAGGACCCACCGCCGCCGTGCGCCGCTTTGCCGACAGCCTAACCGCGGAACGTGGCGTGCGCCACGGCCAGCTCAATCTCATCCCCCTGGAGGCGGAGCGCCACGCCCACGACGCGCACGGGGAAGCCCATGTCCACGCCAAGCCCAGCTGCTGAGCCCCAGCCCGATGCTACGCCCCCACTCGGGGAGCAAGCCTGGATCGAAGTGATCCAGAAGATGGACGAGGTCTATAACGACTTGCTCCAATACGAGGTAGCGCTGGAAGAAAAGAATGCCGCCCTGGAAGCCTCGCATCAGTTCATCGAAAGCATCATCGCCGCGATGTCGGACATCCTGGTGGTGTGCGACCGCAACGGGCGCATCCAAGAAGTGAATCCCGCCTTTCTGCGCTTTTCCGGCCAGGACGAGCAGCGCCTCAAGGGCACCCTGCTCTTCGACCTGTTCGCCGCCCCGGAAGAGCGCGCCCGGGCCCGGCACTTGTTCGCCGTATTCGGCCAAGAAGGCGTGCACGACTGCGAGCTGCACCTGCGCGGCGGCGACGGCAGCGTCATGCCCTTCTCCCTCAACTGCACGCCGCGCCTGTCCCCCACCGGCAAGCTCATGGGGCTCGTGCTCACCGGCCGGCCGGTGGGCGAGCTGCGCCGCGCCTACCAGCAGCTGCGCCAGGCGCACGAGGATCTAAAGCGCACCCAAGGACAATTGCTGCACGCCGAAAAAATGGCCTCCCTCGGCCGCCTCGTGGCCGGCGTAGCGCATGAGCTGAACAACCCCATCTCCTTCGTGCTCGGCAACGTGCTCGCCTTGAAACGCTACGCCCAGCGCCTCGAGACCTATCTCGACGCGGTACATGCCGACCCCGAGCGCGCCCGGTGTCTCGCCGCCCAACGCGAAGCGCTACGCATCGACCGCATCCTCGAAGACATGCCGCAGCTCATCGAAGGCATGATCGAGGGAGCTGAGCGCACCCGCGATATCGTCGATGCCTTAAAGCGCTTTTCCGCCGTAGACCGGATGCAGCCCGAGCCTGTCGCCCTCGCGCAAGTCGTGGAGCGCGCCGTGCGCTGGGTCGTGAAGGGCGCTCCGACGCGCTTTGCCATCGTCCAAGACATCCCACCGGCGCTGCGCTGCATGGGCTCCCCCGGCCAGCTACAGCAAGTGGTGATGAACCTGGTGCAGAACGCCTGCGATGCCGCCGCCGCGGAACCCGCGCCGCGCCTCGCCATCCGCGGCCGCAGCGAGGCGGGCATGGCCGTGCTCGAATTCCAGGACAACGGCCCGGGCATTGCCCCGGAACTACTGCCACGCCTGTTCGAACCGTTCTTCACCACCAAGCCGGTCGGCCAAGGCACGGGGCTGGGGCTATCGATCAGCTATGGCATCGTCGAGCGGCATGGCGGCAGCCTGACGGCGGAGAATGCCCCGGAGGGCGGCGCGCGCTTTACCTTACGCCTCCCGCTGGCAAGCAACTAACCAATTTTTAAAAACAAAAACCACTCGCTTTTCACACAATTCCCTCCAATCCCCCGCTCCATCGGGCACCTCGCCTTGGCACGCTTTGTGTATGATATTTCCAAGCAAACTTCATAACAAACAGCCATGCTCGTTCGATTTCTCACTTGTCTTGGCCTGTGCGCCGGCCTCGCCGCACAAGCCAAGGCGCACGACCTCTGGCTCGAACCGGAGCCGGCCGGCTTGACCCTGTACCAAGGCCACCGCCACTCCAGCCACGCCGGCGCCGACCTAGAGCCCTACGATCCCGCGCTCTTGCAGGCGGCACGCTGCGGCGCCGAGCCGGTGCGGCCCTTGAACCCCGGCTATCCCTTGCGTTTTGCCGACTGCCCGCGCCTTAGCCTTGATCTTACGAGCGGCTACTGGACGAAAACCCCCTGGGAAACGCGCAACACTGCCAAAACCGGCATCCCGCACGTGCTAAAAAGCTGGCGCTCGGAAGAGCGCCTAATCCGCTTAAGCCGCTGGGATGCCACGCTCGCCCGCCCCCTGGGCGACGGGCTGGAAATCCTACCGACCCACGACCCCTTTGCCCTTGGCGCCGGCGACAAGCTCGAAGTGCAAGTCTTCGACGCTGGCCAGCCCGCCGCCGGCGTGACGGTGGCCTATGGCAATAGCAGCCGCGGCGTCACCGGGCCGGATGGGCGCATCAAGCTACGCCTGCGCCAAGCCGGACTGCAACGCCTAAGCGCCACGCGCGAAACAGCGCTGACAGACGGCAAGGCCGATGTCTTGCTGCGCACCTGCACCTTGCAGTTCGAGCTGCCACGATGACGCGCCGCATCTCGCGCCTCGGCCTCGCCTGGCTCGCCTGCCTAAGCGGTACGGTGACGGCGCACGAGGTTGTGCTCGACATGACCATGACGCCGGCAGCCGTGCTCCAGCTCCGCTATGCCGACGGCCAGCCCTTTGCCTTCGAAGCCTACGAGCTCTATCCAGGCACGGCCGACATGCCGGCCCAAGTCGGCCGTACCGACGCCCAGGGGCGGCTAGCCTTCCTACCCGACGGCCAGGCCGACTGGCGCCTTAAGGCCTTCGCCGCCGACGGCCACGGCCTCGACCGGCGCCTGCACATCGCCCCGACTGGCGCCACTGCGGCGGCCAGCACGGCGGAGGCGGGCCTTGACCACTTCGCCCGGGTGATTCTCGGCCTTGCCCTGATCCTGGGCGGCTTCGGCCTCTACCAGCGCTACCGCTCGAAACAACGGAAATCCGCCCCATGAAACGCCCTCTTGCCCTGCTCATTGCCCTGATCTGGAGCGCGCCGCTCCTCGCCCATCACGGTGTCGCCGGGGTCGGCGCCGCCGCCCTGGAAGGTCCTGGCGCGCCGATCGAATCGGCCAGCTCCGCCACCCTGCCGGCCGGACGCGCGCTCGCTTATCTGAAGCTCGATCATGCCGAATACAAACGCTACGACCCAACCGCCCCGGAAGCCGACTACGCCCGCTACTGGATGACCGGCCTGGGTTACGGTTTCACGCCTTGGTTTTCCGGCTACCTGTTCGTGCCCTACCACGACAAGACCGACGAACCGGGCGGCTACACCTCGCGGGGCTGGGCCGACTTGGCGCTGATGGGCCAGCTCGGCTTCAAGTACGATGGCCGCGACGGCTGGCAGCTGAATCCCGCGCACGAAAGCCTCGACGACTTGGAAGATTGGCACTTCACCGTGTTCGCCGGCGCCACCTTGCCCACTGGCAACGCCAATGCCCGCGATAGCCTGGGCCAAATCGACCCAGGCAAGTCGCGCGGCTTTGGCAAGTCCTCGTTCAGCCTGGGCGCTTCCGCCGCCAAGATGCTTAGCCCGCGGCTGACGCTCAACCTCGAAATCTCGGCTATCCGTTTTCAGGAATACACCTACGCCGACGGTCAGCGGGTCAAGTTCGGGGACGAGAACCGGCTCAATGGCGCCCTCAGTTATCGGCTGCTGGCCGACGCGGAGCGGAAATTCCGCCTCGACGGGGTGCTCGAGGCCCAGTACCTGCACCTGGGCCGGGACAAGGCCGACGGCGTAGGCGAGGCGGGCACCGGCGGCCGCATGGTGTACCTGATGCCTGGAATACGCGCCTATCTCGATAGCTTTTCCATCGCGCTCGGGGTGAAAAGGCCGGTCTGGACCCGGCTCAACGAATCCCATCTGCAACAAGGCGCCGAAGGCAAAGAAAAATATCGGCTGATCTTCTCCGTCTCGCGCCTGTTCTAAACTGCCATGCACATCCCCGACGGCTTTCTCGCGCCGCAGATCTGGCTACCAGCCTGGGGCCTGGCCGCCGGCGCCTGGACCTGGGCGGCGCGGGACCTACGCCGGCGCCTGGACGAGCACGCCGTGCCGCGTCTCGCCATGCTCACTGCCCTAGCCTACGGCCTCGGGCTGATCATGGTGCCCCTGCCGGGCGGTAGCTCCGGCCATCTCTTGGGAGTCGCCCTGCTCACCTTGCTATTCGGGCTTAGGCCTGCCTTTCTCGCCTACTCCGGCGTGCTCGCGCTGCAAGCCCTGTTATTCGGCGCCGGCGGCATCACCGCGCTGGGGGTCAATGCCCTGGCCCTCGGGCTGATCGGCGGCGCCACGGCCCAGGGCCTCTTTCGCCTGTTGCGCCCGCTGCACGAGGAGACCGCCGTCGCCCTCGCGGCCTGGGGCTCGATCATGGTTGGCGCGCTCGTCCTGGCGCTCGTCCTGGGCGCCCAGCCCTGGCTCGCGCGCCGAGCCGACGGCACACCGCTGTTTTTCCCGTTCGACTGGTCCATCACCTTGCCGGCGCTGCTCCTACCACACGCGCTCATCGGCATTGGCGAGGCGGCGCTTACGCTACTGGTCTGGCGCCACGCCCGGCGCCGTGGCTGGCACGCGCTCCCGGCGCGAGCGCAAACGGCATGACCCCCAGCCGCCCAAGCCACGCCGCCCACACCGGCCGCCGCGACCGGCTGCTGCTTTACGCCTATGCCGCCACGCTCGTCGGGCTCAGCGTCCTACACCACCCGGGCCTATTGGCGGCCTGTTTCCTACTCGCCCTGCTCGCTGCCCGACAAGAGGCTACAGCGCTGCTGCGCCAGAGCCTGGCGGCGATCCTGGCGCTCAACCTCTCGGTGAGCCTCGGCTATCTGCTCTTAGCGAGCTGGCAGGCAGAGTCCACAGCCGGCAGCGCCCGCTTCCTGCTCACGCTCAATCTGCGCGTGCTACTCATGGTGTTCCTAGGCTGCTGGCTAGTGCGGCGGGTGAACCTGCTGGCAGCCCTGGCCCCTTGGCCTACGGCCACCTTGCTGATAAGCCTAGCCCTAGGGCAGATCGAGACGGTCCGGCGCCTCGTCGCCGATTTCCGCCTCGCTTTCACGAGCCGCCACCCGGCGCCGCCGCGCCGCGCCGCCCGGACCCGGCACGCGGCCAGCCAAGCCGCCACCCTACTCGACAAGTCCCTGGCAGCGAGCACCGAAGCAAGCCAAGCGCTGCGCTCCCGAGGCGCCTTCGATGCGTGACCGCCCCTGCGCGCCGCCAGTGCTCGAAATCCGCGACCTAGCCTATGTCTGGCGCGGCCCGGATGGCCGCGAGCGGCTGCTATTCGACGGTCTCGACGTTCGCCTCGAAGCCGGCGAGAAAACCGTGCTCCTGGGCACGAACGGCTGTGGCAAATCGACCTTGCTCAAGCTCATGAACGGCCTTTTGCCGGCGCACCGGGGCCACATCCGCTGGCGCGGCGAGACGATCTCGCCGGAACGCCTACGCGCCCGGGAGCTGGCGCGGCGCTTCCGCCGGGATTGCGTGCTGCTCTTTCAGCACCCGGAAGCCATGCTCTTCAACCCCAGCGTTGCCGAAGAAATCGCCTATGGCCCGCGCCTCCTAGGGCTCGACGACATCCCCGCCCGGGTGGCCCGCTGGGCCGGGGCGCTGGGCTTGACGGAATTACTGGCCGCGCCCCCCTTCCAGCTTTCCGGCGGCGAGAAGCAAAAGGTTGCCCTGGCCTGCCTCTTCGCCCTCGACCCGGGACTGCTGCTGTTAGACGAGCCCACGGCCAGCCTCGACCCACGCAGCACCGGCTGGCTGGTGGATACCCTGCTGGATTCGCCCGCCACCGCCTTGATCAGCACTCACAACCTGAGCCTGGCCGCGGAGCTGGGTAGCCGCGCGCTGGTGCTGGGCGAAGCGGGGCGACTGTTGTTCGATGGTCCACTGGAAATCGCCTTGGCGGACCTAGAGCTGCTCGCGCGCGCCGGCCTCGCGCACCGCCATCGGCACCGCCACGGCAACCTGACGCACCATCACCTCCACCGCCACGATTGGGATGCGCCTTAAGCGAAACGACAGGGCGGCGGCCCGCTTCACTTGCCTAACGGATTGCAGTATCTTTGCCGGCTTCCCCCGCCCCCCGGCCCGGGAATCGAGAATGACGAGGAACACATGGAAAAGGATCTGCGCGACGCCGCGCTCGAATATCACCGCCTCCCCACCCCGGGCAAGGTTTCCGTCCGCCCCACCAAGGGTCTCACCAATCAACGCGACCTGGCGCTCGCCTACTCGCCGGGCGTAGCGGCGCCGTGCGACGCCATCGTCGAGGACCCGAACAACGCCGCGCTCTACACCTCGCGCGCCAATCTGGTAGCCGTGGTCACGAACGGCACCGCCGTGCTCGGCCTGGGCAACATCGGGCCGCTCGCCGCCAAGCCGGTGATGGAAGGCAAGGGCTGCCTGTTCAAGAAATTCGCCAATATCGACGTGTTCGACATCGAACTGGCGGAGAACGACCCGGACAAGCTCATCGACATCATCGCCGCGATGGAGCCCACCCTGGGGGGCATCAACCTGGAGGACATCAAGGCGCCCGAGTGCTTCTACATCGAGGAGCAGCTCAAAAAACGCATGAAGATCCCCGTCTTCCACGACGATCAGCACGGCACCGCCATCATCTCCGCCGCGGCCATGCTGAACGGCCTGAAGATCGTCGGCAAGCAGCCTGAAGAAGTGAAAGTGGTCTGTTCCGGCGCCGGCGCCGCCGCCATCTCCTGCCTCAACCTGTGGTGCGACTTGGGGGTGAAGAAGGAAAACATCACCGTCTGCGACTCCAAGGGCGTGATCTACGTCGGCCGCGACGCGCAGATGGACCCGTCCAAGGCCCGCTACGCGCGAGAAACCTCGGCCCGCACCCTGGGCGATGCCATCCAAGGCGCCGACATCTTCTTGGGTCTCTCTACGGCCGGGGTGCTAAAGCCCGAGATGGTCGCCGCCATGGCCCCTAACCCCCTCGTGTTCGCGCTCGCCAACCCCGTCCCTGAAATCATGCCGGAACTGGCCCGGGAAGTGCGCCCCGACGCCATCATCGCCACGGGCCGCTCCGATTACCCGAACCAGGTCAACAACGTTCTCTGCTTCCCCTTCATCTTCCGCGGCGCGCTCGATGTCGGCGCCACGAGCATCACCGAGGCGATGAAGCTCGCCTGCGTCAAGGCCATCGCCGAACTGGCCGAAGCCGAAGTCGCCGACGAAGTCGCGCTCGCGTTTGCCAACACGCCGCTCGAGTTTGGGCGCGACTATCTCATCCCCAAGCCGTTCGACCCGCGCCTGATCGTCAAGATCGCCCCAGCGGTGGCCCAGGCCGCCATGGATTCCGGTGTCGCCACCCGACCGATCGCCGACATGGACGCCTACCGGCAGCGTCTGTCCGAATTCATCTACCAGACCGGCGCGGGGATGCGCACCATCTTCCAGGCCGCCCGGCAATTGCCGGCAAAGCGAGTGATCTACGCCGAGGGCGAGGATGAGCGCGTGCTGCGCGCCGTGCAGGTGGTGCTCGAAGAGAAGCTCGCCAAGCCCATTTTGGTCGGCCGGCCGCAGGTGATCGAAATGCGCCTGGAAAAAGCCAAGCTCAAGATGCGCCCCGGCATCGATTTCGAGATCGTCAATCCCGATGCCGACGAGCGCTACCGCGAATGCTGGAGCACCTACCATCAGCTCATGAAGCGCCGCGGCGTCACCCTCGACATCGCCAAGATGCGGGTGCGCTCGGATGCGACCATCATCGGCGCGCTGCTCTTGCGGCTCGGCTATGCCGACGGCCTGATTTGCGGCGTTTCCGGCCGCTTCGCGCATCATCTGCGCCAGGTCGAGGAGATCATCGGCAAGGCGCCGGGCTGCAACACGCTCGCCGCCATGAACCACCTGCTCTTGCCCGGCCGCGCGCTGTTCATCTGCGATACGCACGTCAACGAAAACCCGGACGCCCGGCAATTGGCGGAGATCACCCTCATGGCCGCCGAGAACGTGCGCCGTTTCGGCATCACCCCCAAGGTGGCGCTGCTCTCCCATTCCAACTTTGGCACCTCGCAGTCTGCCTCGGCCGTGAAGATGCGCGAGGCCCTGGAGCTGGTGCGGGCCCAGGCCCCGGATCTGGAAGTGGACGGGGAAATGCACGGCGACAGCGCCTTGTCTGAAGAGCTGCGCCAGTCTTCCGACCCGGATTCGCCGCTCAAAGGCGAGGCCAACGTGCTGGTGATGCCCAATCTCGATGCCGCCAACATTTCCTATAACCTACTCAAGATGACCGGCGGCGACGGCGTCACCATCGGCCCCATCCTGATGGGCGCCGCCAAGCCCGTGCATGTGCTCACCTCCTCCGCTTCGGTACGGCGGCTGGTGAACCTCACCGCCCTGGTCGTCACGGAAAAGGCCGTGCGCTGATTGGCCGCGGGCCGCGCCCACGGCGCGGCCTTTATGCTTTAATGCCAACCGCTAATGTTCGGAGGATGCCTCATGAGCCAAGAAAAATTTCGCCTCGTCACGCGCAGCGACTTCGATGGCCTGGTCTGCGCCGTGCTGCTCAACGAACTCGATCTGATCGACGACATCAAGTTCGTGCACCCCAAGGACATGCAGGATGGCAAGATCGCCATTAGCGCGCGCGACATCACCACCAACCTGCCCTACGTGCCCACGGCCCACCTCGCTTTCGACCATCATCTTTCCGAAACCCTCCGCAACAGCGGCGAGCGCAAGAATCACATCATCGACCCGAAAGCGCCTTCCGCGGCGCGGGTGGTATATGACTACTACGGCGGCAAGGCGCGCTTTCCCAACATTTCCGAGGACATGATGGCGGCGGTGGACAAGGCCGATTCGGCGCAGTTCTCGCGCGACGACATCCTCGAACCCAAAGGCTGGGTGCTGCTCAATTACCTGATGGATGCCCGCACCGGCCTCGGCCGCTTCCGCGAGTTCCGCATCAGCAACTACGCGCTGATGATGGACCTCATCAAGTATTGCAAGAACCACAGCATCGACGAGATCCTGGCCCTGCCCGACGTGAAGGAACGCGTCGACCTCTACTTCGAGCACGCCGAAAAAGCCAAGGCGCAGATCCTGCGCTGCACCACGCTCCACCAAAATCTGGCCGTGCTCGACCTGCGCAACGAGGAGATCATCTACGCCACCAACCGGTTCATGATCTATGCGCTCTTCCCCCAGGCCAACATCTCGATTCACGTCATGTGGGGCCTGCAAAAGCAGAACACGGTGTTCGCCACCGGCAAATCCATCCTCGACCGCTCCAGCAAAACCAATGTCGGCGAGCTCATGCTCCAATACGGCGGCGGCGGCCACCAAGCCGCCGGCACCTGCCAGGTGAGTAACGACCAGGCCGAGACC
>JAOAIO010000030.1 GCA_026414665.1 Azovibrio sp.
GGCTCGGCCGGAGTTTGACGGTCGCGCGCGCACGCCCGTAGGCGTCTCCTCTTTGCGTCCTCCTCGCGGCCACCTTCGGGTGGCCGTTTTGCATGGGTGGTTCTGCCTGCCACCGTTTTTCTGCCGCCCTCTCCTATTCGCTATCCGCGCTCAAAAAAAACCCGCGCGTAAGGCGCGGGGTGGGCCGGCTGGCAGCACCAGTGGTCAGAACGTCTTACTGAAGGACAGCACCGCTCGCGCATCACCGACATCCTTGCCATCCCAGCAATACGCCCGCGAGGCGCTACCGCAACCGTCGGCATTGCTATCGGCATACATGAGTTTGACCGTGCCAAAACCCAAATCCTTACTCACGTACACATTCCAGTCGGTATAGGAGGCATCGCTATTGTGCTTGACCTTCTGATAGCCGACATGGGCGCCGATGCCCCAGCCATTTTCGAGGGGGTACGCAAGGGAAAGATCGTAATACTGACTACCACGGGTCTTCTGATCGTTGCTCCCCTTCCAACCGACAAAGTTTTCCGAAACCACGTGGGAATACTTGAACGACAGAAACTGCCATCCCAAGCCGACGTAGGCCTCGGTCGTGTCGGGCGAAGTCGCATTGGCGACATAATCGCCGGGATAGTAGTAACGGATCATCCCTAAGTCATAACTCAAAGGCCCCAGCTCGCCTTTGTAGCCGCCATAAAGATCAAGCTCAAGACTGTTGTTATCCTTATAGCCGCCCGTGTCGACCCATTTCACATTCGATCCCCAAACGCCCACATAAAGGCCAGAGGAGTGAGCATAGTCAAACCCGCCCTGCAGCGCCGGCTTGTTTTGGGTCTGGCTAATGCCACGGAACAAATAATCCGTGGTGATCGCAAAATTACCGGTAAACGAATGCGGCCCAGCTGCCTCATCGGCAACTGCCACGGATGCGAAGACAGAAGCCGCCGCCAGTACGACGGCGATGCGTTTTTCTTGCATTGCACTCTCCCAAAGGGTGGTTAAGGACAAGAATCAAAAGCATAAACCGTGCCATCTGCAACAAACACTTCCGATCAGACACTTACCCGCGTCTACCCGATACCACCAGCGCACCATGGCGGTGCATTTCTGAAAATTGGCGCACCAGCACAAGCAACACGCCACCAGGGCAGGATGCCATGGCACAAGCCGCAAGTGCGGCCAGGATGGGCCATTTTCCTGAAGCTTACCGCTGGCGAGCCCAGGAAAAGGCTCTGCTCGATAACTGGCTACTGCTTGTTTCCATTTTTGCGTACTCGCCGCAAAGATGAGCCCCACCAGAGGCTACCATGCAAGTCGCGCCGCGACGCACGCCGCTCCCCTCCTCCTTGCTGTGTTGGTGGGTGAGAGAAGACGGCGTGCTCAAGGGCGCACTGACCGACGAGGATGCGTTAGCGCATAAAAAGAGGGCGGCGGGTTGCCTCGACCGCCCTACTTTCTCTACACGCCTCTAGCCTCACCAGAGCTGTTGTAAAGCCTTTAAGGCTTCGCGGCGGGAGAGCTGGCCGACGAGGCGGCCATCCTGCACGACGGGATAGCAACGGTAGGGATGGGCGAGGAACAGCTCGACGGCATCGGCGAGCGAGGATTCGGCCGCCAAGGTCTTGACTTCCCGGGTCATGAATTGGCTGACCGGGCCGCCGGGCTGGGCGTAGTAGCTGGCGTTCAAGGCGACTTTGAGGCAATCCTTTTCCGAGAGAAAGCCGATAAGGCCGCCCAGGCCATCGACCACCGGGGCGCCGCTCAAGCCGTGCGCCAGCAATTGCTCGATGGCATCGAGCACCTCGAGATCGGGGCTAAAGCTAAAGGGGTCGGCCACCATGTAGTCTTTGACCCGCATCGATTTGAGCATGGTTATTCCTCCTTGGCGTGTGCTGCGCGTGCTTGCGCCTGGGCTTGTAGGCGCGCCTGGCGCTTGGCGCAGGGGTTCTTGCAGCCGGCGGCGCATTCCACGTCGAGTGCCTTATAGCCGCCGCAGCTACCGGCGATCGGCTTTCGGCCGAACATCACGCCAATGGCCATGATGAGGACGAGAAAGGCGATGACGCCAAAGGTAATCAAGAACGTGTCCATGGCCGCCCCCTGCGCTTAACCGCCGAAGTCGTCGAGTAGGATGTTCTCGCGCTCCACGCCCAGGTCGAGCAGCATTTTGATGACGGCGGCGTTCATCATCGGCGGGCCGCACATGTAGAACTCGCAGTCTTCCGGCGCCGGGTGGTTTTTCAGGTAGTTTTCATAAAGGACATTGTGAATGAAGCCGGTGTAGCCGGTCCAGTTATCTTCGGGCAAGGGGTCGGAGAGCGCCAGATGCCAGGTGAAGTTGGGGTTTTCCGCCGCGAGCTTGTCGAATTCCTCGACGTAGAAGGCCTCGCGCAGCGAGCGGGCGCCATACCAGAAGCTGATCTTGCGCTTGGACTTGAGGCGCTTTAATTGATCGAAGATATGCGAGCGCATCGGCGCCATGCCGGCGCCGCCGCCGATGAACACCATCTCGTTGTCGGTGTCGCGCGCGAAGAATTCGCCAAAGGGGCCATAGACGGTGATCTTGTCGCCCGGCTTGAGGCTGAATACATAGGAAGACATCTTGCCCGGTGGGATGTCGTCCCGGCCCGGCGGCGGCGAGGCGACGCGGATGTTGAACTTGACTACGCCTTTCTCTTCCGGGTAGTTGGCCATGGAATAGGCGCGGATCACGGGCTCATCCACCTTGGAGACGTAGCGCCACATGTTGAATTTGTCCCAGTCGCCGCGATACTCGGGCTGGATGTCGAAGTCTTTGTAATGCACGACGTGCGGCGGGCATTCGAGCTGCACGTAGCCGCCGGCACGGAAGTCGACGTGCTCGCCTTCTGGCAGGCGCAAGGTGAGTTCCTTGATGAAGGTGGCGACATTGGGGTTGGATTCCACCGTGCACACCCATTTCTTGACGCCGAACACCTCTTCCGGCACTTCGATCTTCATGTTTTGCTTGACCGGCGTCTGGCACGATAAGCGCCAGCCTTCCTTGGCCTGGCGCTTGGTGAAGTGCGAAGCTTCGGTCGGCAGCATGTCGCCGCCGCCAGCGAGCACTTTGCACTTACACTGGGCGCAGGTGCCGCCGCCGCCGCAGGCGGAAGACAAGAAGATGTTGTGATTGGCGAGCGTCTGCAACAGCTTGCCGCCGGCCGGCACGGTGATTTTGCGTTCGCCGTTGATCTCGATTTCGACATCGCCGGACGAGACGAGCTTGGCCCGCGCCGCGAGGATGAAGACCGCCAGCGCCAGGACGATGGCGGTGAACATGCCGATGGCGAGCAGGATTTCCTGAATGTTCATGCCGGCTGCTCCTTACAGTTGAACGCCCGAGAAGGACATGAAGCCCAGGGACATCAAGCCAATGGTGATGAAGGTGATGCCCAGACCTTGCAGACCTTCGGGCACGTCGCTGTATTTGAGCTTCTCGCGGATGCCGGCGAGCAGCACGATGGCAAGCGCCCAGGAAGCGCCGGAGCCGACGCCATAGACGAGGCTTTCGGTGAAGTTGTAATCCCGCTCCACCATGAACAGCGAGCCCGCCATGATGGCGCAGTTGACGGTGATGAGCGGCAAGAAGACGCCAAGCGCGTTGTAAAGGCTGGGCACGTATTTGTCGAGCAGCATCTCCAGGATCTGCACCATGGCGGCGATGATGCCGATGTAGGACAAGAGCCCCAGGAAAGACAGGTCGACATCGGGCAGCCCGGCCCAGGCCAGGGCGCCGTCGCGCAGCAGATAGGTATAGATCAGGTTGTTGGCCGGCACGGTGATGGTCTGCACGACGATCACGGCGATGCCCAGGCCAATGGCGGTTTCCACCTTCTTGGAAATGGCGATGAAGGTGCACATGCCAAGGAAGAAGGAGAGCGCCATGTTCTCGATGAACACGGCACGCACGAAGAGGCTTAGGTAATGTTCCATGTCAGATGCCCTCCTTGTCGCTCACTTGCGGCGCCAGGCGGAAAGGCGCCGGCTCCTTCTGCTCGCTGCGCCAGGTGCGCAAGGCCCAAATGATGAGGCCAATGAGGAAGAAGGCCGAAGGCGGCAGGAGCAAGAGGCCGTTGGGCACATACCAGCCACCATCCTTGACGAGCGCCAGGATTTCGATGCCAAACAGCTTGCCGGCGCCAAATAGTTCGCGCACCACGCCCAGGGTGATGAGCATGGCGCTGTAGCCCAGACCGTTGCCGATGCCATCGAGGAAGGAAATCCAAGGCGGGTTCTGCATGGCGAAGGCTTCGGCGCGACCCATGACGATGCAGTTGGTGATGATGAGGCCGACGAACACCGAGAGCTGCTTGGCCAAGCTAAAGGCATAAGCCTTCAGGATTTGGTCGACCACGATCACGAGCGAGGCGATGATCACCATCTGCACGATCATGCGGATGGAGGCCGGAATCTGGGTGCGGATCATGGCGATGAACAGGTTGGAGAAACCCGTCACCAGAGTGAGCGCAACCGACATGACGATGGCCGTGTTGAGATTCGAAGTCACCGCCAGGGCCGAGCAGATGCCGAGGATCTGCAAGCCGATGGGGTTATTGGCGAAGATGGGATTGAGCAGTACTTCCTTGGCTGTGTGCTTGGACATGATCAAGCTCCCTGCTGGCGCAGCTTGGCGAGGTAGGGGCCAAAGCCCTGCTCACCGAGCCAGAATTGCAACAGACGGTCGACGCCATTGCTGGTCAGCGTGGCGCCGGCCAGGGCATCGACCTGGTGGCCTGCGTCCGGGCTGGCCGGATCGACCCCGCCCTTGACGATCTTGATGATGGGCTTGCCCGCGGCATCGAAGAGCGTCTTGCCGGGCCACAAGGCCTTCCACTTCGGGTTGTCGACTTCACCGCCCAGGCCGGGCGTCTCGGCATGTTGGTAGAAGCCTAAGCCGACCACGGTGTTGAGATCGGGCTTGATCGCCAAGAAGCCGTGCAGGGTGGACCACAGAACCGTAGCCGCGCACGGGCAAAATCAGGGCTTCGAGGCGGCCGTCCTGCTCGAGCATATAGACGGTGGTATAGCGCTCGCGCCGCTTGATGAGGGCGATGTCTTCGGCGCCTTTGAGGGCCGTCGATTGCTTCGGGTCCTTGGCTGCCTTCAAGGGGTCGAAGGTGACGGGGTCGAGGTCGTCCTTGTACTCGCCGGTGGCCAGATCGACGACGCGCGCCTTGATGCGGCTGTTGAACAATGCTTTCACTTCACGCGCGGACAGCCGCTCGCCGCCCAGGCCAGCGATGGAAAGAATGCTGCGCTGCTTGTCGAGCAGGCGGTTCTCGATCTGCACCGGCTTCAACGCCACGGCGGAGCCGGCGACGAACACGGATGCGACCAGGCTGACGGCCAGCGCCACGAATAGCGTGCGGCCGGTCGATTCTTTATTGGACATGGCGAGCCATCCTCCGCTTGATGTTGGCCGAGACCACGAAATGGTCGATCAAGGGGGCACAAAGGTTGGCAAACAGAATCGCCAGCATCATGCCCTCGGGGAATGCGGGGTTCACCACTCGAATCAGCACCACCATGACGCCGATCAAGGCACCGAACACCCACTTGCCGGCATTCGTCATGGAGGCCGACACCGGGTCGGTCGCCATGAAGATCATGCCAAAAGCGAAGCCGCCCACGACCAGATGCCAGTACCAAGGCATGGCGAACATGGGGTTGGTGGCGGACCCGATGGCGTTGAAGATGAGGCTCATCGCCACCATGCCCAGCATCACGCCGGCGACGATGCGCCAGGCGGCGATTTGCATGAGCAAGAGCACGGCGCCACCGATCAGGATGGCCAGCGTGCTGGTCTCGCCGATGGAGCCGGGCAGGCGACCCAAGAAGGCATCCCACCAGGTCAGGCCGCCAGCGGTGATCATCTCCACCCCACCGGCCGCGGCCATGCCCAGCGGCGTGGCGCCGGTGAAGCCATCCACGGCGGTCCACACCGCATCGCCGGAGATTTGCGCCGGATAGGCGAAGAACAAAAAGGCGCGACCGGTGAGCGCCGGGTTCAAGAAATTCTTGCCCGTGCCGCCGAACACCTCCTTGCCGATGACGACGCCAAAGCTGATGCCAAGCGCCACCTGCCACAGCGGAATCGAAGGCGGCAAGGTGAGCGCGAACAACACCGACGTAACGAAAAAGCCTTCATTCACCTCATGCTTACGGATCGAGGCGAACAGCACCTCCCAGAAGCCGCCCACCACGAAGGTGACGAGATAGATGGGCAGGAAATAAGCCGCGCCATGCACCAGGTTGTCCCAGAGGCTGCCGGGATCGAAGCCGGCCAAGAGCGCGATCAGCCCCAGGCGCCAGTTATCCTGGGCGGCAAGCAGCTCGGGATTGGCGGCGAAGATGCGGTTGGCCTGGTAGCCGACGTTCCACATGCCAGCGAACATGGCCGGGAAGGTGCATAGCCAAACGGTGATCATCATGCGCTTCAAGTCCAGCCCATCGCGCACGTGCGCGGTGCTGCGCGTGACGCTCGCGGGCTTGAACAAGGCGGTGTCGATGGCTTCGTAAAGGGCATACCACTTTTCGTATTTGCCGCCCTTGTGGAAATGGTGCTCGATGCTGTCGAGAAAGGCTCGCAGACCCATGCTCAACCCTCCTTCTCGATGCGCGTGAGGTTGTCACGCAAAATAGGGCCGTATTCGTACTTGCCGGCGCAGACGTAGGTACAGAGCGCCAGGTCCTCTTCGTCCAGCTCCAGACACCCCAGCTTCTGAGCCATCTCGGTGTCGCCGATGATGAGGTAGCGCAGCAGCTGCGTCGGCAGGATGTCGAGCGGCATCACGGCTTCGTAGTTGCCGATCGGCACCATGGCGCGCGGGCTGCCATTGGTGCTGGTGGTGAAATCGAAGCGCTTGCCCGGCATGAGCTTCGACAAATAGAGGTTCAGCACCGAATGCTTGTCGATGCCGGCGCGCAGGTAGTGCAGGAACTCGCGCTCGGTGCCTTCCTTGAGACAGGAAATCTGCTGGTGGTAGCGTCCTAGCCAGGCAAACGGTCCACGCGCGCTGCGCCCGCCGAACACGGAGCCGGAAATCACGCGCACATCGCCGAACTTCAGCTCGCCTTGCACCAAGTCTTCGAGGCTGGCGCCCAGGCGGGTGCGCAATAGGCGCGGCCGATCCACCACCGGACCGCCCAAGGCGACGATGCGCTCGGTCCACAGCCGGCCGGTGGCGAACAGCTTGCCCACGGCGATGACATCCTGGTAGCCGATGTGCCAGACCGTCTTACCCGGTCCGACGGGATCGAGAAAGTGAATGTGCGTGCCGGGCAGCCCGGCAGGGTGCGGCCCGGCGAAGCGCTCGCACTTAACGCCGGGCAAGTCCGCGCCGGGCACATCGCCCTGCTCGCCGATGCACAGGAAGACACGGGCAAGACGGGTAAGCACCTGCACGCCGCGCCGAAAATCGTCGGGATGCTCGGCAATCACGAGCTGGGGATCGGCAGCGAGTGGGTGGGTGTCGATGGCGGTGACGAAAATCGAGGCGGGGCTGGCATCCACGGCCGGCACCTTGCTGAACGGCCGCGTGCGCAGCGCTGTCCACAAGCCCGAGCGTTGCAGGTTTTCACGCACCTTCTCCGGCGCCAGCGCGGCGATTTCGGCGTCGTCATACGCGGCGAACTCGAGCGCCGCATCGCCATCGAGCTCGATCACCACGGATTGCAGCACCCGCTGCGCACCCCGGTGGATGGCGCTCACCACGCCGGCGCCCGGGGCGGTGAAATGCACGCCGGGCGTCTTCTTGTCCGAGAACAATACCTGTCCAAGCTTGACCCGATCACCGACCTGCACGGCCATCGTGGGCTTCATACCGTGATAGTCGAAGCCGATGACCGCTACGCTGCGCACCGGCCGGGCGGGCTCGATGCGCTGCTCGGGTGCGCCGGTGATGGGCAAATCCAGTCCGCGTTTGATCCTTATCATGCGCTTTCAAGCCCCATCTCTGCTGGTGTGGAAACGGCAGGGAGGCGGCGCCCAGCCTTCCGGCGTGGCGATCCCGGACCCCGTTCTCCCCGTGACAAACCGGCGAATTATATAAGACTAAGCCCCTGGCGCTAGACTGGAAACGCTGGCCGCCGCTATTTCATCAACCCCTTATGAAACAAGGGAAATCATCGTGCCCGGCCGCGGAGATGGGCGCATGGGAATGCGCGCGCAAGCGTGTTGACGCAGGATGGCACGCTCCGCCATCGCGCCGATGGCGGGCAACCCAGAGCGAGCCGAGCCTTGCAGCGCCCCCGATTCCGAGACGCCTTTGCTTAAGCGCGCCGGGCGTCAGCACCAGTAGGTGAGTAGGCCAATGGCGATGCCCGCCACGAAAAGCGCCGCCACGCCCCCCAGAAAGGCATGCACCGCCAGGCGCCGGACATCGCGCCCGTAGCGCGCCTTGTCGCGCTCGCCCAGGTAGTTGGCGAGATTGCCGAGGCAATAGACGATGGCCATGGCGAAAAAGAACAGCAGATAGATCAACCCCAGATACTGACCGTTGTTGAGCGTGCGGCAGTGTTGCAGCGACACCCCAAGCAGGTGCATGAGACCGTCGTAGCGCAGCGCGATGCGCATCCCGAAGTACATGACGATGCCGAACGCCGCCAGCACCGCGATGACGATCCAGGTGGAAGGCTGCATGAACATGCGGCCGATGAGGCGCAGCTCGTGCGCCACGGCGCCGCAAAATTCGGCAAGCCAGCGCATCAGGCCGCCGTCCCGCCGACGGTGAGGCCATCCAGCCGCAAGGTGGGCTGGCCCACGCCCACCGGCACGCTCTGGCCATCCTTGCCGCAGGTGCCGACGCCCGGATCGAGCGCCAGGTCGTTGCCGATCATGGAGATCCGGGTCATGGCCTCGGGACCGCTGCCGATCAGGGTGGCGCCCTTGAGCGGCGCCGTCACGCGGCCGGCTTCGATGAGATAGGCCTCGCTCATGGAAAACACGAACTTGCCGCTCGTGATATCGACCTGGCCACCGCCGAAATTGACCGCGTAAATGCCTTTTTGCACCGAACGAATGATGTCCTCCGGCGCATGCGCGCCAGCCAGCATGTAGGTATTGGTCATGCGCGGCAAAGGCAAGTGGGCGAAGGATTCGCGCCGGCCATTGCCGGTCGGCGCCACGCCCATGAGCCGGGCATTGAGGCTATCTTGCATGTAGCCCTTGAGGATGCCGTCCTCGATCAGCACCGTAGCCTGAGTGGGATTGCCCTCGTCGTCGATGGTGAGCGAGCCACGCTGATTCGGCAAGGTGCCATCGTCGATGACGGTGACGCCAGGCGCGGCGACACGCTCGCCGATGCGGCCGGTGAAGGCGGAGCTGCCCTTGCGATTGAAATCGCCTTCGAGGCCATGGCCGACCGCCTCATGCAAGAGGATGCCGGGCCAGCCGGGACCGAGCACCACGGTCATCTGCCCGGCCGGCGCCGGCTGAGCATCGAGATGGGTGACGGCCTGATGCACGGCCTGGCGGGCGAATTCCATGAGCACGGCATCGCTGAAGTAGCCGTAATCGAAGCGGCCGCCGCCGCCGGCTGAGCCTTGCTCGCGGCGGCCCCGGTCCTCGATGATGACGGTGAGCGAGACGCGCACCAAGGGGCGCACGTCGGCGGCGAGGCGGCCATCCGAGCCGGCGACCAGCACCACCTCCCACTCGCCGGCCAGACCGGCCATGACCTGCGCGACACGCGGATCGGCGGCCCGGGCGAAGGCTTCGAGCCGCTCCAACAAGCGCACTTTCTCGGCTGCCGGCAGCGCCGCGAGCGGGTCGGCGGCAGCGTAGCGCGGCGGCGGCAAAGCGCGGGCGGTAAGCACAGGCAGAGCCCCCGTCTGCCCGGCAGCGCCGATGGCGCGCACGGCCGCGGCGGCATCCGTCAGCGCCGCCAGGCTGATGTCGTCGGAATAGGCAAAAGCGGTCTTCTCGCCGCTCACGGCGCGCACGCCCACGCCTTGGTCGATGTTGAAGCTGCCTGACTTGACGATGCCTTCATCGAGGCTCCAAGACTCGGAACGCGAATACTGGAAGTAAAGATCGGCGTAATCGACCTGGCGCCCCATGATATCGCCGAGGACACGCGCGAGCCGGCCGGCATCGAGATCATAGGGTTGCAAAAGCAAGGATTCGGCCAGGCCCAAGGCACTGGAAGCTGGGTGATTCATGGTTCTCCTCGTGCGGCCGGCGCCACGGCGGGCGGGCCGAGTTTGCGGTGTTGCAGCGCCGGCAGCTGACGGCGCACGGCGGCAAGGCGGGCATGGTCGAGCTCGGCGAGCACCACTCCCGGACCATGAGCCTTGACATCGAGCACCTCGCCCCAGGGGTCGACGATCATGCTATGGCCGTAAGTGCGGCGGCCGTTGGCGTGCTGTCCGCCCTGGCCCGCCGCCAGCACGTAGCACTGGTTCTCGATGGCCCGGGCGCGCAGCAGGATCTCCCAATGCGCCCGCCCGGTGGTCTCGGTAAAGGCCGCCGGCAGCAAGATGAGATCAAGCCCGCCAAGCGCCCGGTACAGCTCAGGAAAGCGCAGATCGTAACAGATCGATAGGCCGATGCGGCCAAACGGCGTATCCAGCGCCACCGGGGTCGCGCCGGCCTCGATCGAGGCGGCTTCGTCATAGGCCTCGCGGCCGTCGTCAAAGCCGAACAGGTGGATTTTGTCGTAGCGCGCCACACAGCGGCCGGTAGGATCGAACACCAAGCTGGCGTTGTACATCTTGTCAGGCCGCGCCGCCATGAGCGGAATGGAGCCTGCCACCAGCCAGATGCCGTGCCGGCTCGCAGTAGCGGCAAGCCAATCCTGCACCGGCCCCTGGCCAAACGACTCGCGCGCCGCCAGGCGCGCCGCATCGCTGGCGCCGATGATGGGGAAGTATTCCGGCAAGAGCACGCAGCCGGCGCCTTGCGCCACGGCTTCGGCCACTAGGCGGGTCGCCGCGGCGAGATTGTCGGCCACCTGCGGGCCGGACACCATTTGCACGCCGGCGAGCCGCACGTTTTGGGGCGCGCCGCTCATGGCGCGGCCTCGCGGGCAGCGCCGATACGCTCGACGCGCGGCTCGGCCCAGGTGCCGCTGACACGGTACTGGAAGCCGAACATCTTGTTGAGCGGGTTCTGTAGCAGATTCTGGGCCAACAAGGCAGCGGCGCCGACTACCGGATTGATGGCCACGGCGGCGCCGACCGCGGCCATGCCGCCGACTTCGGGCTGCACCGTCACGAGCAGATCTTGCGTTTCTTGGCGCATATCCACGCTCCCCTGCATCAGCACATCGCCGGCCGGGCCGTCGATCTTGAGCGGACCTTCGGTCTGCATGATGCCGTTCTGGATGCGTAATTTGCCGCTGATGCTGTCATAGGCGAAGCCCTCGTTGAAGATGTCGCGGAAATCGAGACTCAAGCGCCGCGCGATGGATTGCAGCGAGAGTAGGCCGAGCAGCTTGCCGACGCCGGGGTCGACCTTGGAAAACTGGCCCTTCGCCGCTTCGAGCGCTAGGCTACCGCCTAGGCTAGCGGCATCGAAAGCGAGCGGCGCGCCGGCCCAGTCGAGCTTGCCGCTCAACTTGGCGCTGCCGCCGCGCACCGCGCCAGGATAGCCGAGGCGTTCGAGCAGGCGCCCGCTGTCGCTGGCTTCGAGGCGGAAATCGAGACGGGTGCGCGACGTTCCTTGCGTCTCCCAGACGCCACTGCCGGTCAGCCGGGCATCCGGGTTGTCGATGACGATCTGCTGTAGATTCCAACGCCCGCCAGCGTTCTCGGCGTGCAGCTCGATCCGCCCCAAGCGGCGCGTGCCGAGCACGAAATCGCCGATGCGCACATCCAAGGCCGGCAAGCTATCGAGCGCCTCCGTCGCCGGTCCGCTGCCGGACTCGCCGCCGGGCAGGCGCAGGCGCTTGAGGTCGGCGCTGAGGCGGCCCTGGCCGCCGCCATCCCAGGTGAGCTCGCCCACCGCCTCGCGCGCCGCGAGCTGGATGCGCCAGCGACTTGCCTCGGGGCGGAGCCGCAAGCCGACCTCGTTGAACTCCCGCCCAAACACCCGCAACTGACCGGCCTGGATGGCCACAAGGCCGAGCGGCAAGGCCGGCGCCGCCGCGCCACGGCCAAAGAGGGCGCGCCAACGGTCGAGATCGAGCCGGTCCTGGCTGACGAACAGCGCCACCCCCTTGTCAGCCAGGCGCGCCGGCTCGCCGATGCCAATGCCGCCACGCTCGATCACGAAGGCATTGCCCTGGCGCGCCCGGATGAACTGGGCGTTGAGCACCTGGCCCAGCCGCACGTCGATCTGCTCCCGCGCCACCCCGCCCCGCAATGGCAGCGCCGCCTTGTCCACGCGCAAGGCCAGGCGCTCGCCGGCGCTCTTATTGAATGGCGGCGGCAGACTCGAAGACACCCCTTGCAAGGTGGAGTCCAGATTGAAATCGGCTCGCTTGCCGCGTACCCGCACCTCGGCTTGCCAGGGCGCGGCGCCCGCCAGATGGTCGAAGAGCGGCAGATCGAAGGCGCGACGCAGCTCGCGCACGCTAAAGCCGCCGTGCGCCTTGATATCCACCCCGCCGGCGGCAGATTGGGCGCTGAGCTTGAAGGGCTGCCCGAGAAAGCTGCCGCTAAGTTCCGGAACGCTCACGGCGGACTCGCTGAAATCGAGGTGGCCATGCACCGCGCTGGCCGGCGGCAGCCCCGCGAGAAAGCCGATGCGGTTCTGCTCGAAGGTATAGCGTCCCTTGATACGCGCGGCATCGATGCGGCGCAAGGGCAAGTCGAGGCTAAGCACCAGCCGGCCATCGCCCTCGGCGCTCATGCCCTCGGTGAAATGCTCGATGCTCGCCGCCACCGGGCTTTGCTCGATGAAGCGCAAGAATGCCGCCGTCGGGCCGCTGGCTTGGCCGGTGACGAGCAACTGCTCCTCGGGCACGTCGAAATCGGGAATCACCGCCTTGACATCGGCCAGCCGCGCCCCAAGGATGCTGCCGGCCTGGGCCGTGATTTCCATGCCGACGCCAAAGCGCATGTCCGCCGCGACCCCTTCGATCACCGGCCAGCCCGGCGCGTAATGCACGGTCACGTCACGCGCCTTGGCAGTGATGAGGAACTGCCCCTGGGCCGGATCGCGGAACGGGAAATGCGCCAGATCGCCGCGCAAGACGAGCCGCGCATCATAGCCGGTGCCGGCGCGTAGTCCCTGGCGCAGCCAGGCCGGCACGTCGGCATTGACGACCTTGGGAATGAAGCGCCAGGCTTCGCTCGCCACGGCCTTGCTCAAGCTACCCTGCACGTCGATCTTGCCGGGGCCGTCCGGCACGCTCTGGTAGGTGCCGCTCACCTGGCCGCTGACATAAGGGCCGCTGAAATCGCAGCGTTCCACGCTCACCCGCACGCCGTCGGCTTGCGGCTGCCAGCGCAGCTCGGCCAAGAGCCGGTCGAATGGAATCTCCGGCTCGGCGAACACAGCCGGCAGCGCCAGGACCGACGCCCGGCTATCGAGGCTCAAGCGCCCGCCTTTTTCGCTCGCCTCGATCCGGCCGGACAGGCCGCGGGCGCCCGGCACGACGCCCGCGGCAGCGAGCCCCAGGCCCTCGAAGCCCGCCTTGAGGCTGTACTGGCGCCACTGCCCATCGCGCGCATCCCAGCTCAACTGCACCTGGCGCAAGCGCCCCTGTGGCGCGTGCCGTTCGAGCAGGGCGCGACTGTGCGCATCGAGCGGCAGGTACGCGGCCAAGCCGGCGAGCGCGGCGAGATCGACGCGGTTGGCGGCGATGCTGCCCTGCCCGGGCTGGCCGGCCACGCCGCGCCACTCGGCCTTCAGGTCGAGCGGCTGGATTTCCAGGCCGGCGCCGGTGCGTAAGCTCAACCCCTGGGTTTCGAGGCGCAAGCGGCCCGGCCCCTGCGCGAGCCGAACCCGACCGCTCAAGCGCGCGAGATCGAGCTCGGGCAGATCGGCGGCCAGGCGCACGCGCACATCGGCCAAGCGCAAGTCGGCCGTGCCGCGCCAGGCGCCATCTTCCCGCTCGGCCCAGAGCCTAAGCGCGCCCCGGCCCTGGGGTAGATCGATGGGATAGTCGAACCACGCCTGCCAAGCGGCGAGATCCGCATAATCGATGCGGGTGTAGAGCTGGCCCTGCCATGCCGACCAGGGCAGATCGGCGCCGCCTTCGAGCTCGCCGCGCACATCGAGATGAGCGGCCAGCGCCGCAGGCGGCACGCCGGTCAAGCCGAAGCGATGGCGCCGGCCGCTGTTGTCGAGCTCGAAATGCAGGTCTTCGAGGATCAAGGCCGGCGCCTGGCGCAATTCGTCTTCCCAGGCCAAGGTAGCGCCGCGGATGCGAATGCGCCCCTGCTCCAGCACCCAAGCGAGAGCGCCGGAATCGCCTTGCCCGGCGGTGGAAATGCCGGCCACGAAAATCTCGCCGTGGCGATCGCGGCGGATCTGTAGCGCCGGACGCTCCAGGGCCAGCAGGGCGAAGCGGGGTTCGCCGCGCCAAAGGCTCTGCCAGGACAGCACGCCCTCGACCCGCGCCAAGATCAACGCCGGGTTGCCATCGGCGGCAAAGAGGCGCACGTCTTCGAGCAAGAGGCCGGGGTTGAGCCCATCCCAACGCGCCGCCACGTGTCCGATGCGCACCGGCAGGCCCAAAGCTTGACTGGCTGCCGCTTCGATCTGCGCCTGGTAGCGATGCACTTCGGGCAGCAGCGCGTAGCGTAGCGTGAGCACCAAGGCAACGAAGACAAAGTAAAGGACGAGCAAGGCCCAGGCGAATCCGCGCAGCGCGCGCCGCACCCATGGCCGCGCCAGCCAGGGCCACAAGAAGCGCAGGCGGTAATAGCCGGCGGCGCGTAGTTCCGGGGTAAGAATTTTTGCCAAGGCTTTTGCCAACAGGAAGGAAGGCTCTCTAAAATGGGCCGGGTCGTCGCTCCGGGCCGCCACACTGGCTAAAGACCACGGAGCCTTGCCATTTTATCCCGAGCCCCCCGTCCTCCTGCCGCGAACATCATGGAAAACCTCGCCGATCCCCGCTGGGCGCCCGCCCTCGCCCATAGCCATTATCTGCGCCAGCTCTTCTCGGCCCGGCCGGAGTTGCCCGGCGAGCTGGCCCAGCTCTGGCAGGCGCCGCTCACGGAAGATCTGCTGTGGGCGGCGCTCCGCCCAGCGGCCGAGGACGACGAGCGCTTGAAGCAACAGCTGCGCCGCTTGCGCCAGCAGGCCATGGCGCATATCGCGCTACGGGACCTGTGCGGCCTCGCGCCGCTTGCCGAAGTGGTCGAGAGCATGACCCTGCTGGCCGATGTGACCACCAACGCCGCGCTCGCCCATCACCATCGGCAGCTGGCGCTCATCCACGGCGAGCCGCTCGACCACCAAGGCCGGCCGCAGCGCCTGCTGGTGATCGGCATGGGCAAGCTAGGCGGCCGGGAGCTCAACGTTTCTTCGGACGTCGACTACATCTTCGTCTACCCGGAGGACGGCGAGACCGCCGGGCCGAAAAAGATCGACAACTTCGATTTCTTCAACCGCCTCGGCAAGCGCCTAATCGCCGCGCTCGGCGAGATTACCGGCGATGGCCAGGTGTTCCGGGTCGACATGCGCCTGCGGCCGAACGGCGACTCCGGCCCCCTGGTGTGCTCGCTCGACGCCCTGGAAAACTACTTCATCACCCAGGGCCGCGAATGGGAGCGCTATGCCTGGATCAAAGCGCGCATCATGAACACCGGCGTCAATGCCGAAGGCCATCAGGCCGAATGGATGACGGCGCTCGCCAAGGTGGCGCGTCCCTTCGTATTCCGCAAGTATCTCGATTTCGGCGCCATCAACGCCATGCGCGACCTGCACGCGCAAATCCGCCGCGAGGTGGCGAGAAAGGACATGGCCGAGCACATCAAGCTCGGCCCCGGCGGCATCCGCGAGATCGAGTTCATCGCGCAAGTCTTCCAGCTCATTCGCGGCGGCCGCGACCCGGGCTTGCAGATTCGCCCCACCCTGGCGGTACTGCGCCTGCTCGCCGAGCGCGGCATCATCCGCCCGGAAACGGAGCAGGAGCTACGTCAGGCCTATGAATTCTTGCGCCGGCTCGAACACCGGCTGCAATACGTCGAGGACAAGCAAACGCACATGCTGCCAAGCGGCGCGGCAGAGCGGGCGCAGATCGCCGCGAGCATGGGCTTTGCCGACTGGGCCGGCCTCGCGGCCTGCCTGGAAGCGCATCGGCAGAAGGTGAGCGCGCATTTCGAGGCCATTTTCTCCGACCCGGAAGAAGGCGAGCACCCGCTTGCCGCGCTCTGGCTCGGCCAAATCGAATCCGACGACGCCCTCGCCGAACTCGCCCGCCTCGGCTTTCGCCAGCCGCAGGCGAGCTGGGCGCGGCTCGAAGCCTTGCGCCAATCGAGCCGCTACCAGCAGCTTCCGAGCAAGAACCGCGAGCGCCTGGATGCGGTGGGGCCGCGTCTGATCGAGCTGGCGCGGCAGCACCCGGAACCGGACCTGACGCTTGCCCGTGGGCTCGACTTTCTCGACACCATCGCTCGCCGTGGCGCCTACCTCGCCTTGCTGCAACAGTATCCGCAAGCCCTGCAAAAAGTGGCGGACATGGTTGGCGCCTCGTCTTGGGCCGCCACCTATCTCAATCGCCACCCGATCCTGCTCGACGAGCTGCTCGACCCGCGCCTGCTGGAAGTGGCCACCGACTGGCCGGCTTTCCGCGCCGACCTGGCGCGGCGCTTGGCTGATGTCGACGGCGACACGGAACGCGAAATGGATCTCTTGCGCGAAGTGCATCACGCCCAGGTATTTCGCCTCCTGGCGCAAGACCTGGCCGGGCTGCACAGCATCGAGCGCATTTCCGACCATCTCACCGAGCTTGCCGACATTCTCGTAGACACCACGCTGCGCCTGTGCTGGAACAAGCTCAAGAGCCGCCACCGCGATCTGCCGGCCTTCACCGTGATCGGCTATGGCAAGCTGGGCGGCAAGGAACTCGGCTATGCCTCCGATCTTGACATCGTCTTCCTTTATGACGACCCCGACCCCGCCGCGCAGCAGAACTACATCCGCCTCGGGCAGCGCATCACCACCTGGCTGTCGAGTCAGACCCCGGCCGGCGTGCTGTTCGAGACCGATCTGCGCCTTCGCCCGAATGGCGAAGCGGGGCTCCTCGCCACAGATCTGGAAGCCTTCCGCGAATACCAGCTGCGGTACGCCTGGGTGTGGGAACATCAGGCCCTGACCCGCGCCCGCCACGTCGCCGGCGATGCCGCCGTCGGCGCGCGCTTCGAGGCCATCCGCGCGGAAGTCCTCTGCCTGCCGCGCGACTTGGCCGAACTCAAGGCGGAAGTGCTCGCCATGCGCCAGAAGATGCTCGACAACCACGCCAGCCGCGACCCAGAACGCTTCGATCTCAAGCACGATCCCGGCGGCATCATCGATGTCGAATTCATGGTCCAGTATCTGATTCTCGGGCACGCGCACCGCCACCCCGAACTCACGGCCAATCTCGGCAACATCGCCTTGCTCAAACGGGCGGCCGAACTTGGCCTGATTGACGCCGATCTCGCCGAAGGCGCGCGCAATGCCTACCGCGAGTACCGCCGCCTGCAACACATCAACCGCCTCAACGACGCCCCCAAAGCGCGCTTGCCGCGCCAGCAGCTGGCCACCCACATCCAGGCCGTGGAACGGCTCTGGCAAACCCTGTTCGCCTAACGTTTACGGATGTTTCCGCCCCGAAGCCTAGAAGCCGCGCGCCACCCCCAAAGCCTCGCCTACACGGGAGAGAGGCGCCGCGTGACGCACTGCGCAATTTGCACACCCAAGGAAGCCCTATGACCCAAGCCGCGCCCCACCCCTGGCAATTCTTCCGCATCGGCGGTTTCGACCAGGTCAGCCTGGACAACCGCAGCGACCTCGAGCATCTCGGCGAGCTCGACCAAAAGCTCTGGGCGGCGCTCTCGGTGCCGGTCCAAGGGCTGGCCATCGACCCCGAAACCCTGGCGCTCATCGACAGCGATGCCGACGGCCACATCCGCCCGCCGGAGCTGCTCGCGGCGCTCGACTGGGCCATGTTCCGGCTACGCGACCCTGCCTTGCTGCTCACCCCGCAGCCGTGTCTAGCGCTCGCCGACATCGACGCCGCCCGGCATCCCGAACTCATCGCGGCGGTGCGCCACATCCTCGCTGGCCGCGGCAAGGCGGATGCCCGCGCCATCTACGTCGAGGACACCTGCGAGGCCGTCGCGCGCTTCGCCGCCCAACCCTTAAACGGCGATGGCGTGGTGCGCGCCGCGAGCGCCGGCGCGGATGCCGAGCTGGCCGCCTTGATCGCCGATCTCGCCGCCGCCTATCCGGGCGCGCGCGATGCCAACAATGAACCCGGCGTGGATCAAGAGCGGCTCACCCAGTTCAGCGCCGACCTCGATGCCCTGCTCGCCTGGCAGCGCCAATCCAGCGCGGCGCTGGCCAGCCTGCCCTTCGGCCCCGACGCTGCCGCGGCCGGCGCCGCCTACGCGGCGCTCGCCGCCAAGGTGGACGACTATTTCAACCGCTGCCGGCTCGCCGCCTTCGACCCCAAGGCCGAAGCCCTGGTAAACGGCAGCGAAGCGGCTTTTCAGGCCCTGGCTGAGCACGACCTGGCCAGCCCCCCGGCGAACATGGCGGCCCTGCCGCTCGCCCGGGCGAGCGCTGACCGCCCGCTGCCACTTACGCGCGGCATCAACCCAGCCTGGAGCGCCGCCGTGGCCGAGTTCCGGGAGCGCCTGGTGCGGCCGCTCTACGGCGACAGCCAGGAACTGCACGAAAGCCAGTGGCAGGCCATCAAAGCCTGGCTCGCGCCCTACACCGCCTGGCAGGCTGCCCGCCCCACAAGCCGCATCGCCACCTGGAGCGCGGAGCGCTGCCAAAGCCTCGCCGACGGCGTCTTGATCCGCCGCCTCCAAGCCTTGCTCGCCGCCGATCTTGCCCTCGCGCCCGAAGCTAAAGCCATCGCCGCCGCCGACCGTCTCACCCGCTACGCGCGCGACCTGCCGGTGCTGCTCAATAATTTCGTCGCCTTGCGCGATTTTTACAGCCGGCAGACCCCGGCCGCCTTCCAGGCCGGCACGCTGTACATCGACGGACGCAGCTGCGAGCTCACCTTGGATGTGCTCGACCCGGCCAAGCACGCCGCGCTGGCGAGCCAGGCCGGCATCTACCTGCTCTACTGCGACTGCCGCCGCAACGGCCAAACCCGCCAGATCGCCGCCGCCGTCACGGCTGGGGACGCCGACCAGCTCCTCGTCGGCCGCAACGGCGTGTTCTACGACCGCCAGGGGCTGGATTGGGATGCCACGGTGACGCGCATCGTCGAGCACCCGATCAGCCTGCGCCAAGCTTTTTGGTCGCCCTACAAGAAAGTGGCGCGGCTCATCGCCGAGCAGGTGCAAAAATTCGCCGCCACCAAAGCCAAGCAGGCCGACGCAGCCCTCGCCGCCAAGACCGCCGCCGTAGCCAGCGACCCGCCGGCCGCCGCCAAGCCGGCGCCTTTCGATGCCGCCCGGTTCGCCGGCATCTTCGCCGCCATCGGCCTGGCGCTCGGCGCCCTGGGCACGGCCATTGCCTCGGTCGTCACCGGCTTTCTCGGCTTAAAAGCGTGGCAGATTCCCTTGGCGCTCGCTGGCCTCCTTTTCCTCATCTCCGGCCCAGCCATGCTCATGGCCTGGTTCAAGCTCAGGAACCGCAGCCTCGCCGCCCTGCTCGACGCGAACGGCTGGGCGGTGAATGCCCGGGCGCGCATCAACATCCCCTTCGGCACCGCCCTCACCCAGCTCGCCAGCCTGCCCGAAGGCGCGGCGCGCCGCTACCAGGACCCTTACGCCGAACCCCAAAGCCCGATCGGCTTGTTCTTTTTCATTGGCATCCTCATCGCCCTCCTCGCCCTTTATCTCAGCGGCCTTTTCGCCACGTGAATCGCATCATGACCAGACTCGCTTCGCCCCGCCCCATCCGTCGGCTTACCGACCCCAACCGGGTGGAAATCCTCGACCAAACCGCTCTGCCGCATGTCTGCCGCTGGCTGCCGCTCGCCAGCCTGGCCGACGCGGCGCACGCCATCCGTACCATGCAGGTGCGCGGCGCGCCGCTGATCGGCGTGACCGCCGCTTATGGCCTGGCCCTCGGGCTCGCGCAAGATGCCAGCGATGCCGGGCTCGCAGCGGCCATGACGCAGCTTGCCGCCACCCGGCCCACGGCGGTGAACCTGGCCTGGGCGCTGGCGCGGCTACACGCCCAGTTGGCGCCGCTACCCGCCGCCGAGCGCGCCGCCGCCGCTTGGCAAGCAGCGGACGCCATCGCCGCCGAGGATGCCGCCCAGAACCGCGCCATCGGCGCGCACGGCCTGGCGCTGCTCAAGCCGCTAGCGCGCCGCGCGGATGGCCGCTTACAGCTGATGACGCACTGCAATGCCGGCTGGCTCGCCACGGTCGAGCAAGGCACGGCCTTGGCGCCCATCTACGCCGCGCACGCCGCCGGCCTGCCGCTGCATGTCTGGGTATCGGAGACCCGGCCGCGCAACCAGGGCCTGCTCACGGCTTGGGAGCTCGGCCAAGCCGGGGTGCCGCACACCGTGATCGCCGACAATGCCGCCGGCCAGCTCATCCTCGCCGGCCAGGTCGACGCGGTCATCGTTGGCGCCGACCGCATCGCCGCCAATGGCGATGTCGCCAACAAGGTTGGCACCGTGCTCAAAGCCCTGGCGTGCGCGCGCCAAGGCATTCCCTTCTATGTCGCGGCGCCGGGCTCGAGCCTCGATTTCGCCTGCCCGGATGGCGCGGCGATTCCCATCGAAACCCGCGATGGCGATGAGCTACGCCGCGTCGCCGGTCTCGATGCCGATGGCCAGCCCACCCAGGTGCGCCAGATTCCCGTCGCCACCCCGGTCTGCAATCCGGCTTTCGACGTGACCCCGGCCGACCTCGTCAGCGCCCTCATCACCGAGCGCGGCCATTGCCCGGCCAGCGCCGCCGGTCTGCTAAGCCTTTACCCGGAGCGCGCGCAGCATGTCTGAGGGCGCCACCGAACTGATCGCCTGCGCGCGCGCCATGAGCGCCGCCGGGCTCAACAAGGGCACGGCCGGAAACTTGAGCGTGCGGCACGGCGAGGGCTTCTTCATCACCCCGACGGGCATGGACTATGCCAGCCTCGAACCCGCCGACATCCCCTGGATGAGCCTCGCCGGTGAGTCCAAGGGGCGGCGCAAGCCCTCGTCCGAATGGCGCTTTCACCGCGACATCTACGCCGCCCGGCCCGAAGCCGGCGCGATTTTGCACGCGCACTCGCCGTTTGCGGTCAGCCTCGCCTGCTTGCGCCGCGACATTCCGCCGTTTCATTACATGATCGCCCGCTTCGGCGGCAGCACGGTGCGTTGCAGCGGCTACGCCCCCTTCGGCTCGCAAGCTCTCTCGGATGCGGCCCTCGCCGCGCTCGCCGAGCGCTCGGCCTGCCTACTCGCCAACCACGGCATGGTGGTATTCGGACGCGACTTGCGCGAGGCGCTCTCCCTGGGCATCGAACTTGAAGCGCTGTGCGAGCAGTACTGGCGCGCCTGCCAGCTCGGTCAGCCGGTGCTGCTCGATGCCGCCGAAATGGCCGAAGTCATCCGGCGCTTTCAAACCTACGGCCAGCAAGCGCCGGAGTGAAAAGCCGCGGAACGCGGCCTAGTCCGACCGCCCCGCCGTCTGTTCGAGCACCTTGAGCAAGGCGGCGGTGTCGGCCTTGCCCCAGCCCTGGCCCATGAGGGCGTTGAGCTGCTGTGCGACTTGCGCCATGAGCGGCAGCGGCACCCCCAAGGCAAAGGCCTGGCGCAAGATGATGCCGAAATCCTTGTGATGCAGGCGCGCTTCGACCCCGGCGGCGAAATCGCGCCGCACCATGCGCTCGCCCATTACCTCCAGCACGCGGCTGGCGGCGGAACCGCCGGCCAGCGCCGCCTGCACCCGGGCCGGATCGACGCCGGCGGCAGCCGCCAGGTGCAGCGCTTCGGCCACCGCTTCAATGGCGGCCACCATGACCATTTGATTGCAAGCCTTGGCGACCTGCCCGGCGCCACTGGCGCCGACATGCACGATGCGCGTGCCAAGACAGGCCAAGAGCGGCCGCACCCGCTCCAGGGCGGCCGTCTCGCCGCCGACCATGATCGCCAAGGTAGCCGCGGCGGCGCCCTGGGCCCCGCCAGACACCGGCGCATCGATGAAATCCGCACCCTTGGCTTGGTAGGCGGCCGCGAGCCGCCGCGCCGTGTCGGGACCGATGGTGCTCATATCGACGTGCACGAAGCCGGGCCGGGCTCCCAGCAAGAGCCCGCTATCGCCCTGCACGAGGCCGCTGACATCGGCATCGGCGGTGACGATGCTGATCACCGCCTCGCACGCCGCCGCGAGCGCCGCTGGGCTCGCCGCCACCTGCGGCGCCAGGTCGGCGAGCGGCGCGAGGGCCTCGGGACGCCGCGCCCAGACATGCAGCGCGTGCCCCGCCGCCGCCAGATGCCGCGCCATGGGTAAGCCCATGGCGCCCAGACCGATAAAGCCTACGCGCATGATTCATGCTCCGCATCGCAGCGGGCGATGCCATTGCGCCCGCCTTGCTTGACCCGGTACATGGCCCGATCCGCCCGATCGATGAGACGCTCGCCCTCGGGGTCGTCATCGGGGAAAAGGGTATAGCCGATGCTGCACGACACGCTCACCCACTGCCCGTCCAGGTCTACGGGCAAGGTCGCGGCATCGCGCAGTTTGGCGGCGATTTGCTCGGCCTGCTCGGGGCTACTCAAGTTTTGCAAAAGCGCCACGAATTCGTCCCCGGCGATGCGCGCCAGGGTATCGTCGGCGCGCACGCAGGCGGCCATGCGCCGCGCCACTTCTTGGAGCAAGGTATCGCCGGCGCGGTGGCCATAGGTGTCGTTGACCGCCTTGAAGTGATCGAGGTCNATGAACAGCACGCCAAGCCGCGTGCCTTGGCGCCGAGCCCGCGCCGAGGCGGCCTTGAGCCGGTCTTGCAGCAGCATCCGATTCGGCAGCCCGGTCAGGTGATCGTAGTTGGCGGCCCGCCACATGTGCTCTTCGCGCCGCTTGTGCTCGGTGATATCCATGTAGATGCCGACATAGCGCTCCGTCTCCCCGGCCGGGTTGCGGATCGCGGTTATCGCCAGCCACTGCGGCACGACTTCGCCGCTGCGGCGCCGGTTCCAGACTTCGCCCTCCCAGTGCCCCTCCTGGCCGAGACACTGCCAAAGCTGGGCATAGAACGCCGGCCCTTGCTGCCCGGACTGCATGATGCTGCCGACCGAGCGGCCGACGATCTCGTCGAGTTCATAGCCGGCGAGCTGGCAAAAGGCGGGGTTGGCCTTGACCACCTTACCCTCCACGTCGGTGACGACGATGGGTTGCAAGGTGGAGACGAACACGGCCTCGGCCAGCTGGCTGCCCAGCTGCGCTTCCTGTTCGCGCGTGATGTCGTGCACGGTGCCGACCATGCGCACCGGATTGCCGTCGGCATCGCGCTCCACCCGGCCGCGCTCTTGCACGACGCGCAGCGTGCCATCGGGGCGCACGAGGCGGTGCTCGACCTGGTAGGGAACATCTTGGCGCAGGCTCGCATTGACCGCGCTTTGGACGCGCGCCCGGTCATCGGGGTGGACGCGCGCCATGAAGGCTTCGAGGGTCGGTGTAATCT